>JBFOMC010000027.1:0-39783 GCA_040830565.1 Flavobacteriaceae bacterium
ACGTCAAACCAATCAGCAATAAGACGGGCTGCTTGCTGAATGCTGACATCCTCCATCTTCGCGACAAAATCGAGAATATTGCCGCCACATTGACAAGTGCTGAAACAATTCCAGCAGTTTTTTGAAAGGCTTACGCGGAATGCCGTCGGATTCTCTCCGTTATGGATAGGGCAGCATCCTGTCAGTTGATCTTCATTTGTTTTGCGCAAGCTTTCCAGGAGACCGTAATGTTCAAGTATTTGAGTAATGGATACAAAATCCTTAACGACTTTGAAATCCACGTAAGTATTGTTTCTTTGGGTCATGTGATTCCTTTCTTTCAGTGTTCAGTGCAAGTAGTCCTGAATGAACTGCTTCCTGACTTATACTAACAAGGAATCGGTATGGGTGCTATTGACTGGGGGTGGCGATTATTGTGCAGTTGTTCGCTGTATTATGTCCCAATTGCAATTGCAGTAGTATTTCCAGAATATGGACGGGATGGCTTTTTGCCCTGGAGAGTAATCCCCACGGGCGCTAAATCAAAGGTATGGCATCTGTTCGGTGGTGGATAGAGATTTGCTATTAACCATCACATACCTCACCCAAAGCCCAGTCTTCCCCGGGACGGGATCTTCTTCAGGCGGCACTCGGCTGCGAGGGCATCGACAAGGTGCTCCGCGCTCTTAAATTTCCGGAAGCGGTGTTGGCGGGCAGCGTTGGCGAAGTCGCCGGGAGTGAGGGTGGAGAGGGCGGCGATGCGGTCCAGCAGGGCTTCGGAGGGCTCCCCTAAATCGAGTTGCAGGCAGTGGGCCAGGAGCAACCGCTGGACCTGCTCAGGCTTGAGGAAATCGAAGAGGATCTTCAGGTCGAATCGGCGCAGTGCCGCCTGGTCGAGGTTGTCCATGAGGTTGGTTGAGGCGATGAAGATGCCCTTGAAAGCCTCCATCTGGGTTAGAAATTCGTTCACCTCTGAAACCTCCCATGAGCGGACAGCATTCTGGCGATTCTGGAGGAAAGTATCGACCTCATCAAGAAGGAGGATGGCCCCTTCCTTATGTGCCCGTTTGAAGGCATCAGCCAGGTTGCGCTCGGTCATGCCGACATAGGGTCCAAGGATATCGGAGGCGCGCTTAATATGGAGCGGCTTTCCGGTCCGTACTGCTACCCAGTGGGCGAAGGAGGTTTTTCCGGTTCCTGGGGGACCGTACAGGCACATCCGGCAAGAGGACTCTTTGGTAAGGGTCTCCCCAAGCTCCGTGAGGTTGACATCGGTATTCACATAGGAGGGGTTGTACAGTAAAGGTAGGGGCGACGATTTGCTCTTTTTCAGCGCATCTCGTTGGCCCTGCGCCTTCAGAGTGTTTTCGACCAACTGCAAAAACGCCTTGTCGCGTGTGTTTTCCGGAATCTGGTCATGGATGGCGGTGATCACTCGGGTGGCGCGTGCGACAACGGCCGGTGATACCTTCTCCGCCTCCGCAATTCGTTTTATAGTGGAGTGGGAGACAATATTGTTACAGATCTTTTGGTAGGCCTTTTCCCGTTGATTCTTGGGAGGGATTGGCACCTCAATAATGAAGTCGAAGCGCCGGAGATTGGCGTTATCCATCCTTACTATGTCGTTAGAAATCCAGATCGTGGGGATCCGGTTGTTTTCAAGCATACGGTTCATCCATGCCTTGCGGGACTGGGCAGTTGTGGGTCCAGAGGTGGCCCCATCATTGAAAACATCCTCAACCTCGTCGAAGACCAGCATGGAACGCTTCCCCACGAGGGTGTTGGCTAGGCGGAGGGAGTTCAGTCGGCTGATGGAATGAACCGGATCCCCGCTGCTGTCACCAGAGGCAATCTCGTGGATCGGACAACGCAACTCCCGTGCGAGAATTCTGGATAGCTCCGTCTTGCCGGTACCCGGTGGGCCCCAGAGGAGGATATTGACTCCGTTCTCCCGGTTTTTAAGGGCCTTTCTCAAGTATGGTCGCAGCAGAGCCAGGGTTGATTTCAGGTTTGGGTAATCACTGTAGGAAAGCGTTGGGGGAAGGGCCTGTTGGACGATTTCAGCAAGCAATCGGCTGGTATCGAAATCTTCCGTAATCAGGAACTCAGCTGCGTTGCCATTGAAGAATCGCGGTAATTTGCATCGGCCATACCGTTCCTCGTATTTGATCAATCCACACTGTACCAG
Organism: Flavobacteriaceae bacterium; assembly: GCA_040830565.1. Lineage (GTDB taxonomy): Bacteria > Bacteroidota > Bacteroidia > Flavobacteriales > Flavobacteriaceae > JAFMPW01. Next base: position 2,168 of record JBFOMC010000027.1, read on the forward strand.
AGGGCCGGTGTGGGCGACTGCCCTGGCAACTTGCTTTCGGGGTAATTTCAGTGCCCGGGCGACTAATGCGATGCTACTTTGGTACGACACAGTTCCGAGGACATCCAATGCATCCGTAAGGACGCTGGTAGGCTCACGAATGGCAATGAATTTCAGGACCGCCAGCTCGGTTTCCTTAAGTCCGGCAATTTGGGCTAATTTGCAGAAGTTTTCCTCAATGTAATCGGGCAGCTTGGGCTGTTTCTCTTCTGCTCGCCGGGCGCGTTCGCTGAATTCTGCCCGCACGGCCTTTTCATCGAATTTTTCCGGTTGGTTATCCAGATGCTTCCCCATCCCGATAAACTCCGCCACGTCATCGTCACTGAAACAACTCCCCCTCATGAACTTGGAGCGTCCTTTGGGAGTGTTCAGAATTCTGTAGATCCACAACCGAACCACCTCAGCGTGATCCTCAGTCGAGTCCTCAATATAGCGTTTGGAAATGCTCATCATCCTAAACAGTAAGGCGTGGAACAGTTGTTCCGGCGCAACAGGGTATGAAAATGTCAAACGGCGGCGTCACCCCAGCGCTCACCCTGGCTCTTGCATGCGCCTTCCTGATCCTCTTGATATTCGGGCAGGGAACCTATTTGTTCAAGCTGGAGAAAGAGATGGTCGCAACCCAACTAGAGGCGGACACGTACCGAAAAATGCTGGAGGTATCCCTTCGCGCCCTTCACGCCGAGGTGCGGATACCCTATGTCCTCGTTGAATGGGAGCGTAATCAACTGCAGCCACGTGAAGTCCCGGAGAAGCAATTGTCCAAATACCGCTCCTGGAACAGCGCCCGATTAGCTGAAGTTCTGATTGCTTCCGGGGAATGGCGGCGATTCCGGGAGAAGGATCTTCCATCGGACCTGGAAATCTCGGCCAGAACTATGGAATTAGAGGGATTTTTGCGCGACCTTGAGGCGCGTTACAAGAGTCGGGTGCGGGAGGATGTTCTTGCGGAGTTGGAGGGGGAGTGATTATGAGAAATGAGACACCAATCATTTTCCTGGATTTCGATAAGGTCGAGGAAAGATTTTCCCCCATTGGATTGGCGAAAAACAATAGTAGAACAATTTAGAAGGTACCTTTACTTCTCCACTGTCAAATAGCTGGAGATGAAACCCTCATACTTTGATCGCTTCTCCAAAGGTAGTTCTTGGAAGCACCCCAATCTTCCACGACACTCTGGTGATCCACAATTACAGAATAATTCCTCAGGTGAAATCTCATTGCCGTAGGAGAATCCAATCATTGCGTAGTCAATTGTGATTTCATCCCCCTTCTCTATGTCTCTTAGCGCTACAATTTGATTGCGGTTTCTAATTCCACAGTTTGGGCTGCATGAATGATTCTGGTACTGTCCATCAAAGCCATAGGGATCAATATACAAACAATTAGAAATTGGGAATGTATACCGGGTTGGACAGTCAATAATGGTTCCAGATACTGAGTACACGATCTCGCCAGCAAAAATCCGCCTGCGAGCTATTAGACCTTTCTTGTCTATCTGGCTTTCGCCGACAGAAACTTTTACTTCCTTAAAGTCATTGGCATAGCCTTCGATCACTGATATTCTTCCAGTAATTTCTAGGTTTTTAGTTAAATCAGGAAATCTGGTGGATGTATTTATATCTATTAGCAGGTCATCTAACTCGGATAGTCCTGGATATGAATGAAGACGGTATACATCACCTTTATGCCAAACGCCATCTGCGAACGCGGCAATTTCTGATAAGACATAATTGACTAATATTGGTAGCTTTGATTGCCCTACATTATGAATAAAACCTTGGCCGAGTGACTTTATGGTCACTTCCTTACATGCTTCTTGGAAGTTCAAATTTTTCGCAAAGTAATCTTTAACATGACGCAATCTTTTCTGAAAAATAGGTTCTGAATGGATATCTCTCCAATGAATAATTTTGATTAGCTCCCTGGTTTTATGAGGTAAGCTACCTATGACCTCTTCGACTTTTGCTCTTTCTTCCTTTCCACTTATTCTGGCTTTCTTTAGAGCCTCTTTTTCACCCAAATTATATATAGATTGATAATTAAAGGAGTGAATATCATCAGCAATAATGATTAATATAGAGTGCTTTGAGTTTTCTACGCTCCATTTGATATGTTCGCGAATATTGAGATCAGAGAAATACTTGTTATTAAGACTTATCCCAAAATATATGAACTCATTACCGTGAGATAGCTGTTCACTCTCAATGTTTAACAATTTAACTAGCTTCAAGGCTATCTCCTCCTTGTGGATTTCTCGTAAATACGACGATAAAATAGAAAGTTAAGAGGCTTACTATAAATGAAATAACGGGAGTCCAATAGGTTAAGCTGGACAAACCATGCCACTTTGTCAGCAAGGCAAAAATCCACCCACTGCTATATCCTAACACAACTGAACAGAGGGCAGCTGCCCAATATTCTGGTAAGCTTCGCTTTGCGTACATTGCAAAGGTAAAACTTGGGACAAGGGAGAGCTGTGTGCCATAAACAGCCAAAATAAAATCCCAGATAGTGAATTCCAAGTGAAGAAGCAAAGAAATTGCAACAGCCATGATTAGCAACATTATTAATAAAGGTGGAAGTGCTGATTTCGACTTCTTAGATAAAAGGGAGTATGTTAAATGTGATGTTGCAGTGAATTGCGACGTCGCGGTTGAGAGAGCAGCTGCGACAAATCCAACCACTGCAAATCCCAAAACCACTTGGGAAGCCTGTATTTGACTTAAGAAAGTGGAAAATCCGCTATAGGAAAGAGGATCCCTCTCATACGATACGGCAGCGCATGCAATAACTAAGGTCCATGTCAGCACTAGCAATCCTACTGATGCCCAGATCGATCTTTTATTTATTGCCGAGGATTTCGCTGAAACAACCTTTTGGAAGATGTTAAAGTCAGTGAAGTATGTAAGAAGGTTTATTAACAAAAGAGATATTAAGAAAGGAGTTAATCCTTGAGCTATAGGAAATCTGGTACTCGATAAGAGTGGGCTGTCATTTATGGGAGGGAATTTGATTAATAAAAAGGTAATACTTATTCCAAGGAATACCAATAAAGCGATCGTCTGAAATTTATCTGTGAGGACAACAATGCGAAATCCCCCAAGAGCAGATACTAGTAGAACTGTGGCAACAAAAACAATGATCCAAGTCAAAAGTGGGATATCTGGCACTAACAAGTTAAGGATTCTAGCAAAGACATACACTTCTAGCCCGAGCACAGCATTATATGAAAGAACACTAAAAACACTGGTCACCTTTGCTAAAAATTGCTTATTGTACTTATGCCCAAGATACTCCGGGAGATTTGGAAAGTAAGACATTTCAGAAACATCCTTCAACAATGGTTTAATCATCGGGATTAGTAGGGAAACTCCAAGTCCTGATGTGAATACTGCCCATAGGAGCCAAAGCTGAAATATACCGTAAAGGTCAAATATGGCTACTAATAGTGTAGCAAATGAAAAGACAGACGCAGCGGTACTGGTTGAAAAATCGCTGCCCTTATTCAAGTAATTAACGCTTTTGTCTATGGGGAAAACTATTGGTACTTTTCCATGCCCCCAAACCAATATGTAGACTATCGTTATGGAGGATGTGATTAACAGTAGTAGGTTAGTTAAGCTCATGTGTAGCTATCTTTTGAATTTTCTTTGCAAATTTTACTATAGAATTGGTATCATTTTGATTCAGAATTTCTCCATAAAGTTGCTCGCCTTTAGTTTTTGCCATCTTAGAAGAACTGCTTTCCGTTTGGTCATACAAGCCAACGTGGGTGTATATGGTTTCGTATATCCAAATGTTTAAACTACTGTTTTTCCACGCTTCAGTATTATTGTTCACGGGGGAGATAAGTTTTTTTCGAAGGTTCATCCACTTCTCTATAGTCAAGGTAAGGTTTATTTTTTTGGTAGTGTATGAAAATTTGTTGTTAATTCCTATTGAGTGTTGAATTGATGAATTATTGATATCTACAACGATGACTTCTATCTTGTTCCTACTGATCCTATCTGGAAAGAGACCATCTTGGACGGTTTCATATTTTTTCATCGTATCCTTCAAATTCTCATAAAATTTGGTCGCTATCGATTTCGCATTACGTACTTCAGGACTGTTGTCGCTTGAAATGATTATTACGGATAGCTTTTCGAAATTCGAGTTGGTGAGAAACTTGTAGCCCACTATAGGATTCTGTCCCATTGCACTCGTTTTTGCGCTCTCTAGGAATAGCTTTGAGTCGCTAAGAACGGCCGAAATATTCCGTATTCTGTCTGCATTCTCGTTTTCGAATTGATATATTTCATGAGCAAGAAATCTCATTTGGTATGGACGCTGCATTTTGAGAAGTCCAATTGCTGAGTCCACTAGAAGGGAGGAACTCTCTAAGATTAGCTCCGAGTGTTCGGTTAAATTTTCCTTTCTTTCAGATTGTTCATTGCCTTCTAGAAATTGTCTTAGCAACTCCATCCCGCGGCCGTCGGGTGGTATTGTATTGTCCATGGCTAGTACATAATCCAGCAGATCTTTAGCTTCAGGGATAAGCTCCTTGAATTTTATTACTTTATCCAAGAGTGAGATCTCCTTCCTGCCATCCTTCGGCGGCTTGGCTGAGTGAACTAAGCTCAAGTATGTTGCTAGTCTAACTAAGGAAACTTGAGCACCGCATTTCCTTAGGGTGGAGAGGATTTCTAATGTATGCTGAGGACTTGGTAAGCGGTACCCTTGGAGCACATCTCTGCCGATGTGTAACAATATTTCTTTTTGGGCAGCGCTACTCCGCATGCCAAGTTGTTTAAGCCATCCAGAAAAGAGCTGGGTGAATTTGTTCTTCTTGGCGGTATCCCTAGTTGGATTCATACACCAAATGAAGTGTAAAAAGACACTATATGTCAAGATTCGGCTTCAAGCTTAGTGGATATCTAAGAAATATCGACGCAAGGGATACGCAAAACACTGAATAGCAACTAGAAATGAAAGTGTAAATTTACATATAAATATATGGAAAAAACCATTGATCCTAGGGTTTTTTATCCTTACTATTAATGCATCATGAATACCCAGGCCCATTTTCCACTGCTCCAAGTACCGGATCGGCAAGAAAAATCCGCTTGCCCGGTTCTTACCCATACCCCGGTGAATTCAGCACATGGCGGTCTTGCCAAAATTTATTTGGAGCGCCGAGAGTACAGAGCTTCGGGTACAAACCGGAGCGGTTATTGGCCATTTGGAAAATCATGTAAGTTCGAGATCGACCTGCGTGTTTTGGCAGCAGGATCAGTTCTGCAGATTGCCAACCGCTGGAACACCCATGGACGATTCCAAAAATGAGAACGGAATTCATAGTCAGGTGGAACAGTCCTCCCAAGAACATGGTTGAAGCCATCATGAAAAATTTGTGCAGGTTTGGAGAGGACCATTATCTCCAACAAATTCTTACAGCATTGTTCCCCGGGGCTAGAGGTGTTTTCGCCCACCCGTCCAATTTTATCGAGAACGGTGTAGTCAATTACTCGCTACGTTATAAACTTTTCTTTACTCGGGACATCAGGATATTGGTTTCGAAACATGGTCGGTCCCCGAGTGGTTGGCCAGAGGAGTTTGTTTTTCCTTTACTCCACATCATTAGCCCTGAGGGGAAGGCCAACCCGCATTCAAAGATCCAAGTTGATTTCCCGCACCGTGGGATTGCCCACCTAACTGTGAGTCCGGAATTGGACTCGCCCCTTTGTGTAGAGCACTTTGTAGGGGAACAAGTACGCCAATTGCCGGACAACGTTTGGGGCACGATGGAGAACCTGCCGGCCTTGGAAGACATGTTCAGGTTAGACCCTATGCATCCGGAAGTGATTTCTCGGTTGGGATATGCGCAGTTGGAAAGTGAAGGCGAGCTGAATGAAGCTGAGTCACTGCAGCTTTCGTTCAATTCGTTCCATCTCAAGCAGCGAATTGAAGAAGCTTCAACAAGGCTGGTCAATCTCCGGCGAGTCTACCAAATGCGCTATCGCACTAAGGTTGAGTTACATTTCCCGTTGGGCGACTGCATCCGGATTGGAAGAAAGTGGGACCGGTGGCGTGTCGGCTGTGAGAACGCCTATCTATCTTTGAAGGACAGGGGCGTCGTCCATCCTGATTGCAAACTTTGGGAGGCCGCAGAGGCGTTTCGAAGTGAGACCGCGCCATTGTCACCATTGCTTCGGAACATCGTTAAGCAGTCGTTTGGATCTGCCATGGACTCAGTCCAGAATGAGTTCAGCTATTCTTTGAGGATGCTCGAGCGGCTCCAAAACCTTCATCACCAACCACTCTTGAAGGAGAGTCGGGAGGCTGGCGTCAATCTGATGGCCCTGAGTGGGCTTTGGCAAGTCCTTCAGGAAATGCTTCCTGAACCCTGGGTCAATTTAGATCAATTCGGTGACCGCTTAGCCCGGAAACTCCGGTCCCTGTTCCACCAAGACATTCGAGCGGCACTTTAAACTTTTTCTGCATAAGGCACCAATCTGAACCCAAAATTGTAACAATAATAACCAAAAGAAAAGAGGTAGATAATGAAAAAAAGAATAAACAGTAACGCGGGCAACACGATTGTCGGCATCCTCATTGTGGTCCTAGTGGTGGCAGCCGTTGGGCTGGCGATCAGTCCCAAAATTAGGGACAAGTTCACCGTAACCATGGAAAAGGCCACTCAATGGAATGGCCATAGTATCGCCAAAGACCCGGAAACTTGGGCAACCAAAACTCTGAAGGACATTGACGACATGAAACGTCAGGTGAAAGGTCAGCAAATTGAGATTTCGATTAACAAAGCGGACGTAGCGGAGAAACGCAATATCGCTGTCCACGAACGTAAAGTGGCAGATGCGTTGCTTAAGGAATTGGTACCGCTGTACAGTACCATCCCGGATGGAGGCACCCTCCGATGGAGAGGCCAGGAGTTGACAAAAGCGGAAGTACAGGAGCAGATCATCGCCTTTGGACAAGATGCGGAGATACGCAGCCGTGAGCAGAACCGCTACCAATCGCTGAATGACCGTTTGGAGGTTGCCGCTAAGGAAGCAAACGCACAACTGCGTGATCTTGACGTACAGCGCCGTGAAGTGGACGTAACCCTGCGAGAAATGAAATCTCTGGGTAGCAGTGCGGTAGCCAACAAGTCTATTCGCAAGCGCATGCGGGATATCGATGCGGTTCTCCGCCAGATATCTGGGGGCGTGGACCGTAACAGTCGGATACGATCTGTCGATGCTTTCTCGGAAGCCCTTCCCACCGATCAGGAGGAAACCTTATTCAACAATCTTCTAGCAAAATATGGTGGATCCTGATCTATGCCGGCGACGACCAAAAGTTTAGAGTATTTCAAGGCGTTCTTCGCCAGCCTCTTGATTGTCTCCGGAATCCTGCTTTTTGGGAGCCTCCTGGTATGGGGGCTCTCTGCCCCTTTGTTTGGGCATGTGGTTACCCTACATCACCTCTCGCCATGAATAAAACTGACGGCAATATCTTTTTCGGGGCATTAGCGGTCCTTGGTTTGTTAGTGCTCATTTGGATTATTGGCAATCTTGCCATGAATCTGCCTGCGAGTGGTAACCAAAAGGATCCGCCAAAAAACGTACAGCATCGGCAGCCTCCACGCACGCCCGAACAACAGATTGAGACAGATATTGAAAAGACAATCCGGGAGTTGGGGATTGCTACAAATGAGCTGCGGGGCCTTCGACGGGACATGCAGGATGTTAAGGCTCGATTTGAGCGTGAAGTGGATGAATTCAAGAAGCAATTGAACCGATTGGGAGTGGCAGTGCAGATTCTTCCCGATAATACCACCAACGTTATTCACAGAAGTATTAACCCACACGTTAACCAAAGGGCTGAGCTGATCCTTAGGAAGTTGACGGTACGCACCCGCATACTAGAGGACAACAGCCGTATGTTAGGGGATTGCGCAATCCACCTGAATTATTTGTTGGAGGAGCAAACACTACTCCGGCACAAGACGTCACAAATAGAGTGGGCGTCAAAAACTGAAACATTCAACAGGTTGCGCCAGGAGATCGCTCGTGCGCACACAATGGCTGACCTCTACTTAAAATGGAAAAAACAAAATTTGTGATACTCGTCATTGTGCTACCCCTTATTATTGGAGGCTGTCGCACTGCGAAAGATGTTTACAATGCCGGAGCAGGCTTTTTGGATGCCGGTGTTTATCTCGGTACTTTGGGGACTGTTCATGAGGAACTCCCTAAATTTCCAAGTGCTCGAGAGGAACGGGAACGAGAGAGGCGGCGTCAATTGGAGTCACGACGATTGGAACAGGAACGCATTCGTCAGGAGGCGCGTAACCGCTTATTAGAGGACCCCAACCTCCATGCGTATTATGCGGCAAGGTCGGATAGCAGTCCTGAGGACGTCGCGCTGCCTCAAGAGCAGTTAGAAGCGGAAATGCTCCAAGAGGATTTTGATAGTGATGAGAATCTTTGGCGCAACGCGATGGAGCAAGGCTTACCGTTGCCGCAGACTAGACCGGCGATTCAGTCACAATAGGATTTTTTCCGCACCTCAATTTAATTTACCGAAATTCAAACCAGCCCAACATCCTCACGTGGAAATTCTTGATGCTAAGGACAAACAAGATGCCGAACAACCAATTACATACCGAACAGAAACTATATATGAGTCGTGTCATTACTTTTTGCTTTCTTATCCTAACCACCTTGTTCATTGGGTGTGTGTATTATCCTGATGACTACTACACAAATTGCTATCGTCCGGATTGTGAACTTTGCAATCCTGAGTTGGCACAGCAAGGCTACGTGATTGTAGTAACAGATGAACCTATTGGCGATGGATATTACGACTACCGGAATAAGGAGGGTGCACGAAAAGTGATCAAACGAGATGCACCGCGCAGTGGTACTACCAGGATTTACAATAACTCAAATACACGTGTAGCAGATTCCCCGACAAGAAGTGCTGTTTACAGTTATCCGCGTAATGTTGGCGATTTAGAGCAAATAGCAAAATCTGTGGCAAGGCAGGCTAAATTTTCAAGAAACTTCCGTTTGATCGTAGATCCTAATTTGAGAAGCTCATGTAACATAGGATCTGTCGGTGGTGAGGTCTTAATTCGTCTGCGCCCGCCCTTGGATGATCGCTCTCTCAATACCTGGGCGTTTATATTTGGGCATGAATTTTACCAGATTACTTATGGGCCTGCAAAGTATGGCCCTAATCCTAAGCCTCAGGATGAAAGTGAAGCTGATATAGAAGGTGCCAGGTATGCGATTGCTGCTGGTTACAATGTTGCAGAGTATATTGGATGGATGACGACACTGGTGGGTTACAGCAGTTCCCACGGGTCATGGCAAAACCGGGCCAATGCATTGGTGCGAGCGTTTAATGTGCGTCCAAATGAATATCAGCATTGGTAGGAGGTTTGTCGAAAGCAAGTATGGGCCAACCATTATTAGTTTCTGTTTGTTCGACCGCAACCACGCTATTCCGAAAGAGTAATTCGCTCCGGCCTTAGCCTGGTTAACGGGAATTCAGCGAACAACTGCCGATTAGAGTGAGTCATGAGAATTCCACTACGGACCATCCACGAAAAAAATCTAATTGGTACTAGAGGTACAATCAAATCATCCCCCTACGAATTTGATAATCTAACTGGACGCAATTAACCTTGTGGTCAAAAGTCAGCCCTGCCTGATTAGCATTCAGCCTTAAAAGACAATTGTGACCCCATTTCTTCCTCGGCTAATTTCATCGCCTTCAGACACCTCATTCTTGCTGTCTACTTTCTGGAAGGTTTTTTCAAACACTTCTCTTTTCTCATCTATGAGGAATTTTACGACATCGCAGATACTGGATTGTGATATTTCTTCAACCAATAGCATATTGGGGGCAAAGAAATATTGCCCAAAATATAACTCTGCAGAGGTGCTGTTCTTTTTCGCCAGCGATATGATATTGCGATAAGAATAGAACGTTGCCTCCCACTGCGTTGTGTCATCGCAGGTGACGAGGACATTGGCGTTGGCGTCTTGCGGATTCAATTGGTCCCAATTGTCGGCCGAGATGGTAATAACTTTTGCCTTCATTTTGACTTGGTTTTCGTGGTTTTTGCCTCCCAGAGTACGACAACCTCACAATCTTTGATCCTCTAAGGCATTTTTGTCAAAAGGATTGTTAATTCAAAGGCACCAAAAACCCTCTAAATCGATCCCTGTATCCCCTGGCAGGACGGCTTCATCGAGAGCTTCCATGCCCTGTTCCGGAAAGAGTGTCTGAGCCGGGAACAGCTCTTGACCCTGACCGAGGCCCGGGTCGTCATCGAAGACTGGCGCTACAAGTACAATCTCAAAGAAACATTAACCCCACCTAGACTAACGAACTACGCGGCCCAGTTTGAGTAACTTGACCACATGCGATTCTCGGACTGCGCGCTCGTTAATTACTCGGTTACGAATTACCATTTAGTAAAGTATGAATTAGTGCTGTAGTGAAATTCTCATTATCTTCAATTAGGAATAGTCCATGAGCAGGCTTGAATTGATCGAAGGTTTTGGAAATTTTGATTTTACGCTTGGCCGGGTTTGATGATGCAATGATGAAAAGGATGCGGATTCGTTTCCATCCATAGTTTTTTTTGAAAAAGCCTTGCTTCCAGAGTCTTTCGTAGGCGAGAAGTTTTCTTTGTATGGAAGAGTGATGGAGGTTCTTGCGGGTGACGGGCATGGTGCCGCGATCGACTTCGAGGATGATGCCAATCTCTTCGTTTGGTTTTGCTGGAAGTTTTAATGCGAAAAGGCCATCGGGTTCAATGTAGTGGGTAACTTGCTGTGTGTTTTGCCGGAGCTGAACTTTCCATCGGGAAAGTGTTCGGTGGTTTGCCTGGAGGGTTTCTTCTCGGATAAGATCATAGCCAGATTCTTTGATCCATTTAGTTTCAATGTTCACCATGAAATCAGCGATTTCCAGTGTGTGCTCCAAGAAAACAGACTTGGTGCGTTTACCGAGCATCCAGTTGATGCGTTCTTTGGGGATTGCGCATTCCTCTATAAGTATTTGAGCACCTTTACGTGCGACTCCATAAACGAGCGGCTTGTTGTGCCGCTTACTAAAATATTCTAATTGAACGAGCGGACGATCCAAATACCCGTGGTGATAAAGTAACTGAAGACGTCTAAGGATTCCTTGCTTACTACCGCCTACTAGACGATGAATGTGCGTCGATCTTAAATAGCGATGACGGAAGACATGATGGATGATTTCGATATCACGATTGGTTAGCAGAAATCTGCGTATGAACCTGGATCTTCGCAGTCGGGGCTTTCGCTTCGTAGATGACATAATTCATATTATACAAAACAGTCGTCACTTCCGCCATGCCGAAGCTGGATATCAATATGTTTCTCAACTGCGATACGGTTGCGTGCGTATTTTTCGCGGGAACAACGGATCATATTTTCACGGTGACCATAGTGGGTGTTGATCGGAGGTAGGGAAGTCACTCGGAATGCGGAACCATCGGCTCCTTTAATTAGGGGGCGCATGATCATGTCGTAGCGATTCAGATCAGAGAATTGTGATGCGATGTATTGCTTTCCAAATTCACGTTCCATGATCTCGGCATCTGTATGGCCAATTCGGAAGCTGATTAGTGTGCCGATGTTGCCAAACACGGCGGATCTAATTTTCGGGGTAAGTTGATCTATGTATTGATGGCTGAGCGTAAGGTTGAGCCGGTACTTCCGAGCCTCAGAGAGAATCTCTTCGAAGCTGTCAGTACAGAAATTTTGGAATTCGTCGACGAAGAGAAAGAAGTCATTGCGTTTTTCTTCAGGGATGGTTGCGCGTTGCATGGCCGCGAGCTTGAACTGTGTGATTAGCAGTGCACCAAGTAGGTTGGTTTTATCGTCACCGAGTTGACCTTTGGACAGGTTTGCGATGAAAATAAACCGTCGTCGGTAGGAGTGTTCCTCGTTAGGATTATTTTCCGGCTGTCCGTTGATGATTTTGGCAAAGTCCAGTTTGCTGGTGGCTTGCCCAACGATGTTGCGCATCGGTTCACTTGAAATAAACTGCCCGATTTTGTTTTCAATCGGGCTTATGGCTTCCTTGCGCTGACGCCTGTCCATAGTTTCAAAGTCGTTTATCCAGAAGTTCCACAATACGGGATCACGTAATTTTTTGAGAATTTTGCTTCGGTATTCGTCGTCGTTCAGGATCCGTGGCACATCCATAAGTGTGGAATCGCCGACTTCCAGTAAGGTGAGCAGAGCGTTGAGAAAGATGTAGTCCATGCGTGGGCCCCAGAACTCGCTCCAAATACTTTTCAGTGCGCTTCGTATGCCCGAAGCGACCAGGTGCTTGTCGGTGTGTTTGACGCTGAGCACATTCAAGCCCACCGGATGCTCAGTATCGGCGGGATTGAAGTAGATGAGGTCATCAGTTCGATGTTTTGGAATGTAATCCAGTAGACTTTCAGCCAGATCCCCGTGGGGATCAATTATTCCGACTCCATCGCCTGCGGCAATGTGCTGGATTAACATATTCCGGACCAGTGTGGTTTTTCCAACGCCGGTCTTTCCGATAATGTGTACATGGTTCCGGCGATCAGCATATTGAAGAGCGACCAGATCGATATCCGGAGATAAGGCGTTTTTTCCGATAATAGTTTCTTTGTTCATCGTTGCAGAGCCAACCCCCCTCCACCGCACGGTGGTCATCCTTGTGCGTGGGATCGCCATCCTGCGTCTTGGCGCGCGTCCAAGTGATATCTCCGACGTGTTGGGATTAGTCGGAGGGGAATAGGGGCTGGCTTTGGAACATGATCCTTTGTCATCTTACCACATTTGTGGGGCTCGTTGCGTCTTGAGCGGATATGCGCGCGGCGCTTTTTCCTTGGCGTCTTCGGGAGCCATGAACCCGTAATTCAAACTCGTCAGAGTTTTGTAGTAGTTCGTGCGGAGCACGTAATAGTTGAAGCATCGCAGATAATTCGTCCCCCACGTGTCGGCGCGGCAAATTGCCGTGAGTGGCCGACTTCGCGTTGTTTGGTGAACAACCAAGTGATAACGCTGTGGGGGAACCCGATAGCCGAAGGAAAAAGCGCGAAGTCGGGCGTGAGCCTGACGACACGTGGGGAACCCGTAGCGCGCTTTCTAGGCGTGGATTCGTCTCTGGGGCAGATCTGCCCCTACATACCATGTATGTAGTATCCTTTGTAGTGGATTTGTCCTTTACGGACGAGATTCAGCAATTCTAAAGAAAAATTCGGCCGACGCCGATTTGATGAATCCAACTAGTATTCGATGACGGGCAGTTTTTCATATTCGTGATCGTATGGCCGGTTTCCAAGTGCCAGTGAAGGCTGACTCTCAAGCCATTCGTAATGAATATCTGTGGAGTTATCCACAGTTTCGGCCTTTTCCTTCTTTGAAGGATTCCTATTCTTTTTCTGTGTATTATTAAAATGCATATTCTTATATAGAGAGATGTTGGCGGACTGACCTCTAGTCGTTGTTTGGCCAACCTCTAGAGGTTCATATATCAACCTCTGAAGGTTGGGATCGCTTTTTTTCGTATCATCTTTGAGACGACTTGAAAGCGGATAGTATATAGGTTGGTACGCCCCTGGCCACGTCGTTGGATACATATCATGCCAGCTTTTTCCAATTCACTGACATATTGAGTTACACGGGAGCGGCTCATTCCGATAGCTTCACCGAGTGTCCTTTGGCCGGGGAAGCATTGGTCATCGTGCCACGCGTAGCGTAGGAACATTGCATAAACGACCTTTGCGCCCAGCGATAGTTTCGGATCTTCCAGTATGAAATTTGGAACCTGAGTAAAGCCGCCCCGGGATACCGGATCGAAAGCAGTGTCGAACTGGATGTTCTTCTCTTTGATGATGTCAGCGGCAGATCGCATACTGCCTTCATTGTATCAAATCTTACCGAAATCAGCAAACGGAGAAATCCATGTCACGCTGCTGCCTGCCTTGGCTCCTGTGGGCCCTGCTGAGTCCCTTCATGTAGTTTGTCCTCCAAGGGAGTTTCAGTTGAACCTTCGGCCATTTTACCGCCTGTGAGCTGAAGTAGGTTTTCGATCTTCTCGCCATTTTGAAGCAAGGCTGCGTTCAGCTTCAAGTTCAGCTCATTCACCCCATTCACTTGCTGTGTCAGATCTTTGATCTGCGTGTCTTTGACTGTCAGCTGTGTTTTGAGCATGTCGATCATCTCACGTTCGATCCCCTGCAAGGCAACTGTGTGAACAGTTGCTTCCGCTTTGTTCGCAAATTGGTTACCACGATGGTTTACAGATTGTGAGCCGTGGTTAACACCAGGTGTTACCGGATTATTGGCTGATTGAGGAGAGCCCGGATGATGGTTTCCAGAAGTGTGAACCACTGGTTGACGATCGGTTAAAGGCTGGTTGCCAGATTCGTTAACCACCAAAGCTGGCTCAGTGGGTGGGGAGGTGCGCTGTAGTTGGGTTTCACGCAGAAAACTCTCTGGATTGATTTTCCAGACGAAATGCTGCGGATCAACATAATCCTCCCGGCGGTAGTCCTCACCATTCTTGAATTTTCGAGCGTCGATCAGCCGCAGAAGGCGATATCTCACCGATCGTGCCGATATGTTAAACTGCCGCGATAGCTCATGGACGGTAATGAATTCCATGGTTAAATTGTAGCACGACGCCGGTTTAGTGGATAGGGAGTAAGAGGATGCCCATCAAGAATATGGAGAGGATCTTATTTCGATCGAGCGGGTAGCGTATCCCACTTATATGCATGGGATAGTATTGCTCCATAGAATTTTTTGCAGAATCAAGGGAATCAGGATGATATTCTTATACTGGAATTAACAGTTCTTAGGATCTGGATAATTTCTGCAGCTTGGTTTTCTGGAAATATTGAAATAGGTCCATCAGGTGCAAGATTTGTGAAAGGATGATCAAACAAGATTTTCGGATCCATTACTCCATTCTGAGTAAGATAATCGATTATCTGATTAACAAATGCGATTTGCTTAGAATTAAAACTGCTTTCGTCAAGAAACTGATCAAATGATCGCTTTGCAGCTTCACGGTCTAGTCCCACTAATTTCCTAATGAAAAGCGCTAAATTTTCTTGTTGGCCGAAACATAGCTCAAACTCCTCTTTGTCCCCCACATCTCCTGATTCGAAAAGGATTTTTTCCAACTCCTTCAGATCGAGTCTTGTCAGGGGCTGGTTATACTTAACCTTTTGGAATGCTAATTCATTCTCATGATTTTCGATAAATGTGAGGAACTTTTTCCGATATTGAGCGATGTCTATAGCTACTCCCAATCCTTGGAGTTTTACCTCAACAGATTCACCAATTTCGTCCTCGAAGTCAGTCGTAACAATCTTTCGGCTTCCTTTTTCTATATGCCTGACCAGATCTCTTAGTCTTAAACGAATAACTTCAAGCATGGGTAGAGTGATATCTTGCCAGTAATCCTCCTTTTGAATTTCCTCGATTAGAACAAGTTGTTTTTTTACTGCTGGAATTCGTTGAACTTGCTCCAGTTCGGAAGCGATAGTTTTCACACTTTCGATTAATCGTAAGATCGAAGCATTATGCGTTAGAATGCCGTGCTGAATTCGGAGAATTAATAAATCGAAAAACTTTGCGGTAGGATCTTCTGGTAATTGCTTAGTTGGTAATCCAGCAACATCGTTGTGCAATATACTGTAATCTTCAGCAGATAGTTCCTTCCAGCGTTCTTTATTCTGAAAAGTCTCTACTTGTTTTCGCTTTGCTCGAACCATGAAATTCTCAAGTGGCATTGAAGCCACTTCAGAATATAGATTATTGACAAGATTGTCCTCAAAAGTTGCTTCTTGTGAACTTTGTTCAGCTACTAACAGCTGTTGTTCAAGAGTATCATCCATCATTCGCACAGAATCTAGCAATTCCAGACGTTGCTTGAAAATCTTTGTTCCGATTGACTCCTGTGTACTACCATCAACTCCTTCAGGTCTTTCATTGAAGAAAGCAAAATTTCCACAGAAATCGAATACATAAAAATCTTCCTTATCTTTCCCAGGACCAAATACATTCTCACATAATCGAGTTCCACGGCCGATCATTTGCCAGAATTTTGTTTTTGATCGGACAACCTTAAAGAATACAAGATTCAAAATATCCGGAACATCAATTCCAGTATCTAGCATATCCACTGAAATTGCGATTTGCGGGGCTCCATTAATTCGCTTCTTCGAGGAAAACTTATCTATCAGGTCTTGCGCATAGGATTCTTTATTATCGATGACCCTGGCAAAGTGACCCTTCAGATGAGGATAATTTACATTAAAGCGTTCCTCAATAAATACGGCATGCTTATGATTTTTGGCGAATACAATAGTTTTTCCAATTTGCTGCCCTCTGTAGACCTTGTGGCCAAATTTCATAAGGTGCTCAAGGACTTTATCCACGGTATCCTCATTAAAGAGCCATTCGTTAACAGCTGCAGGTTCTACGGCTTCGGGGATGTTCCCTTCATCATCCCATTCGGTCATGTCCCATTGTTCTTTGTCTTCTTCTGAAAGATCGGAATACTTGATTCCCCTTTGTGGAATTTTTATCGGAACAGACACTAACTTTGGAGGTGATAAATATCCATCTGCCACAGCTTGTTCTAGCTCGTATGCATAGGTTGGAACGCCTCTATTTAATTCGAAAAGTGAATAAGTATCCCTGTCTACTTCATCTCTGGGTGTTGCAGTTAGGCCAATGAGATAGGAATCGAAATACTCGAATATTGCTCTGTATTTTTGATAAACCGATCTATGAGCTTCATCAATAATTACCAAGTCAAAGTGACCCGAGCCAAATCGTTTTAGTCCTTCCGGTGAGTCATCAATCAATCCCATCATTTTAGGATAGGTAGACGCATAAACTCGGGAAATAGAACTTTCCTTATCGGTTACTAGATTTACTGGATTGCTATGTGGTAAGTGAGTCTTAAAAGCATTGACGGCTTGTTTAACCAACGCCACCCGATCAGCAAGAAAGAGTACTCGTTTTATCCAATTACATCTCTGAAGCAGATCACAAAGGGCTATTACTGTTCTCGTTTTTCCTGAACCAGTAGCCATTACAACCAAGGCTTTTCTTTGACTATTTGCCATGGCTTCAGTGACATGTCTGATCGCTTGTTCCTGATAATAACGATCAGCAATCTTTTTATCAACTGTAGCTAACGAAAGATCAGCAATAGAATCCCGCCTTTCAATCATTAGCTTTAATTCATCTTGTTTAAGAAATCCTTGGATTTTTCTAGGAGGATATCGTTGATCATCCCAAATCCAGTGTTCGTGGCCGTTCGTGTAGAAAATCACTGGTCGCAGACCGGTCATGTTTTCAAGACAGTCTGCGTACAATTTCGCTTGATATTGTCCGATGCGTGGATCCTTTCTAGCTCTTTTTGCCTCTACGATAGCTAGTGGCTTTCCTTCATCACTCCACAGAACATAATCCACATAGCCAATATTCTTAGAGTTTGGCATTCCTACGACCTCATATTCAGAGGTTTTTATTGAGCCATCATCAAAATCAGGATCCCAACCTGCTTCCTTCAGTAACAGGTCAATAAACTTATCGCGAGTCTCAGCCTCTGAGTAATCGTGTTTTAGAGCTAGCTTCCTGTTACGGACTTTCGCCTTGGAAATTTGATCTCTTAGCTCCTTGATCTTGTCATCATAATCCTCCAGGGCCTTATTCTTTGCTGCCAGTTGTTCGTCTTTTTGTGCCAGTTCTAATTCTAAGGACTTTAGTTTCTCAGTCGTGAATTGGGTTGAACTGGATTTGATTGGAAGGATATCCTGATTGAACCTCAGATCGCGGAGTGTTTCAGGATCAAAACGTGTATAGGTCCTATATATCCAAAAACAACAGTGGAATACTTCCTTTGTTGCCTGAACAGCATCATATTGACGTATCCGTTTACCGCTATGAACAGCCAAGTTCCCAAGTTGGCGAACGTATTGAAATTTGGTAAGAATTTCAGGGGCAACAATGTTTCTCAAAGTAGGTTCTTCAAGAAGGGCTGCCAGTTTCCTTGAGTACGGAAAGTGTAGATTAGACTCGTGTTCGAATAGCCAGGAGACGAGTAATTCAATGGTGCGACGGGCATAAAAGCACCCCGCTCTTGGATCATTAAGAGCGTGAGATTCCACACTCTCGGCAGATTCCCAGAGTTTCGGAAATTCATCTCTCAAAAAATCGAAATTAGACATCGTTACACTGTCGTATTAAGTCGATTAGCAGTCATCCTTAGATGGGGCATAAAGAAATCCTGCTTTGTGGCGAATTATTTCTTCTTCCGTTGGCTGCGGAACATCCTTAGGCAACCGGCAAGGTGCCAATTCATCTTTAGTAAAGCTAAGACCATACGCGACTGATAATCGTTTTGACCACCTTTCCTGTCCATTACGAAGATTGAATTCGGTTTTTAAATCGG
This sequence comes from Flavobacteriaceae bacterium, assembly GCA_040830565.1. Lineage (GTDB taxonomy): Bacteria > Bacteroidota > Bacteroidia > Flavobacteriales > Flavobacteriaceae > JAFMPW01. The sequence goes on from JBFOMC010000027.1 coordinate 20,699, forward strand.
GCATCCCCCGATCGAATTCAGGTTCATTGCTTCTTCTTATTTTAATTAGATCGCTACGAAAAATATCCGTATCAAACTGCTCCATTACCCGCAATTTGTATGGATCCGTACAATGACCTCCACCACCGAATATTACTTTGAGTTCATTAATGGCTTCTCTTCGGGTTAACTTAAGTTTGGCGAGCGCCATCGTTTGTTTTGATCTTCTAGCGAGTTCTCGACCGATTTGTGTTTTTGCTTTTCGGATATTAGGATCACGTGTGCCGGATTCCTTTTTAATACGAAAATCTTCAAGGGCGCGCCATCCGCTTTTTCTGGATTTAGAAAGTGCAAATTCTTCTATCCGACTTGAACCTATTCCCAGTACTTGTGCCGATAGGTAAATCAGTTTATCTTCTCCATCTCTTCTGGTAAAGAGGAACACACTTTGGTCGACTGTTCCAGCACCGGTATCAGAAAATAAGTACAACCCAGCTTGCGAAGCGCGTGAGCGTATAAATCCTTGAACATTTGCACTCACTTCAGGATAAATGAAGCAGGCCTCTTGAATTGCAGGCGAGTTGATTCGTCCATTTACGCTCTTGATTAGATCATATAATGACTCCAGTGAACACTCTGGATGATTAGCCAATTGGTCTGCGAGACACCAAGCGGTTTTAAGAACACGATCAAAGATCTGCTCCACCCGGGGATCGTTTGCATCAGCAACAGGAACTGCCATATTTATCATGATTTGGTCACCATCAATTTTCCCAGGAAAGCGACCTTCAATTTCAGATTTCGTACTTCCTAGGATTCCCCCCAATATATAAATCGCACAAGCTTCAACAAATTCCGAAAGATTCCAGCCATTGGGTAGCTTGTCGCGAAAACAATCAAGTTGAGAATCTTTGCTGGTTCCCAGTCCAACAGATTGCAGAGCCATTTTTATTCGGGTAAGTGAATTCTCTGAATATGCTCCATTCGTATTAGAGGGATGAGAAATCACTTTTCCGTCGAGATGAACCACGCTAGATATTAGAAAGGGGAGTTCATTGTCACAGGGATTTTTCGGAAGATGTATCCAAGGTTTTCCGATTATCACATCCCTGCAGACTACTTTTGAAAATGATGTACCGAAATCTAGTCCAATTTGGACAAAATATGGATCTCTTTCATCAGATTTAGAATGAACGACATCTATGGTCTTGGATAATTCAATCTTCTCATCATCTTTCGATGACATTTGATCTACCCAAGCCTTGTCCGATTTTCTATCGAACATGCTTTCTTTGAGTCTTTTGAAAAATCCTGCCATTACTTCTTATTCCTAGTTGGAGTTAGTTACTCGGATAATACCTGCTGCAATTTCCTCCTGATGTGGGCTCGTTTCGGCTCCCTTTTTTATTTCTGCTAATCTTTGTTCCTTATTTTCCCTTTCGTTGCTTAAGCGTGTTCTACGACTGCGTATCTGACTTTCTTTTCGACCAGCAGCTATCATTGTCTGGATCGCTTGTTCACTTTGTCTAATTAGTCTATCCCAATGGTTAGATGCTCTACGGACGCGGATCTGAACCGTTGTATCGTTTTCTGCCTCAAAACTGGAAAATGCCTCATCCAGACGGTCTAATTGAGCATCAACAAGGCAGTTGTAATTGTCCATTAAGGAAGTATCGCTCCATTTGGCATAATCCCAATCAGAGCCGATACGCATGCCGTTTTGAATGAGCTGCTCACTAATCTCCTCAGATATAACCTCACCGGATTCCATGTTCATGACAGCGTAGTTCAGACTTCCACGAGATGTTAATCCTTTGAAAAACCAGCGCTCGATTCTGTACATGTATACTCCTGATTGCACATTAGGATGTTTAACTTCGATGGCTGAAACTTTGTGAAAGTCGTGATCCCCCTGTTCGTTTAATTGCGTGATCCAACGAATTAAAGGTGATAAGTGGTTTATAAAGGTGACAAACCGCCTTTGAGATAGTGGTAGCCTTGCTACTGCTTCACGTTGAAAACTAATTGCAAATTCTCTCTGTCTTAATGGACGAGCGCTTAATGAGTGATCATTTCTAATGAAATCCGCTAAAGAACTTTGGGCATCATAACTTAATCGCATTCGCATGCACCCATCTGCTGGTGTGTTTCTACTAAGCTCTGTACCAGGATAATTTCGTTCGAAGAAATCGGCTAAATAATCTTCCAGTTCGTGTGCCTGAAGAAAACGGCCCTTTTCATGATCTTCTTTAATTTTCTTCTGTACGTAATCTGACAGAGCAACGAGGGCTTCTCCAGAATCTTCTAGTTCCCTTACTGTTAATAGCTCACGTTCGATAACTTGAGCGGCATGATCCATCCGCTCCTGCTCTTCCTCAAGAGTCAGATTACGGCTGAGAAGTTCGATTGTTAGTGATTGAATTTGCTCCCCAATGATAGTTTCCAAATCACCAAGACTGTTAGAGAATCGGAGTAATTTTTCATGTAACCTTGTATACAGCCTCTCCTCAACTGTATCATCGACCTTGAAATTGAAAATTGAAAGGACTTCGGCCTTCTGTCCTACACGATCAATACGACCTATCCTTTGCTCCACTTTCATTGGATTCCATGGCAAATCGTAGTTCACAAGGCGACTACTGAATTGCAGATCAATACCTTCACTTCCGACTTCTGATGAAAGTAGAATGCTAGGACCTCTCGTATCCTTGAAACGGTCAAGCTCTACCCAACGTTGCTCATGCTCGATACCGCCGTGTATAACTGCTACATCGAATCCATCATTTCTTAGGCGCCGCCGAAGGTATGTCAAGGTAGGTATGTAGTATGCAAATATTACTATTTTCTCACCTTGTGCCGCTGTCTTTTGTAGGAGTTCCCGCAATACATCATATTTGCTGTCATTAGCTTCGAAATCATACGAAACAAGATCCAGTAAATCGGGCGTTTCAAATTCTATATCTGGATACACACCTCCAAAGTACTCTTCATACACTTCATCCCCGACGCTTTCAGCGAGTAACTCGTTCATTTCATCCACTGAGCCACGCAATCCACCAAGGCGACCGTTACGAATATCCTCCGCGATTGCTGGTAAGCAGCTAGCAGCTCTAAGCTGTAATCCTAGCACCCTGAATACATGAAATGGTTTCATGTCGCGTCTGCAAAGCCGACGAACCAATTCCAGGATGGTTTTATAAAGAGTCATTTCCTCTTTTGAGTACTGTACTTGTAATACTCTTACCCGGCGTTTTGGCCTTTTCCCTTCCACCTGGATGCGCCGTGTTCGATTAACATAGTTACCCAAAAGATTTAATTTTTCAGCACTATCCTGAGCTTTGGCCAGAATCGCTTTGTCTTGAGGATTAGCTTCCAATGCATCCAGTTGTACAAGTAGTTGCTCAAATAACGGTGAATCTTTAATGAATGTACTCCTAGCCATCCCAGCGACTTCTTCTTCCAATTCTTTCATGTCAATTGTTGGACGAGATAGCGTGTTGATAGCTCGAACGGTTGGTCGATTTACCTCAAGCAACTCTTCGAACATGCCTTGTGTTTCAAAGAAATCGCTGTCAATCAGACGAAGTAAACTGCGCAGATCGTTATTACTATTATTGATAGGAGTTGCTGATACACAAAGTACAGCTGTGTTATCGTGCGCTGACAGGCTCTCTCCCAGATTGAAGGCCGATGTAGCTGCGTTGCGCATATAGTGCGCTTCATCGAAGATAACTAGATCGAAAGGCGAGTATGAAAAATTCCAGTGCCGAATATCTCTAAGAAATCGTGTTTTGGCAGTGCCAGTTTTATCTTGATCAGGTGGATGCCGGAGCAAATCGATCTCTGCCTTGGGAGGACGTAATCCTGAATAAGAAGCAATCAGTACAAATGGATGGATGGGACCAACCTTTTTTAACTCAGTAACCTCCTGCTGCAAGTTGCGAAAATCAACAACCCGTGCATCAAAGAGGAATTTTGTTCGGAGTTCTTCCCGCCATTTCTCGGTCAAAATTTTCGGGCATACGACTAGTAAACGTTTTGCCTGGCGTCGTGCCTGCAACTCGGTCCAGATCAAGGCAGATTCGATTGTTTTACCTAAACCGACCTCATCTGCGATGATCAGGCGTTCAGTTGGAGAATTAATGAATTTCAGGACCGGCTTAAATTGATATGCGTAGAAATCAATTTGTGCTGCCTCCATTGAATAAACGACCTCATGGAGAGTTCCTTTTAATTTTTGAAAGGTGATTAGTCTTTGTATATCCCTTAATTTGCCGAATGCATTGTTACGCAACTGATCAACTACTGATGTTCCTGTGTCAGGATTGATGATTCTGATTGCTCCTAAAGGACGACGGGCTACAGAGCCATCCGCATACCGAAGTTCCACCATGACATGAGATCCCACCTTCCGGGCACGGCCTGTATATTGAGCTTTCTGTCCATTGGCAGTGTCAATGACCCAGTCGTCCTGGGAAAAGGGGATTGAGGATTCTAGTGGATCTACGGACATAGGGATATTTTCAAGATTACTCCGGACAGTAAAAGAATTGTCCTAAAAGTAAATATTTCTGACGTCCTATGACAAAATAGAATAACCAATTTTAGCAAATTTACATCATACGTAGTACTTGAAATTGGGCAAAAAGTCTTTGGTTGCCTTGTTTGCCACTAGAATTTCTCCTACAGCATCCGAAAAATGGATCGTGACAGGTCGAGATTCGCCTAATTTGCAAGTATTGTAGTTCAGTTTTGTGAGACCCAGAATGTCTTTGGCGACTGTCCGGATTTCAGCATCTCCGTATTGAATTTCAATTCTGAGGGGCTCTGGGACATCAAAACCATCATATGTCCTTAGCAATGGCTTGAACCCGTTACCCCATAGAAAACCCATGCGATCTGTAACTTTTAGAAAAGTTCCGCGCACCACCGGATAATCCCCATTACGGTATGCTCGGAAACCTTTATCCTGAGCAACTCGTACGCAGACGAGCTTAATTCCCTCTGGGCAGGCACTTTTATATCCTTCCCATTCTTCGGGCTCTATCGATGACCTGCTGTGCAGAAAAACCTCCTTAAGTTGCTTCCCGTGCTGCATTTGATATGTTTCCAAGACCCCTTTAAGAAGCTTTTGTGCGGCTTCCTTGGAGAGGTGGCATTGTTTTGTTTTAGGAGAATACCACTTGCCAGAGTCTCCAAGAAACACGATACCATCTCCATCATTGAGGAACATTTGGGCTGCACTGCAGGCGGTATTGCCAACTTCATCCGTACGCTTAAAGGCAATTCCTATGTAGCAAACACCTTCACGCACGCCAGAAAGTTTCCATGGTTTACGACCACTCTTGTAAAGCATGGCCGTGGACAAATTCCACGCTCTGTCGGATAGGAAGGTGAGGCGCCGCTCTCCTAATGAATTTTCATCTGTGATTCTAAGTGATGTTTCCCTAATGATCTGAATCGGGATTTTATATGCCATCGCACGTGCTTTTATTTGCCTGCGAAAATCAAGAGAATACTCATATTGCTCAGGATCATAAGCATCAAACAAATCTCCGGTTTGTCTGCGAAGTCTAACTTCTTTGGAGGTGATCCGTCCACCATAACCATCTCTTACTTTCGATTTCGGACGACAATTTCTATATACAATCTCTGGAACTACACATATAGCCAAATCGATCCTGCTATCGCTTTGAGCCAGCGCTTTTAATGCATTCAGGTAAATTTCTACTACGGTGTATACTCGTTTGTGGTCATCCATTTCGCGAACAGCCACATCGAGCTGATCTTCAGAAATGACTTCTGAGGAGATTGGAGAGTTCGGTAATTCTGTATGTGTAGCTTCCTCAAATCCTGGGAAGTGTGGCCAAAGATCACTACTTTTTTCTTTAGGAGGTGAGATCGGTCCTCTGATTTTCTCCAAAAAGGTGTGGAGAGAATTTGTTCCGTGCTCCGTTCCAATAATTGCGTAATTGATCCGATCAGGTTTTTCAATTCCGTGGCTTTCGACTGGACCAAATAATGTTAGACCAGTTGCCGGATGATCAACCAGCTGCCCCCCCGTAAATTCCAATTGTGGTTCGGGCATGACCTCTGCATCTAAAAGCAATTCCTTCATGCCATCCATTCCTCCAACTCGTCATCGGTTATTTGCACAGTTAATTCATCTTCTAAGAGTTCCTTGTCATTATTGTTAGCTGATTCCTCCGTTGTGGTTTCTGCTAAAGCATCTTCATTCAATTTCCAGTCCGATTGAATATCCGCTACAGAATCAATTTTTAATGGAGAAGAATCATCCTCATTGGCTTGCTTTAGCAAAATGGACGTAAAGGCGGCTAACCGTTTTCTCCACTTTCCGTTGTTCCACATCCTTGTAACCTTCTTACGCCGGGGACCGACAGACATGCCTTTTATTGGTTGTCTGTGTTGATCAAACAAAGCGACAGCAGGTATTATCTGGATTACGAAGGTATGTTTGTTAACATTCCTGACTGTAGCTCTAATCGCCGGGTGGTGGACTATGGTTTCTGCGGGGCCAACGGGCTTTTTAATGTGTATAATCCCGTTCGTTCGGATGTATGATGATTTTTCCGTAAAGTCCTTAAATCTATACGTGGACTCTTGATTAAATATTGATGGAAGATAGAACACTTTCTGAGACGGCTCGTAAAGGCATCCGGCTTTCTTTAGCCATCCTCGAAGATACTGGTTTAAGATTTTCGTAATCACTGTCCCAGTTGGATTTCCTCGAATACTATTCAACGATGGCCAGTAATGAGTTTCTTTTGATTTGCTAACTCGTTTTTCAAGATCTGCATGTGGATTCGTCAGGACACCATATCTTCCTTCACCTAAGAAAAAGCCAGGCCAGTTCTTCAATTCTTCCTTATCCAATAATCTAACATTAAAAACACGAAGAACTTCAGGTATTTCCTTTATTGGGAGCCAGTTAATGTGGAGTGGTTCTGATTCCTGTATCAATAGATCACTACTAGATTCCAGTGATAATTTGGCTATTGCAGGATTTCCTTCGTGGATTTTTGGAGCATCAAGAGATCTGAGTTTCTTCAGAGTCTTTCTTAGTCCTTCATTCCAAGAGTTATAGAACGGAATCCATGATATATCCGATAGTGTCCAATCAGGATCCGTGTGATCCAGTTTAAGTGTAATAATGAAATCTTTAAGCCCACGTTGATTCTCCAATTTCAATGCGAGAGTACGTTCTTTTTTCGGGTTCGGTTTCTTTAGAGAATCCTTGGATAATATCGCCAACACCCTGTAGGATCTATCCTTAATTGCCTCATCTACATCGTCCACCCAAGATTCTCCTCCAAGAATCTTTAACTGATCAATCCATACGCCGTAGCCATACAAAGCGAGCTTCCTGGCAAGCCATTTGGCGAATACTTCATCTTCATAGGCATAGCTGATGAAGATGAGGTTGCGTAGGTCTGTTAACTTTGTATCTGATTTTTCCACAGAGCTACAGGTCTCCACTAAATGCAGTTTTTTGAAGGGAGTTAAATAGGGAATCTAATTCTACCATCTGTTCCTTGATAAGTGCTTTCTGTTCTTTCACTTTATGGGATATTTTGGCGAACTCGTGTTGGATATCTAGAGGTGGTATGAGCAATGGAAATCTCTTAAGTTGAGTCATGTTTATTGAGGCTATTCCCGTTGTCTGTTTTGCTGATTTCAGGAAATATGATTTTCCACGTCTACTGCCTATAAGCCAGATAAGGTATTCAGGAATAATGCCATCATTCATAATTCTGACTCTGAAAATATGATTCTGGTGTATGCATTCAGCTATCTCATTATTCCACAACGTACCTCTTCCCAATTTATCAGGATCTCCACCTTCAGTTAGAAGTAAATCATCCTTTATGATTCTATAGCGTGAGATTTCAGTTTCTGTTGCTTCAATCGTTTTAACTACATCGAGATTCAAATTTTGATCCTGCACATTTGAGACTGCTAGATACGGAATTTCTCTTAGGTTCTGATGCCCAGTCTTTCTTCCTTTTGTTATCCCGGAAACGATTTCACACGTGTCGCCTAATGTCTGCTTTTCATCCCATTCTTTGGGATTAGTTAATGGATCGCCAAATAGATCTAAAGACTTTGATTGAAGAAGTGCGTCTAGTTCTTCGATTGAATTCGTGCGCTGCTTTCGGAGGGCATCAGCAGTATCTAATATCCTAGTAATTCGTGTTTGTTCTTCAAGAGGAGGAATCGGGATTTTTAAATTCTTAAGAAGAGAACTATTGATATTTACCTGAGCCACTCCACGAGCTTTTCTTTTCAGACTAATTGCCCCATTCTGTAAACAGTACTCCAAGAATCCAGGATTGAAAACACCTTTTGATTTTGGAATAACTCCTGCAATCGCTTGATTAGTAGCAGCAGGAATAGATAAAGTCGCTGTTCTCCCGATTGTAGCAAAAATTGAAACAAGAACTGTCCCTTGCGGTAAAATCTTCGCAGAGCTTCCTTTCAATCCAAGTTCAGTAATATGTTCATCTGTTTCAGTAATGTTTCCTTGGAGCATGTCCGAGATTTTGACCCAAGGAATATCGCCATTCCAGAACGAAGGATTCGATCTTTTCGGAGTTCCGCCTGCTAGGATGTTACAAACATCGCCTAATTTGGCAATCTCCCATTCCATTATAGCATTTCCTCCAATTCTTTACGTCCCAATACTACTCTTTCATCAATTTCAGCGATTCGTTCCAAAATCAATTTTGGAGGATCAAGCTCTACAATATCAGAGAGGGTTTCTTTATAGTGGTTAATTGAGAGATCATAGTTTTCTTCTACAATTTCGTTCTTCGGTACAAAGAAGCTTTGCTCTGTCCTCTTTCTAGTACCCTCCTTATCTAGATTATTCCACCTGTTAAGTATATCTGGTAAATCTGATTCATTCTGCTTAGTACGCCTGTCATCGAGGGAATAACCATCTTTTTGCATGTCATAGAACCAGACATTATCAGTTCCACCCGAGTCTGTTCGTTTAAAAAGTAAGATGGCAGTGGATACTCCGGCGTATGGTTTAAATACGCCACTTGGCATGCTTATAATTGCATCAAGCTTCTGGTCTTCGACCAGTGTGCGACGTAGTTCCTTGTGTGCCTTTGTAGATCCAAAGAGAATGCCATCAGGAACGATTACCGCAGCCCGTCCACCTGGTTTCAGCAGCCGAAGGAATAATGCGAGGAAGAGTAGTTCGGTCTTTTTTGTCTTAACGACTTGGATGAGGTCCTTAGCAGTACTCTCATAATCCAGACTGCCCGCAAAAGGAGGATTAGCCAAAATAAGCGTATACTTATCTTCTTCTCCTGAATGATCCTCAGCCAGAGAGTCACGATTGACAATCTTTGGCTCAGTTACGCCATGAAGTAACATATTCATGGCAGCGATACGCAGCATTGTGCTATCAAAATCGAATCCATGGAACATATCCTTATGGAAGTGGTTCTTGAATTCCTCATTATTGAACAGCCTGAGGTTTTCTTCACGATTGAAATATTCTACGGCGGATACGAGAAAGCCTGCCGTGCCACAAGCTGGATCACAAATGATATCGTCAGTTTGCGGCTCCACCATGTCTACCATAAGCTGAATAATGTGTCGGGGGGTTCTAAACTGACCACTATCCCCGGCAGTACTCAGTTTGCTGAGCATGTATTCGTACAGATCACCCTTGGTGTCTCTATCTTGCATAGGGATTTCATCCAGCATATCCACGACCCGGGCCAATAGTCCTGCTTTTTCTGGTGGAATGAGGAAAATGGCGTCCCGCATATGATGGACAAAGGCAGATTTATGGTCCCCTAGATTTTTGATAAATGGGAAGACGTCCTGAGAAATGCGGGCATGCATTTCACGAGGCTCAAAATTTTTGAATCTGGACCAACGTAGTTCTTTAAAAGGGACACTCTCCTTCGTGACAGGATTCTGAAAATTGCCAGTTGGGAAAATAGGGTTCTCGACTTCGCCACCCAGTAGTTGGGCCTGCTTTTCCTTGCGGCTTTGTGCTTCGTCCAGTCCCTTGATGAATAGTAAATAGGTCATCTGTTCAATAACACTAATTGGGCTGGCTATCCCTCCGGCCCAAAATGCGTCCCAGATCTGGTCTACCTTAGTTTTCATGTTTCCAGTGATCATAGTTCAATTTCACTATCGGATTTCAGTTGTGTCACGTCCTTAATAGTGGATTTCTTCAACTTGGGTTTTGTGTTCCTGGTTTAGTGCGCGGATACAATCCGCAACGGGAGCCTTTTCTTCATCAAATTGGTAATTCAGAAGCTCTGCTGCCCACTCGTGTTCCCCCATTTCACGCAGTGCTTCCGCTGCCATGATGCGAAGCCCGTCATCTTTGAGGTCCAATAGGGGTACTAATTTCTTAAGATTGAAGTAAAATCGCGCCGGATTTTTCAGGTTCTCATCTCCTCGCTGCCCGTTGTTCCAAAGCCACCAGAGGCGTATACGGAGATAGCGCTCTCTAGTAGTATCCAGGTTTGGCTGAGCAATTTCTGCCAAATACTCAGCTTCCAAAGCTTCCTCAGCGTGTGGAACCTCAGAAAATGTGTCGTTTTTCCCCCATGAGCTTCCAACTTCCTCGCAGTCTTCGCACCAAAAAGTCTCTCCTGTATTCGGATTTCTTCGAAATAAGGGATAATCGGGCCACATTGGAGCGTCGATTTTTCCATCGGTCCAGCTGCGAGCACCGAATGTGTTCCCAGACAAAATCGTGGAAATTCTTACCAAATTGCCGGAGGTTTTATTTTTTAAAATCTTATCAGGTCCAGGTTGCATAATCGTTCTTTGAATTCGTGTTGTGAATACGGTGGCTCTACTGCGGGTTATTCCTCATTCTCCAGCTCCAGAGCTTCGATGGTTCTTATATCTCCTTCAGCCAAGGCTTGGACGTCTCCGTACATTCCAGCCATATTGTCAATAACGAGCCCTAGCTGCTTTTCGCGCTTGTTCCAGTACTTGGTAAGTGCCCGTTTTTCCCTCTCTAAGTCGTCACGCATAATTCCAAATGCTTCGATAACTGCCTGAACCCTCTGACGAAAATCATTGCCTGTCAGGTAGTCATAGAGGAGTTCCTGCTTGTTCTTTGCACCTTGTTGATGCCCCTTAACAAGCATGATTTCGTGAAGGGAGGATCGAAGAACGTGTGTTAGAGGAATGGCAGAGGAATAATCAGCAATCCAAACGCCATCTTTCATTCCGAAGCTTTCGATATCAGCTGGTAGTGCTTGGGTAACAATGATGGCTACGTCAGCTCGCGCATCACGCATGTCGCTTTTTAATTTAACAGGCCATTCATTGCTCCAGTTTTTGGTCCGTTTCATCTCAAAAATAATTGTACCGCAGGGGCGACCAGTTTCACTTCGTACTTCCTGCATGATATCAGCCCCGCGTATTCCGGTCGAAACGGGATCAACCTTATCAATTGGAAAGGTTTGCTTGAGCTGTTGCTCGAAATCGACTTCCAGCACGTCTCCTTGCGCTTGGATCGATCCTTGTTCAGCCTTTCTTTGCGCCTCTTGAAGCTGTATTTTCAGATCCGATAATTGCTTTTCCTTTTCCGCAAATTTTAGATTTGTAGCTTCATCCACTTGCTTTTGGATGGATTCCTTCAATTTCTCCCTTTCGGAGTTAAGTTTGCGTTCAACTTCAACTTCTAAGGAATCTTTCTCCTCGGCCAATTTTCGTTTTTCCCGCTGAAGAATTAGTTCAGCCTCTTGTGCTTTTTTCAGTGCCAATGCTTTCGCTTCAAGATCTTCTTCTAATTCCTTGAGACGGACTTCATTTTCCTCAGTAGCTTTCTTTGTCGCACGCTGTTCTGCTTTTAAGCGAATGCCTGTCTCCGCTTTTGACACCTGTTCGTCTACCAAAGATTGAACCTTTTCCTTAATATTCTCCTGATCTCTCTTTATCGCTTCACGTTCTTCAGCAAGGAGTTTTTGATTCTCCGCTAATTGCTTTTCACGAGCAGTAATATTGCTTTGTAATTCATGGCTTAAACTTTCTCGCACACTACTTAATACTCCTTCGCTGAGAGGGAATTGATGTCCGCAGGCAGGGCACTTTACAGTGATAGAATCATTCATCAGATTTAGCTTTCGTTTAAAGGTTAACTTCGCTGTTGATGATAACACTATCGCACAAAATGGCTGCTCAGTGTAGATTTCTGACTGTCTGGTGACGTCTGAAGAATTCTTGACATGTCGCGAGGCTAATCTACGCCTCGATTGTAACGGATTCCTTTGGCAATTCTATAGCTAGGTGCCCGCCTCTCGGAACTAACCTGTCTATTTGAAAGTTCTCAAAACCTGCTCTGCGGAGTTTCCCTCGGATACTGGATATCCATTTGCGAGTATCTTCGCTTGCCTCGAATGATCCGGTTAGCGACCGTTGTGTCCAATGGCTGAAATCATCTTCTTCTAGATGCTCATCTCTTAAATCCTGTAGATCATCTCCAATTAATGCATATCCTCCCAGGGAAGGGAGACCATCGAGTACACGGCGCGCAAAATAGAGGTATATCAGGAACTCATTGGCAGATAGATTGATCGATTCTCCGCTAACAATTAGCTCGCCGGTTTTTGTGCTTAATTGAATGGTTAGATCGTCCGTGACGTTAATGGTTCTGTTTCGGACCTGATTCATCAAGCTCACAAAACTTCCCGCTGAACGTTGAAGATCTCGTTCGAAAAGGTACCGGAGAGGGACAAAAGGTACATGTACCAGTTGCAGTTTGGCCCCTTTACTTGAAATTGATTTTCCTGAGTTCTGATCAACGAAAACACCCTGGCATCCCGGATACATGAAATCAGGTTGATAGATCCATTGGTCATCGACCAGGATGTGGTGAATTTCGTCATCGGCTCGTCCCAGAAGACTCATAACAGAGTACAGCAAAGCACTGGTTGTTTTTCTGCCGCCAGCGATGGAAACAATTAGCCGAATAGAGTCATTTTCAACAAATGATCGAATAACCTCCATGAAGAATTCTGCAACAGCCTCATTATCCTCGGCTGTCCGAATATCGTCCAGCTCTCGAGAATGACTTAAGTCAGGGAAAACTCTTATAGAGTCAGAGATTGGGCCAAATCGAAGCCTATCCCCGATTTCCACCTGTGATCCTAGGTCTTCCAGCAGCTTCTTCCAGTGTCCTTCCTTGAATAGCTTTTCTCGAATTAAAGCTGCACCAGATGAGGTGGTCATTGCTATCACTCTATCGGGAATGATTGCTTCGTTCTCATGTGCGAGTGCCCAAACGGTTTCTGTGAGTACAGCTGGGGCGGTACCAACAAGACTTAATAGCACAACTTGTTTCTTTTCAGAGGTCATTAGGCGCGAAATTACCCAATTCTTATGCGTTTTGGAAGTCTTCTGACGTCAAAAGACGAGGAAAATTTCACTTTTTGGTCTCTAATTATTGTCAAAACGATTTTCAACCATTTAAAGGTATCCATGAGACCCAGTTCATTTACGGTCGGAAACTTCAAAGCTATTAGTAAGCCCCAGAAATTGCTGTTGCGCCCGATTACGCTGCTATTTGGACAGAATAGCGCGGGTAAATCCAGTATCATCCAGTCATTGCTCCTTTGCCAGCATGCGCTGAGGAAGGGCACATTTGACTTTGCTTCGGTAAAACGTTGGGGGCAAAATATCGATTTAGGAGGATTTCGACAATACATACATAAACATGAAGTAGACCGGAACCTTACGTTCGGCTTCTCCTTTGAAAGAACTGAAACCGAGCTAGAAATGAATCCTCAAGAGGCCAAGATTTCCAGGGAGGTCATTGGGGATGAGGCAGATTGGTCATTTCATTACTTGAATAGTCTCTTTGAGCTTGAGGTTGTTTTTACCGTTGGGTTTCCAAAAAGTTCTGGGGACCTGAAGAGTGTTCCACGTGTACTGGACATCGAGATTGTTGTCGATGGAGTGTCGTTAATAGATTTTAACTATGATAATCGGCGGCTTGAATTCTCTCGTCTCAATGAATTGAATCCACCTTTGGTTCTAGGACTCGCTGGCGTACTTTCTGATTATGCGGGATATAAACAAAAATCAGAAGCGTTAAAAACTGATGAGGTATTATCATCATTGGCGGATGAGAGGCCTGACATTGATTCTGACTTCCTTAAACCAATTATAGAGCAAACTAAAGCAGTTCATCAGGCTATTATCGATGAAGCATTTGCTGAAGACTCTGATTCCGACAAAGAAGAAAACGGTCTACAAAGCCATCTGCTGGTTCTAGAAAATCATGATCTTTTTGCCCGTTGTGCGTTGCAGATCTATGAAGCCCTTCAACAGGAATTAAATGAACCAAGGCGATTACTGCAGATAGATGGTGACGGTTTAAAGCTTAAACTAAATTCATTAAGACGTGGCCCTTCAGTACGCCACGACGTCCGATCCCCTTATGACGGTGGTGAGTTTGCTGATACGGGGACAGCCCTTGGTCGTGCTGTTGAAGTTGAAGCTATAGAAGACCCAGTAGCATTCTTTTTGGAAATGCCTGATAAAGATGAGATCGGAGTATTCGATGCGCTAGCAAAGGCAATGCGTTTTGATCTCGAACAATTAGTTGAAGCAAGCTTGGGGAGCGTCGCACACTGGTTGGATTCGACGGAATATATCGGCCCCTATCGTTCAATTCCGGAGCGGTTTTTCCAGATTTCGAAAGATTCAAATTCTGAAGAGGTGGATCAGGGGTACCAATTATTAAGGAAAATTGCGGAAGATCCAAAGCTCATTAACCAAATGACTGAAATTTTTCAGGATGTCCTGAAAAGTCCTTATCGATTGGAAGCCCGTACGATAGCTCCTTCGCTTGATCTGATGCAGTTAGAGGAAGAACTCAAGCGTGCTCAAGAAAGAGAAGGGGCGAATCAAGAAATCGACTTTATAAGGAAGACAATTCGCGATTTATCTGAAGGTAGAACACGTAAGGGTGTTTATTTGGTCGATACTCGCAATAATGCAGTCGTCGATTTTTGTGATGTTGGATTTGGAATCAGCCAGGTGCTTCCACTTGTTGCTGAATTACTTCAGATAGGAGATGGTTTAATTTGCATCGAGCAGCCCGAGGTACATTTGCACCCTAAAATGCAAACTGATTTAGCTGATGTAGTGATAAATTCGATGCTTTCTAAGAAGGATTGGAAACGATTGGTGATGGAATCGCACAGCGAGCACATTATTTTGAGATTGCTACGACGAGTCAGAGAATCAACCCAGTCAGGAGCACTGGATGGAATAAGACCAGATGATTTAGCTGTATCTTTTATCAATAACTCAGAAGGAAACGTGCAGATTGTTCCTTTGCCTGTAACAGAAGAGGGTGATTTCTCTCAGGATTGGCCGTTAGGCTTTTTCACTGAACGGATGGAGGAATATGATTAAGATATTTGCCATCGAGCCTGAAATAATGGCAGATCCTGTTAATTTCGACCTTCTCTTTCGAGACTTTGGAAGTGAGCGAGGTAGGTGGATTGCTGAGTTGCCTTCTAAGTGGCGGAAAAAGGTGATAATGCTGATTTATAAATCTCCAGCTGGCACCATTCCTCCTGTTAAAAGGAATGCGATGGCGGATAAAATTCGAAAGTATAATGATCGCTTTCAATCAGTTGAAGTGAGCTGGGATAACGCCAAAGACTGGTTAGAAAATGCAATAGATCATCATAGAAGAAATATAATCGATGCTGTTATATCAAAAGTAGCAGTTCCTGAACAAGATTCAGTTCTAGGAGTAGAAGAGTGCCAGAGCGACAGTGCAGATTGTGACTACTCTGTTAAACTTAATAGACGTGTAGAAAGGAAGCCAGAAGAACTGTTCGATGCAATTGCAACTGCTACTCAGTATTGCACCGAACTTCACCTTGTGGACCAGTATTTTGAATGCGATGGTGTAAATAAAGCCAGTTACGTTAAGTTCTTGGAATTGCTCTTTGAACAACAGCGAAATCGCAGTGCTCCAGTCCGGGATATATTCTTTCATCTAAAAAAACCGGACAGTTATGACGAAAGTCGGGTTCGAGCGAACTATAGTGCTATCCTTCAGAGTATATTGAAAACTGGTGAGCGTATCATATTGAAGTTTTGGGAAGAGCACCCAGGAGGAGACAAAATTCACGATCGATACCTTTACACTGAGCGTGTAATGATCGATTCTCGGTACGGATGGGGAGAAGGATCTGAGACGGGGCACCGTACTACACTTACATTACTTGATAGAGCTGCTGCGGAAGAAATTCGTGCTAGCTATGGGGGCAACGCAAACAATTCATGTCCATTTCCTCACGTCTTAGGTGCTGATTGTACTATTATTATCTCATCCTCTAATAATTAGTCGTTAAATTTCGATTAGAATTATTTATATTTCTTTAAGCATAACCTCAAAAAACAAAACAATGCCAATTCCAACATACCAGCAGCTCTTGAGGCCCATCCTAGCTTTTGCCGCAAAAGATCCCATTACACGCCGTTCTGCCAATGTAGAAATGTGCAAGGAAATGCAGCTCACTGAGGAGGAGCAAAAGCGGCTTTTGCCAAGCGGCGGATCAACTTACATTGCAAACCGAGTTGGTTGGGCTATGACCTTTCTCACCAAGGCGGGACTGATTGAAAAAGCGGAGAAATACACGTATCGGATAACCGAGAGGGGTAAGGAATTTCTAGAGCGATATCCTGTTGAAATCAAAGAAGCTGATTTAAAAACCATTGAAGGATATAAGGAAGCTTGGGAGACAAAACGAAAGAAGGACGATGACACAACGGCCGGCAGCGACGAAAGCGAAAGTACTCCCGAAGAATTGATAGGTAGCTCTATTTCCAAACTAGAAAAAAATCTCCAATCAGAGCTTCTTGATCAGCTAGCAAATGTTGATCCTTATCGGTTCGAGCAAATAGTCATCGATTTATTATTTTCCATGGGTTATGGTGGATCCCGCGAAGAAGCTGCTAAAGTAACTCAAAAATCCAATGACGAAGGGATTGATGGAATTATTAATGAGGACCGCCTCGGTTTAGATGTTATATATGTTCAGGCGAAGCGTTGGCAAAGCACTATTGGCCGTAAGGAAATCCAAAGCTTCGTAGGTGCCCTTGCAGGTAAACAGGCAAATAAAGGCATATTCATTACGACAAGCAGCTTTGCTGACAGTGCCATAAAGTATGCAGAGACCGTTCAGCAGAAAGTTATTCTGATCGATGGGGAACGCTTAACAGAACTCATGATTGAACATAATGTGGGCGTCTCAACCACCCGAACGATTTTAATGAAGCGAGTTGATTCTGATTACTTTGAGGATACTTAACCTAAATTACTTTCATGACCTATCGCATACAAAAGGAAGCCTCCGTTCGTGTTGAGTTCGGACAGATCCTTCAAGCGACTATCTTCCCACTGAGTGGTGGATATATGCCAGATTTCCGTTGAGTTGATGTTATAGTTCCACGAAAACCTTACCCTTTTTGTCCAGATAGCTGGCAGCGGTAGTGGCGATATTTCCGTGGCCAAGGGCGGTACTGGCAGCGTAAATGCCAAACTCCTGGCAGATTCGAGAACCGTATTCTTTTCGCAATTCGTGAAGAGCATTGCGGCGAGTGATGCCTTGCTTCCTTAACCATGCGAGTAGTTTTCTGAAGTGTTTGTTGCAACGGTAGTGATAGTAGGCCGCATTCGGACGTGGCGTGGATTGGCTGATGATGACAAATTCGCCAACCTCAGTCTCTCTATATTCCTTGAAAATTTCCATCACCTTTGGCGCGACATCAACGGTTCGCTCGCTGCTTGTGCTTTTTGCTGAGCCGAATTCTGTAGTAAGTACTGAAATCGTGTTTTCCTTGAAATCCAAATTTTTCCAGAGGAGTGCGTCAATTTCGCCTCTGCGAAGGCCGCACCCGAGGCTGAGTAATAGCATCTTGAACTGCTGATTTTTGCTTTCTGCTTCGGATTGCTTCCTCCGTCTATTAATTGGTTTCTCGTTTAGGCAACGGGGAATAGCAACGTAGAGTTCCTTTCTTGCTTTCTGAGCTAAATCCTTGAAATCGATCTCTGCTCGATATTTGCGGGTGGTTGATGTGCCAATGGGAACGCCCTCAAACGGATCACTGGGCGGTGGGAAAGAGAGGTGCTTTGTGTATTTCGGACTAAGTAAAGCCTTGGCGTTGCGCAGAAGGGAAGTAGTGGTGACAATTGCTGCTTGGCGGGCGCTCGGATCACTGGCTTTTTTCAATCGCTTAGCCCTCCAGGCTATGACTTTGGATGCAGTTAGATTTTCCAATTTTATGGAGTCGACCCGTTTGCGCCATGCTTTCTGTCTTTTTCTTGGAATGTCGTGATGCTTCTTTCTAGTGAGTCCTGTGGCCTCCGCTGCGACGGCGCGAAATTTCCGACTGTAGATCTCTAGAGTCTTGGGTTTGATTAGGTTGAGGTCCCCAATTTCGCGAATCAGGTCACCGACTGTGGGATGTTGTATGCCGGTTGTCTGGATTGGTGATTTCTGCTTGAATTCCGCCAAGACCTCATCGCGAGTGTGCGAGCGTGAAAACAGCCAGATGTCGCGTGCTTTACTAGCGGCTGTTGTTTTGTTTGCGCTCTCCAGGTTGAACCATTCCGCTTTGCCACATACTGAGATTCGAACGGAATATTCTGAGCTCACATATTTCTCACCGTTGGCGCGAGTGAAGGAACGTCGCTTAAGGCGATCTTCCCAGTATTTTTGATGTGTCTTCGCCAAACTCATGGTCAATAGACCATACACTGTGTCCACTTTGTGTCCACTTTTTTCGATTCCATAGTGTTCCCAAGAAGTGGTCGAAAATGACTGAATCCCAACATATACAGCTCTTAACGCTGATAATTAAAGGGATTTTAGCACATTCTCAACAAAAGTTGAGAATAAGCAGAAACAGTTGAGAGTTAATTAAATGAGGACTGAAAATCCTTGTGTCCCCAGTTCAATTCTGGGTCTGGCCACCAGCCTTTGCTCTCACTTCGTTCGAGCTTCGGCTGGCAAGCCAGCCACTGAAGGTGGGGGCCGCGTTCGCTACGACGACCAGACCAAACGCGG
>JBFOMC010000028.1:0-23684 GCA_040830565.1 Flavobacteriaceae bacterium
AACAAATACTATTCAAAGAAAAAATAACTTCTCAAAAAAATTATCTCAAAACCGAAAGTGAATATAAAACAGCAACAGCCAGGTTTAGTGGGCTTAAAAAGCAACTAGAAATGCTCAACATTTCAATCAACCGACTAGCTCAAGGAGAACTCGTGGCCACTTCTATCATTTATTCGCCTATAGATGGAAGCATTACTAGCGTTAATGTCTCCAAGGGAACTTATGTCTCTCCTGCTTCCGCTATCATGGAGATCGTAGATCATAGCCATATACATCTAGAACTTTCGGTTTTTGAGAAGGATATTATGAAAATAAAAAAGGAGCAAGAGATTCAATTTAAAATTCCTGAGGCTTCGGAAGAGATTTTCGAAGCCAAAGTTCACCTGGTGGGAACATCCATTGGAAAAAATAGAAGCATCAAGGTACATGGGCATCTAAAAGATGAGACCGCAAATAATTTTCTTACCGGAATGTATGTTGAAGCCAGAATTATTACGGACAACAGGGAATATACTGCACTTCCTAATGAAGCGGTGGTTTTAATGGATGATCTCTCTTATGTGCTACTTCTTGAAGAGGAAAATGAAAATGAATATGTCTTTAAACAGATTGAGATAGAAGCTGGAACTACTTCAGACAACTATACAGCCATACTGAATAATGAGCAATTCGACCAGGCTAATGAGTTTTTAGTTAATGGAGCCTTTCATTTGATAAAGGACTTATAAAGCATTCTAATGATACTAATCCCTAATATCCAGTACTTATTCTGATTTGATTAGTTCACTCCGCTCTGCTATATTTATCTAACCAGGACAAAGTATGTGCTACTTTAGTAATCAAATTGCTGGGTCTGTTTGCTATTCCATGACTTGCTTCCGGTATTTCTACCAAAACCGTTTCAACTTTTCTCAATTTTAATGCATGGTAGAGCTGCTTGGCCTCACTTGGAGGAGTTCTTAGATCCTCCATTCCCACCATCACCATAGTAGGGGTCTCTATATTACCCACGAGAGATAAGGGAGAAAATTTCCAATACCCCTCAAAATTTTCCCAGGGTTGCCCGGGATAGCGAGAATTTGCATAGTAGAAGTAGTTATCTGCAACAAGTGTTTTACTAATCCAGTTCATCACCGGTTTGGCTACCACTGCGGCTTCAAACCGATTATTCTTACCTATCATCCAGGCACTCATGATCCCTCCTGCACTGCCTCCGGTAACGTAGAGTTGATCTTCATGAGCTATCCCCTTGCTAATACAAAAATCTACCCCATCCATGACATCCACATAATCTTCTCCGGGATAGTTATTGTAAAGTAAGTTTCCAAATTCTTCACCATAACTAGTGCTCCCTCTTGGATTAGGGTAAAAAACTATATAGCCCGCCGCCGCATATAATTGCATTTCCGCCGAAAAGCGATCCCCATAATTTGCGATAGGCCCACCATGATTTTCCACAAGGAAGGGGTACTTTTTAGATTTGTCATAATTCGGAGGGTATACTATCCATCCCTGTATGTCGCGCTGGTCATGCGTAGATTTGTACCAAACTTCCTCCACCTTAGCTAGATTCCTAAATTTCAATAATGGTGCATTTAGATTGGTCACCTTTACAGGTTTTTTTGCCTTTGATGATAATACGGCCAATTCCGAAGGGTATTCTGGCCTGCTATGCGTATAGGCAAGAGTGCCATTTTTTGAAACACTATAGGAGCCTCCAGAATAAGGTCGGCCAATGGAGGTCCCCCCAAGATCATCTGCAAGTTTCTTAACCGATCCAGCCAAGGTGACATAGCCAATTTTCGTATTTCCTTTATCGTCATAAGTGAAATAAAGTCCCTTGCTGTCCTTGTCCCATTTAATGTCTGATACACTTCTGTCTAAAGTATTAGACAGTACTGTTTTATTGTTGCCATCGGTATCCATCAGATGGAGCTTCCTCAATTGATAGGTTTGAACTTTGTCTTCAAACCCAAGATAAGCGATGAATTTACCGTTGGGGGATACAGCCGGACTACTATCAGGACCTTGCCTTGATGTCAGCGCTTTAATTTCTCCGTCATTTACCGCAACAGAATAAATTTCGCTATTGCGAAAATCATATTCCCAGTTTTCCTTCCTATTTGCAGAAAAATAGATTTTATCTCCGTTATAAGACCAGGAAAGATTGCCTCTGTGATGGAAATCTCCTGAAGTAATTTGTCTGGGAGCGCCTCCAAGGGCAGAAATTACGAAAATGTGATTAAATCCGGGGGCAATATATCCCCTGCCGTCCGCTTCGTGATAGAGCCTGTCTGTAATTCTCGGCTTCGCCGCCCATTTAGCTCCCTTTGGTTTTTTAGGCATTTTTGCAAGCACCGGAGGCTCTTTTTTTACATGCATAGAAAATGCGAGTTGATCGCCTCCGGGCGACCAGCTTAGGCTGCTGGGGCTAAATGGCAATTGCGAAATTTTGGCAAATTTCCCCGAATTCATCCAATAGATATACAATTCAGAACCTTCTTGGGTTGTACTTACAAAACCAATACGGTCGCTATTTGGAGACCAACGAGGGTTGGATTCATTTACTTCTCTGGAAGTAAGTTTTTGATGAAAAGAGCCATCGGTTTTCATAAGCCATAGGTTGCCCACTGCCCTGTCTTTCATAATATCAAAACCCATTTTTCGATACACAACCCAATTGCCATCCGGCGATATCTGCGGATCTGAGACATATTCGAGATCGTATATATCTAAATATGAAAATAGTTTTTCCTGAGCATTTAACCCAAGAAGTACACTCAAAAACAAAATCGGAAATAGGATATTTTTCAGATACATATTTTAGTATTATTAGATTTTCAAATGTAGTTAAAAGCTAAGCCAGAAGCTATAGTAAGCACCTTACTTAATCTTAGCCCAGTCCAACATCCAATGCCATCATAATAATAAAACCGCCAATAAAACCCATGGTGGCAATATCGGTATACTTGTCTTGCTGAGTTTCCGGAATAACTTCTTCTACTACAACAAAGATCATTGCCCCCGCGGCGAATGACAAGGCATAAGGCAAAATGGGTTGGAATGTAAGTACGGCCCATGCTCCTAAAACCGCAGCAATGGGTTCTACTATGGCTGAAGACTGACCATATAGAAAGCTTTTCCATCTGCTTAGACCCAATCTTCGCAAGGGCATGGCTACCGCAAAGCCTTCAGGAAAGTTTTGCAAACCAATTCCCATGGCGAGTGCTACTGCTCCCCCAATGGTGGCTCCATCAAAACCTGCCGCTACTCCTCCAAACAAAACACCCACCGCCAAGCCTTCAGGGATATTGTGTAGGGTAATGGCCAGGGTGAGTAAAGTAGTTCGGTGCCAGGGCGTTTTTATTCCCTCTTTTTCAGATTCCTTGAAATTGAGATGCAGGTGGGGAAGCACTTTGTCTAAGCCAAAAATAAAAGCCGCCCCTAACAAAAATCCGACTGCCGCCGGAATGACCTTTTGAAATCCCTCACCTTCGCTCATCTCAATTCCCGGTGCTAAAAGGCTCCAGAAGCTTGCAGCTACCATCACTCCACCTGTAAAGCCCAGCATTCCATCTAAAACAGCTCTGTTCATCGACTTAAAGAAAAACACCAGTGCTGCACCGGCAGCAGTAAGCGCCCAAGTAAACAGCGTGGCATATAAGGCCGCCAAGATGGGGTTTATGGTTTCAAAATATTCAATGACCTGTTCCATTTAGTACTAGTTTGGTTCGTTTCTCAATAGGCAGATTCTTTTATCACAAATCCTTTACCTGAATATATAAGTTGGAAGCAATCTGGTTTGAGATATGTATTTTAATTTGATCGATCTCGATATACAGTGATCCATCAAATTCTTCACGATCTATCACCGTGATGGTATCCCCTAATGCAATTTTATTCTTGTCCAGAAACTTCAAAAAGGCCACAGACGAATCTTTTACACCAACACAGATTCCACTGGTGTTAAGGGGGACTTCAGTAAGCAAGCGTTTATCAGTTTTGTTTACCTTACCTTCTCTAGAAGGGATCGGATCTCCATGAGGATCGTATTTCGGAAAGCCAAGATGCTCATCAAGCCTGTCGATGAGTTTGTCACTTTTTATATGTTCTAGCTGCTCTGCCATTTCGTGAACCTCATCCCATGAGAAATGCAACTTATCTACCAAAAAAACCTCCCACAACCTGTGCTTTCTAATGATGCCCAGTGCAGCATGTCTGCCATGCTCGCTGAGCGTCACTCCCTGGTACTTTCGATAATTTACCAGCTTTTTTTCCGAAAGCTTCTTGATCATATCCGTAACAGAAGATGGTTTTGTTTCCATCTGCTCGGCAATAGCATTAGTAGCCACAGGCCTGTTCTGGTTATCCCCCAGATGATAGATGGCCTTTAGATAATTCTCTTCTGAACGGGTCACAAAATTAGATTTTTGACAAATATATATTATATTTGTGAAAACAATTATTTAGGTTAGTCTAAATTATTATTTTTACACATGAAAATTATATTTGATTTTGCACTAATTCTTAGAAAGACCCTTGTGGTGATCCTATTTCTAGGATCCTGTATTGCGTCTTCTCAAAATGCGAAATTGACCGGAAAGATAAGCTCAGACGGCACTCCGATACCCTATGTTAATGTCTTTTTAGAGGGTACTAAGCTAGGGACCTCAACTGACGAAAATGGGGAATATGCACTAGTAGATATTCCCTCCGGCACTCATAGACTAACAGCCTCTGTGATGGGCTATTCCTCTCAACTAATAAAAATTAGTCTAGGTCCGGGTGAAACTAAAATAGTGGACATAGTCTTGAGCCCCATCTCGGAACAGTTAGATGAAACCGTAGTTACCGGAACCTTAAAACCGGTAAAACGCCTTGAGAGCCCTGTCCCTGTTGAGGTCTATAGTCCTACCTTTCTAAAGAAGAATCCCACTCCCAATATTTTTGAGGCGCTTCAAAATGTAAATGGCGTTCGGCCTCAGATCAATTGTAATGTATGTAATACAGGAGATATTCATATCAACGGACTTGAAGGGCCATATACACTAGTCCTAATAGATGGTATGCCCATTGTAAGCGGACTAGGCACGGTCTACGGCTTATCTGGAATTCCAAATTCGCTCATTGAACAAATTGAAATTGTAAAGGGCCCTGCTTCAAGCCTTTATGGTAGTGAGGCAGTAGGCGGACTCATCAATGTTATTACCAAGTTCCCTCTGGAGGCTCCGGATTTTGTCGCAGACGCTTATGTTACGGGATGGGGAGAGTACAACTTTGATGTAGGCTCAAAATTCAGAGTTGGAAAAAAGACCGACGTCCTTTTGGGCATCAACTATTTCAATTACGATAGCCCTGTAGACAACAACAATGACAATTTTACCGATCTCACCCTCCAGGACCGCATCTCTATTTTTCAAAAATGGAATTTTAGAAGAGATGAGTCCAGAATCTTTTCTCTGGCCGGCCGTTTCTTTTATGAAGACCGATGGGGAGGCGAATTACAATGGACCCCGGAGTTTAGAGGAGGAGACGAAATATACGGCGAAAGCATCTATACAAGAAGATGGGAGATCCTGGGAAAATACCAACTCCCCGTGAAGGAAAAACTGCTGTTTTCATTTTCTTACAATGATCACAGTCAGAATTCGGTCTACGGAGACCTCAGTTATTTGGCAGATCAACGTATAGGTTTTAGCCAACTTACCTGGGATAAGACCTTAGGAGTACATGATCTGCTATTGGGAAGTGCTTTAAGATATAATTACTATGATGACAATACTCCGGCGACCGCGATTGGCGCCAGCAACAATCCGGATAATGTACTCATTCCGAGTTTATTCCTGCAAGACGAGATAAGGCTGGCAAAGAAACACAGCCTTCTTCTAGGCCTTCGTTACGATTATGATTCTAGACACGGATCTATCTACACCCCTAGGACAGCCTATAAATGGAAAGTAAGCGATAACGATATCATAAGACTCAACGCGGGAACCGGATTTAGAGTAGTGAATCTCTTTACTGAGGACCACGCTGCCCTAACAGGTGCAAGAGAAGTCGTCATTGCAGAAGCTTTAGATCCAGAAAGATCTTTTAACGTTAATCTTAATTACATGAAAAAGATCTATGCAGATAACGGAACTTTTGTCGGACTGGACGCCTCTGCCTTTTACACTCATTTTAATAATGTTATTATTCCGGATTATGATTCCAATCCAAATCAGATCATATATGATAATTTAGACGGGACATCTGTTTCCAAAGGTTTAAGTGCTAACGTTGATGTAGCTTTCCCCTGGGGGCTAAAAATTCTATTAGGGGCCACCCTTCAAGATGTAAGCAATACAGAGGGCGGTACTAAAGAACGGCAGATCTTAACCGAGAGTTATTCCGGAACATGGAATGTCTCCTATGATTTCAGATCGCTCGATCTCGCTTTAGATTATACTGGTAATCTTTATGGACCGATGCGCCTTCCTCTACTTGGACCCCTGGACCCAAGGCAGGAATATTCTCCCGCATGGAGTATTCAGAATATTCAACTCACTTATAAAGGAATTGAACAATTTGAATTGTACGGCGGCATTAAAAATTTACTCGATTGGACCCCCAACAGAGGTAACCCATTTATCATCGCCAGGGCAAACGACCCCTTTGATAAAGAGGTATCCTTTGACAGCACCGGAGCGGTCATTGCAACAGCGGATAATCCTTACGCACTTAGTTTTGATCCGTCCTATGTCTATGGCCCTAATCAAGGCATCAGAGCCTTTTTCGGTATGCGCTACCGCATAGATTAATTTCACCTCAGCTAAGCAAGGAATACTTATTTTTGTCTGTAAGCTTAAGAAGATTTGGACAAAAATACTCTTCATTACGAGTATATTATTATTGGTGCTGGTGCAGCAGGATTGATGCTGGCCGATGCGCTTGGAAAACACCCTCGTTTTAAAAACACCTCTGTTCTACTTCTGGAAAAAGACAGTAAAAGCTCTAATGACAGAACCTGGTGCTTCTGGGAGAAAGGGTCCGGTAACTTTGAGGATATCCTATACAAAACCTGGAACACGATTTACTTTAGAGGAAAAGACTTCGATGCAACACTGAATATTACTCCTTACAAATATAAAATGGTCCGAGGGGCCGACTTTTATCAGGCGTATCTCCGTCGAATAGAAGATTACGCCAATATCAATTTACGCACCGAAACAGTACTAGAAGTAAAAGATGAGGGAAAGCGCGTTAGTGTAAGCACTGTCGATAATAAATATACTGCTACCAAGGTCTTCAATAGTATTTTTGATTTCCGAAGCCTTTTAGAACAAAAAAAGTATCCCGTACTACAACAGCATTTTATCGGCTGGTTTATAAAAACAAAAAAAGCGGTCTTTGATGCGGGCCGTGCTACTTTTATGGACTTCTCTGTCCCTCAAAAGGGGAATACCCGTTTTATGTATGTGCTACCCTTTTCAGAAAACCGTGCCCTTGTAGAGTATACACTTTTCTCCGAATCCCTACTGAAAAAAGAAGCTTACGAAGATGCCATAGCCGAATACCTAAGAGAGAAATTTGCATTAGAAGATTTCGAGATACAGGAAACAGAACAAGGAAGTATTCCAATGACCTGCTATAATTTCGAAGATCATAATACGGCCAATGTGTTACATATTGGCACCGCGGGAGGATGGTCCAAGCCCAGCACCGGATACACTTTTATGAATACATATAGGAACATTCATGGACTCATTTCACATATGGAGCGAGATAATGGTCTTAAGGCATTCACTACTAAAAACCGTTTCTGGTTTTATGACCTCCTCTTGTTAGACATCCTTCACCGGACCAATGCTAAAGGCGGCCTTATTTTTGAATCACTATTCAAAAAGAGGTCTCCCCAGCTTATCTTCAGCTTCCTGGATGAAGAAACCAGCTTTTTAGAAGATTTGAAAGTCATATGGGCCTGCCCCAAGAAGGTTTTCATTCAGGCTCTGCTTAGAAGGTTATTCTAAAAATTTCATCTTATAGATCAGATATTTCTAGGCAAACAACGAAGTTTGAGGTCAAGATTCTGCCACCATATATCTATGCTAGACTAGGCTAATAACATTTCTAAATTTTGTTAAATTTTATGATTATTCGTAAATACAAGGCAAATTTTACTCGAAAACACTAATAGTTCTGTAGAAAAATTCTATTTTTAGAATATTAAACAACACAAGAACTACTAATATGAACGATCAACCTAATCCACGCAAGAGGGGCGTGAGTAGAAACTATGCCCTCTTCACACTGATTTTTTTATTTGGCGGGCTTTTGTTTTCAACTGCTTTAGCCCAGGTTACCGTAAGTGGTACTATTACCTCCGCAACGGATGGAGTACCCCTGCCTGGAGTAACCGTTTTAGACGTAAACGATACTACCAATGGTGTTGTTGCCGATTTTGATGGCAACTATACTATTACGGTAACTGATGGCAATACCAGTTTACGTTTCAGTTCTGTCGGCTATAAGACCATTGAGCTGGCCGTAAATAATCAAACTACTTTAAATGTCTCCCTGGAGGAAGATGTTGCCAGTTTGGATGAAGTAGTTGTAGTAGGTTATGGAACTCAGAAAAAAGCTACGGTGACCGGTGCGGTAACGGCTGTAGAAGGAGCCGTTTTGGAAACCTCTCCGGCGGTAAGTATTTCTAACTCTTTGGCTGGTAGATTACCCGGGGTGGTAATCATACAAACCAGTGGAGAGCCCGGAAATGACGAATCAAACATTACTATTAGGGGTACCAATACCTTGGGTAACAGCCAACCTTTAATTGTTATCGACGGAATACCAGATAGAGATGGTGGTGTGGGTAGATTGAATCCAAATGATATAGAAAATATCTCAGTCCTAAAGGATGCATCGGCTGCAATTTATGGAGCTAGAGCGGCAAACGGTGCTATCATCGTAACCACAAAACAAGGGCGAGCCGGGAAGCCTACGGTGAACTATGTGGCTGATTTTGGTTTAAACCAGCCGACCATCATTCCTGAAATGTCTAACGCAGTGGAATATTTCAACATTAGAAATGAGGATGCAATCTTTAATAGTAATATCCCTGTAAGTGAATGGGGTGCAGCTTTTGATTCTTTTAATTCTACCGGAAGTTACACCATCCCCGGAACCGGCGAAGTGGTTAACGCCAATTTCTCTCCCGAGACTGTTAGAGGTCATCGTGAAAGACTAGATCCCTGGTTGTATCCGGACACGGATTGGTTTGGTGATACTTTTAAAGAATGGTCACTACAACAAAGACATAATATTACCATAAGTGGAGGTAATGAAGATGTTACCTATTTTACCTCATTCGGATATCAAGATCAGGACGCCTATTATAAAAATTCGGCCAGTAGGTACCAGCAGTACAATTTTAGGATCAATACCACAGCCAATATAAACGATTATATCACAGCCAGATTAGGTTTTGCCTACAGGAAGGAAGATAGAAGATTCCCTACCGAGGGGGCAGGCGCTATTTTCAGGATGTTAATGCGTGGTAGGCCTAACGAACCCGCTGTATGGCCAAACGGTTTACCCGGGCCAGATATTGAAAACGGTCAGCAGCCTGTGGTGGTAACCACAAATGCAACAGGTTATGATCGTCAGCCTACAGATTACCTGCAGCTAACTGGATCAGTAGATCTTAAAACTCCATGGGTAGACGGGCTTAAACTTACATTGCTTGCCGCAGTTGACCAGAGTCAGGAGCGTCAGAAAAAATGGGAAACCCCTTGGGAGTTATTCTTCTTAGATCGGGAAAATTACATTGCCACTGGGAACCCAGTATTGGAGGGAGCCATCCGTTCAAATTTTACGGATGCCAGATTAACACAGGGCTCAATTAACAGGCTCAACACCAACCTTACAGCCTTATTGAGCTATGACAAAGCTTTTGGAGATCATACCATCAACTTACTCGCTGGTGTTACCAGGGAAACCTTCCAGCAAGAGTTCTTTAATGCTTTTAGAAGGGAGTTTATCTCCACGGCAGTAGACCAGTTATTTGCCGGTGGTGCTACTCAAACCGTTGATGGTAGTGCCTTTAACAGAACAAGACTGGGTTACTATGGTAGGGCACAATATAACTTTAAGGAGAAGTACCTGGCAGAGTTTATCTGGCGTTATGACGGTTCTTATATTTTCCCGCAGGGCGATAGATTTGGATTCTTCCCAGGATTCCTTGCCGGTTGGAACATCACTAGCGAAGATTGGTTTAATGTAAAAGGAATAGACTATTTAAAGTTAAGAGCCTCTTACGGACAAATGGGTAACGACCAGGTGGCTTTTGACACCAATGGGGATGGAGAGATCTCAGATAATGAGCTACAGGAATTTGCCTTTTTATCCACTTATGGCTTCGGAGAATTTCCGATAGATGGCCAGGTCGTTACTACCTTACAGGAGACCTTACTCGCCAACCCAAGCTTTACCTGGGAGCGTGCTAATAACTTTAATGTAGGTCTGGACGGTATCATTCTTGACGGGAACTTGAGCTTTACGCTGGAATACTTCCTAAACAAACGAGATCAGATTCTTATTCGAGAAACGGGTTCAACCCCAGGTTCCTCAGGGATTAGCAATCTCTTACCTCCTGTAAATGCAGGAAAGGTTGATAATAAAGGATGGGAATTTGCCTTAAATTATTACGGCGGAAATGCGGATGGATTTAAGTGGGATGCCGGGATAAATGGAGGCGTTGCGAAAAATGAAGTTGTATTTTTCGATGAAATTCCGGGGGCCCCTTCTTATCAAAGAGCTGAAGGAAAACCAATATTGGCTCACTTCGTATATCAATCTGATGGAGCTTTTAGAGACGAAGCAGATATAGCCGCCAATACCTTGGATTACAGCGCAGTAACTCCTAATTTACAGCCGGGAGACATGAAATTTAAAGATGTCAATGGGGATGGCGCTATTACCGCAGATGACAGAGTTCGTCTTGACGAAAACGAGACCCCCACATTTAATTTCGGTGCTACTTTCAATGCTTCGTGGAAGAACTTTGACTTTTCCCTACTCCTTCAGGGAGCCACCGGAGCGTCCTTCAGAATATTTACGGAATCTGGAGATATTGGA
Organism: Flavobacteriaceae bacterium; assembly: GCA_040830565.1. GTDB lineage: Bacteria > Bacteroidota > Bacteroidia > Flavobacteriales > Flavobacteriaceae > JAFMPW01. Next base: position 11,116 of record JBFOMC010000028.1, read on the forward strand.
AATTATTTGAAGTATAGCCATGATAATAGATGGAGCATTACGAATCCAAGTAGTGTACATCCAAGATTGGCAAGTAGAGGAGATACTTATTGGACGGGAGGAGATTTCGGCCAAAATACGTATCTTTTGTTCAGCAAAGATTATATTCGCTTAAAAAACATACAGTTAGCCTATAATTTTCCACAAAAATTGATAGAGCCATTTGGATTAAGTAATTTTAAGCTATATATAAACGGCCTCAACCTATTCACCATTGCTGCCAACGATATATTTGATCCGGAAGCCACCAACAGCGCCGGAACCTATTATCCTCAGGCACGAGTAATAAACACTGGTTTAAGTGTAACATTTTAATAAAAGAGTTATGAAAAAAAGAGGATTAGTAATTTTATGCGTTATGGCGGTTGCAATGCTCCCGCTCTCGTGTAACAAAGATTTTTTAGACACCCAACCGTTAGATAAGATCTCGGCGGACGCTACTTGGGCGGATGGAGCTTTGTCCGAAGCCTTTGTGTTTAATGTTTATTCTTTTCTCAACTACGGCGGGTTTGAGGAAGAAGGGCTGGCCGCCCTCACCGATGAGGCCATGTTTACCCACTCTGGTAGAGGTATTAATACCATTACCGAAGGGACCCTTAGTGAAACGGGTACCGGTAATAGCCGAATTATTCCACAATGGGATGAGCTGTTCCTGGCTGTCCGGGAAGCCAATGTGGCTATTCAGGAGCTACCCAACTCAACTTTCAGTGATGATGACCTCAGAGACAGACTTCTTGGGGAAGCTCATTTTCTTCGAGCTTTTTACTATCATCAGCTAATGCGCTATTACGGCGGCGTTCCAATCATAGACCGTCCTTACGGTTTGGATGACGATTTTGCTATCGCCAGAAATACCTATGAGGAAAATGTGAATTTTGTAGTTGGCGATTTAGATATGGCCACTACTTTATTGACCGGAAAACCTGAGACTCCTGGTAGGGCAAATATGCTGAGTGCCATGGGGCTTAAGTCTAGAGTACTTTTATATGCTGCCAGTGATTTAAGAGACGGCCCAACAGCCAGTGCAAACTCTACTGCCCACAGCAGTTATTCAGATCTATCTCTGGTGGCCTATACTGGTGGGGACAGAACAGCTAGGTGGAATGCAGCCAAGGCTGCGGCCAAAGCAGTTTTAGACGCTACTTCCGGATATAAATTAGATTTAACAGCTCCTGTTTCTCCTGAAGAAGGAACTGCAAATTACATGAATATTGCCCTTGGAGGTGGAAGCGCTGTTGGAGATGCTGCAGCGAGATCGGAATTGCTTTTTGAGCGTACACATACCCCACTTTTTACCCAAGAAAGTGGCTGGCCGCTTGGAGGTATACACCAGGGGATCAATAACGGTCCTAACGGATATCACAACTGGGCAGGGAATACCCCAATTCAACAACTTGTAGATGATTACGAGATGATGGATGGTACCGCATTTGATTGGAATAACCCAGTGCATGCTGCAGATCCTTATGCCGATCGCGATCCTAGATTCTACGCTACTGTACTTTATGACGGAGCAGGTTGGAAACCAAGACCTTCAGACGTTGCCGGAATAGACCCTGTAGATCAAATACAGTCTGGTGCCTATGACGACGGAAGCGGAGGAATTATTCCTGGGGTAGATACCCGTGAATCTCCCATTGAAAACTGGAACGGAAGTAGAACTTCTTATTATGTTCGAAAGTTTATTGATCCGGATCCCGGAGTAGTAGACAACCAATCTAGTGCTCAGGTAATTCCATGGCCTTTTATCCGCTTTACGGAAATTGCCCTGAATTATGCAGAAGCCTCATTGGAAACCAATGATGAGGGCGAGGCGCTGTTCTGGCTCAATAAGATCAGATATCGTGCCGGCCTTCCAGCACTAACGGAGACTGGTACCGCACTGATGGATCGTTACAGAAACGAACGGAGAATAGAACTGGCGTATGAGGAGCATCGTTATCATGATGCTCGCCGTTGGATGATTGCTCCTACTACCTTGGGCAGAAGAATACAAGTGATGAACGTGCGGGCAACCTTAAAAGGTGGTGCTTCTCCACAAGTCCCTTATATTCATGACAAAGACACCTATGATTATACCTATACTCCGGTAGAAAATAATGATACGGAAACAAGGACCTGGGTAGATAAAATGTATTTCATGCCTATTAGTAGAGATGAATTAAACAGAAACGATCTCTTGACTCAGAATCCGGGATATTAATTAAGTTAGATTTTAATTTCGTAAAGATTCTACCTTTTCAAGGGTAGAATCTTTACTTTTATAGCCCTACGGAGATCTGTACAGGCCACTGCGTGCTTCGCCTTGGCCATAGTGTTTAACTCAGGGAAAATAATGCCTGTTGAATGTTACTTGAGATGAAAAAATCTTTCCCTTCCCGCCATTGGGTATGCAGCATGATTTTTATCCTCGTGGTATTGGCCTGTGCTGATAAGAAGGGTGCAGACATCTCCGAAAGTAATACTCCCTCAGATCCTCTTTTTAGCCTATTAGAACCAGAGGCTACAAACATCCATTTCCAAAATACACTTACCGAAGGTCTTAATGCCAACGTACTTATGTACGAGTACCTGTACAATGGTGGAGGTGTAGCTGCTGGAGATTTCAACGGAGATGATTTAATAGATCTTTATTTTACTTCCAATATGGGAGACAACGCATTCTACCTTAATCAGGGAGCATTAAAATTCAAGGAGACTTCGGAAATTTCTAAAGTCAAAGGTAGACCGGGACCCTGGAAAACAGGTATCACAGCAGCCGATGTCAACGGGGATGGTAAATTAGATCTTTATCTATGCTACTCCGGGGCCTTGCCTCCCGAAAAACGAAAAAATCAATTATTCATCAACCTGGGGAACGACGAGAATAATGTTCCCATTTTTGAAGAAAGCGCAGAACAATACGGATTAGCAAGTCCGGCCTTTAGCAACCAGGCACATTTTTTTGACTACGACAGGGATGGGGATCTCGATGCGCTCCTACTCAATCACAATCCAAAATCCCTTCCTGTACTCAATGAAGTAAGCACCATAGAGTTACTAAAAAAGGACGACCCTTTACAGGGTGTGCGGCTTTTGGAGCAGTCTGATGGAAAATTTAACGATGTCACTGTACAATCTGGTATTAGCGGTTCTCCCCTAACCTATGGCCTTGGCTTATGTATCAGCGACCTCAATGACGACGGGTGGGTAGATTTCTATGTTTCCAACGACTATACCGTGCCCGATTATCTTTATATAAATAATCAGGACGGTACCTTTACGGATGAGCTACAAAATAGCCTTGGACATACCAGTCATTTCTCTATGGGAAACAATATAGCGGACATTAACAATGATGGCCTGCAAGATATCTTGACTTTAGACATGCTTCCCGAGGATAATGAGAGACAAAAACTACTGCTTTCGCCAGACAACTATGAGAAATTTGATCTTAATCTGAGGAGCGGATTCCATTATCAGTATATGCGCAATATGCTTCAATTGAACAATGGCAATGGTACGTTTAGTGAAATTGGACAACTAGCGGGTATTTCAAATACGGACTGGAGTTGGTCTGCCCTCCTGGCCGATTACGATAACGACGGTTGGAAAGATCTCTATGTAACCAATGGATATTTCCGAGATTATACGAACCTTGATTTCATTAATTATATGGAAGATTATGTGCAGTCTAAGGGAAGATTAAAAAGGAAAGATGTTTTGGAAATTATTGAAAAAATGCCTTCAACTGATCTTACCAACTATCTTTTTATGAATCAAGGAGGTGTAGATTTTACTAATAAGACAGCAGAATATGGTCTTGACCATCCTTCTAACAGTAATGGTGCCGCTTATGCCGACCTGGATAATGATGGGGATCTGGATCTGATCGTAAACAACATTAACAAACCTGTTTTTATCTATAGAAACGATGCTGAAAACTCTGAGAAAAATTACCTCCAAATAAAGCTGCAAGGAGCAGGAGCTAACACTCAGGGTTTGGGTGCCAAGGTGAGCATCTACAAGGACAAAAACATACAGACCCAGGAACAGATAACCACCAGGGGATATTTATCAACCGTATCTCCCATTCTGCATTTCGGACTCGGAACGGAAACCGCTGTTGATTCCCTGATTGTGCGTTGGAACAGTGGCAAAATTCAAAAATTTGCTCAGCTAGATGCGGGTCAACTATTGGTGTTAAATGAAAAGGAAGCCAAAAACTACAACCCTATATCCAATTTGAGCTCAACACTTCTACAAGAAGTAAAGTCTCCAATAGATCATGCGAGTGAGGTAATTTCTGTAAATGATTTTAAAAGGCAGTCCCTCCTTATAAATCAGTTTTCACATACCGGTCCCACCTTCGCTAAAGGTGATCTTAACCAAGATGGCTTGGAGGATGTTTTTGTAGGTGGCGGAAAAGGACAAGCAGCTGCTTTGTATCTGCAACAAACCAATGGTAATTTTAAGGAAGTCAATAGAGCCATATTTGAAGAAGATCAATTGAGTACTGATATCGCAGCATCTATTTTTGATGCCAATGCTGACGGATATAATGATATTCTGGTGGTGTCCGGAGGCTATCACGACCTCAGCCCAAAAGATCCTCTCCTGAACAATAGAATATATTTTGGAGATGGCGCAGGGAATTTTGTCAAAGATGAGAATGCCCTTCCGGCCCTTTATACAAGCAGTAGCACCCTTGCCGTTGGAGATGTTAACAATGACAGTTTTCCTGATATTTTTATCGGCAGCCGCGTAGTTCCCGGTAGATATCCCGAGACCCCTACAAGTCACCTGCTGATCAATGATGGAAGTGGGAGTTTTACAAATCAGATCTCCGAAATAGCGGCAGATCTGGAACATTTGGGAATGATTACCGATGCCTCCTGGACAGACATGAATAATGACGGCTTAGAGGATTTAGTGGTTGTAGGTGAATGGTTACCGATATCAATATTCATCAATAACAAGGGGAAATTGGTCAATGAATCTGACCGCTATTTTAAGTCAAGTAAAACCGGATGGTGGAATCGCTTGAAAATTGATGATTTTAATAATGACGGGAAACCAGACTTTATAGTGGGTAACATGGGCCTAAATACTCAATTCACCGTATCCGAAGCTGAGCCCGCCGAGTTGTATTATGCAGACTTTGATGAAAACGGATCTGTTGATCCTATTTTTTGCTACTATATTCAAGGAGAGAGTTACCCTTATTTAACCAGAGATGAATTATTGGGACAACTGGCAGAACTACGTTCTCGTTTTACCAGCTATGGCTCATATGCCAAAGCCACCATTACAGATATTCTTTCTGAAAATGATTTAAAATCCGCTTCAAAATTAGTTGCTGATCATATGGAAACCACCTTATTTTTGAGTACCGCTGAAGGTAAATTTGAAATGAGGTCTTTGCCAGTTCAAACGCAGTATAGCCCTGTTTACGAGATTGCGGTTTCCGACTTTAATTTGGATGGAGAAAAAGATCTCATCCTTTTTGGAAATAATAAGTACTTTAAATTAAGATTGGGCAAGTTTGATGCAAATTATGGCACCCTACTGCTTGGTGATGGCAAAGGTGATTTTGAGTATGTTGACCAGCTTAAATCCGGATTAAATGTAAAAGGAGAAGTAAGAAGCGTAGTGCAATTAAATGAAATGTTGTTATTAGGTATCAACGAGGAGAAGATAAAAGCATATAAAATTTCAGAATCAAATTAAGGAATAAGCATGAAAGAGATAATGCCACGGAATAAAGGTATACTAGTTCTTATTTCGATCATTACACTGGCAGGATGCACCCCTGCCTCTAAATTGTCAGAACAAGATGTGGCCTTAGAATGGGCCAAAATGTCACTATTTATTACCCAATACACCCCAGCCAACTCCCCAACTTTTGCTTCAAGGGCATTTGGCTATATTGGCTTAACCAAATATGAGTCTATTGTTCAAGGTTATGAACCATTTCAATCTATGGCCGGTCAACTTAACGGGCTGGACCAGCTCCCAAAACCAGACGCCAAACTCACCTACAATTGGCCTTTGGCCCTGAACTCCGGACAGGCATATATTCTAAAAAATATTTATCAGCAAACCTCTGATGAAAACAAAGAGCGAATAGACTCTTTGGAGCACGTAATAACAACACAGTTTTCTGAAGGTTTGGAAGAGGAGGAGGTCTCCAGATCCATTGCTTATGGCAGATCAGTTGCAATAGCGATATATGAGTGGTCTAAAACCGACGGGGGACATAGAGGTTACCTTAAAAACTTTGACAAAGACGCTGTGCATCCGGAACGTCCGGGTTCCTGGAAACCTCCTTTATTTGCTCAGTCTTTTAGTCACCTTCCTCTACACCCTCACTGGGGAAGCAACCGCACCTTCTTAAAACAAAATTCAGACTTGCCAATCCCTTACATGATTCCATATGATACCGTGCCAGGCAGTCCGTACTACGAAGAATTTAAGCAAGTCTATGAAAAAGACCTCGTACTTACTCAAGAAGAAAAGGAGGCTGCTATATGGTGGGGAGATGACCCTGATGTTACCTTTACACCACCGGGGCATTCTTATTACTTTGCTACCCTGGCGGTAGAAAAAACAAACCCTCCTCTAATAGAATGCGCAGCAGCCTATGCTAAAATGGGATTAGCCACGGCAGATGCTTTTATAAATTGCTGGGAATGGAAATACCATTATTTTTCAGAGCGCCCAAATACCTTCGTCCCCCAGTTCATAGATAAAGAGTGGGAGTCTTTCTGGCCAGATCCGCCCTTTCCTGCATTTCCATCTGGCCATGCAATCCAGGCGGCGGCAGCGGCAATTGTGCTCGAAGACGTCTTTGGAAAAAGCTTTCAATTTGTAGACAGAGCGCATGAAGGAAGGGAACGCGATGAGGTAAGAGACACGGACTTTGTAGTGCGCTCCTTCAATTCCTTTTGGGAGGCAGCGCAGGAGACTGCGGATTCCAGATTCTATGGTGGAATTCATACACCTCAAGACAATTCCGTAGGGCTGGAAGAAGGAAAAAAGATCGCTGATAATGTGGTTTCCCTAAACTGGAAGAAAAAGAATTGATTATGAAACTATTTCTCCGGCACCCCGTCATCCTGTTCATTTCTTTCTTCGTCTTCAATGGATTTTCGCAAACTTCCTTTACAGATGTGACAGAACTGGCAGGTATTGAGCATCAGTTCCACGTTTACGAAGGCACTTTTGGAGGAGGAGCTACTGTTTTTGACATCAATAATGATGGATACGAAGATCTTTTTTTAACTGGTGGTACAGCAGAAGATAAACTCTACCTCAACCAAGGGGACGGTACCTTCAAAAATATTTATAGTACTTCTGGCCTAACAATCTCCAAAGGATATGTTACCCAGGGAGCAGTGAGTGCCGATGTAAATAGGGACGGTTTCAGGGATCTTTTTATAACCACCATTAACACCACCGATGGTTCCAACACTATTCCAAGAGCAAAAAATCTGTTCTTTTTAAACAACGGAGATCTCACTTTTAGAGATGCCACTTCGGAGTACAAGCTAGATGATCTCAACTCATTTAGCACAGGACCAAGTTTTGGAGATGTCAATGCAGATGGTTTTCCCGATTTGTATATCGGTAATTATTTCCTGGAATTTGAAGGTACCCTTGGGGTCCTAAAAGATGCAACTATCGTTAGTGCACATCAAACAGCAAAAGGATACCTGTTAATAAACAAAGAAGGAAAATATTTTGAGAATCAATACGAAGATTACGATTTAGGGCATAGAGGTTTTGGATTTGGAGCCCTGTTTACAGATTTTGACAACGATAGTGATCAGGATTTACTGGTAAATCACGATTTTGGTTATAAGGCAGTTCCCAACTTCCTGTATGAAAATAGATATCCCAGGTCTTCCTTCAGAGATGTTAGTGAAGTCAACCAAATGGATCTCAAAGAGAATTCTATGGGTTCCGCTGTGGGCGATTATAATAACGATGGTTTGCTCGACTATTTCGTGACTAATATCAAGTTTAACCTGCTAATGGAAAATAAGGGAAAAGGGCAACCCTTTGTAGATAGAGCCAAAGAACTGGGCACTTACAATTTCGCCATCAGTTGGGGGGCTAACTTTGCGGATTTTGACCATGACACAGATTTGGATCTCCATGTGGCTAACGGTGATTTAAATCCAAATTGCACCCCCATGGGGAATTTCTACTTTGAGAACAACAACGCCTCATTTACAGATAAAAGCAGAGCTTCCGGCCTTAATGACTATGGGGTAGGCAGAGGATCCGTGGTTTTTGATATGGATAATGACGGGGATCAGGATGTTTTGGTTATCAATCAAAAACCAGTGAAAGAATACCCTACTCCTTCCACGACCAGGCTGTTTAGAAATGATAGCAAGGCAGGGAATTGGTTAAAGGTGTCGTTAGACGGAATTCAATCAGAAAAAAATGGTATTGGCTCAAGAGTGGAAGCTGTAGTGGGCGATACACGAATGATACGAGAAATTGATGGTGGCGGTTCTAGTCATCTGTCACAGAATTCTGTTGTCGCTCATTTTGGCCTTGGCAACGCTGCGCAAGTAGATTCAATCCTAGTTACCTGGTTAGGCGGGAAGCAACAATTGCTTGTCAACCAAAAGGCAAATCAACAAATCATGGTCATTGAAGTTGAAGACGAACCTGTAAGGTTCTTGTATATTGCTATTCTTCTTGCTGTAATTGCCCTGGTGGTATTCGGTATTTATTTGAAACGAAAAGCTACTGTGAAATAAGGCCTACTACCGGGGGTGTATTAGGATTCTCTATGAATGAGTTCCTCCCCAAACCGACGCAATACGGCCTTTCTCTCATTGAGTGCTTCCGCCTCATCTAAGTTTTTGAATGCACTTTGGGTGTAGCTCTCAATTTCCTTTTTACTTAATTCGGCTGCACCGCTTTCTTCAAAAAGACCTTTCACAATTCGAATTTTGGCAGAAGGATCCGTTGGTTTAATGGAGAACAAATGTTCTAGTTCTTTGAGTTCATCTGAAGAACACAGTTCTTTAGTTTTTAGATAAAGGAAGGTCTTTTTATTCTCAATAATATCACCCCCGTTTTGTTTCCCAAAAGTATCCGGGTTGCCAAAAGCATCGAGATAATCGTCTTGTATTTGAAAAGCGATTCCTAGATGTTTTCCAAAGTCGTAAAGTAAATCCTGATCCCTGGAAGAGGCTCCGGCAATTATTGCCCCCATTTTCATCGCGGCTCCAAGAAGTACAGCCGTTTTAAACTCAATCATCTTTACGTACTCCTGGATAGTGACATCTTCTCTGGATTCAAAATCCATGTCGTATTGTTGTCCTTCACAAACCTCAAGCGCAGTTTTGCTGAACAATTGAGTGATGCTTTTAAAAGTAGTGTCATCATAATTTTCCAAGTATTGGTAAGCACTTATGAGCATAGCGTCTCCGGAGAGTATTCCAGTATTAATATCCCATTTCTTATGAACCGTTTCTTCCCCCCTTCTTAAAGGGGCTTCATCCATAATATCGTCATGAACCAAAGAAAAATTGTGAAAAACTTCGATCGCCATAGCGGCATTCAGTGCCTCTCTATGGTCTTTCCCAAAAAGAGCTGTGGACATCAAAACCAATGCCGGCCGGAGTCGCTTACCCCCCAAGCCTAAAATATAGGTAATTGGGTCGTAAAGTTGTTGAGGCGACTTGCTTTTGTTATGCTTCTCTAAATACGTATTGAATTCATTTACATAGTAGGCTACAGACTGCATGAAAGTGATTTTTTTCAAAAATACACTCATTTTCACAAATAGCTTTCGAAGCCAATAATTGAAGCGAAAAAAAGATATGGATAAAAAAAGTCGTCAATAAAATGCAATAGATTTGAAAAGCTTCGTCTTTAATGAAGAAGAAGCGTTTATAACAAACCTGAATGGCACCGGATTCTGAGAATTATAACAACCTAATGACTTTTTTCAATGAAGAATATCTTTCATTGAAAGGATATGCTAAGTCGAGGATCGATAGTACTGCCGACCGCGATGCGGAAGATATTATTCAGGAAGTGGCTTTGAAAATTTTCTCAAGGGCAGACAGCTCATCTCCCATTGACAATATTGCTGGCTTTGTCTATAACGCGGTTCGAAATAAGATCATAGACATCATGAGAACCCGAAAGAAGGCTTTTCGTATTGAGGAAGAAATGGAACAGCGGCTACATGAATTTAGCGAGTTATTCTATGGCAAATCGGATAATGCCTATTCGGACAAAATGAAAACAGCATTAAAACAAGCCATTATTGCACTAAAACCAATGTACAAAGAGGTGATCATCGCCATAGACTTTGAGGGGTATACGTATAGAGAGGTAGCACTGGAAACGGGTATCCCCGAGGGAACTTTAATGTCTAGAAGACATAGGGCATTGTCTATTTTATTAACAGCATTAGAAAACAAAAAAGAAAATCTCAATTAAAATTTAGAACTATGACACGGGAAATAGAGTACGAACGAAAGATAAAAAAGTTTGTCACGGTGGCTTTTAAAATATTCTTTGGAATTGTAATAGCCATTTTAATTGCCTTATTGCTGGGCTACGTTATTATGTGGTTATGGAATTGGTTAATGCCAGATCTATTTGGCCTTCCAACCGTAGGCTATTGGAAAGCCGTAGGTATTCTTGTTTTGGCCAAATTCCTATTTGGAGGGCTTGGAGGGCACCATTCTAGCAAGAGCAAAGGCAAGTCTAAAAGACGTTGCAGACCTAAAGAGGCCATCCCTTATAGGGGAGAATTCTCAAAATGGAAGCATTATGAACAATTCTGGGAAGATGAAGGGGAAAATGCTTATAAGGCCTATGTTGAACGCCTGGAACAACAAGATAAATGACTGTCATGGGTAGTACCTGGCCTTTCTTAGCATATCTGCGAGTTCGTATACGACAAAAAAAAGAAAAGAAAAATGATCTTTATCAGGGACATGTTAAAAAATTGTAAAACTTTGGAAACTTTTTGTGTTTTTAAAGTTTCCTATGATATATTTGCGGTCCGTTATGAAAGAAAAAATTTTAGAAAAGGCTACGGACATGTTTTTGAACTTCGGGTTCAAGAGCGTTACAATGGATGATCTTGCCAATGAAATGGGTATCTCTAAAAAGACGATTTATATCCATTATCAAAACAAGACAGAGCTGGTAGAGGCAAGTACTTCTTATCTTTTTGACACTATTTGTACTGGAATAGACTTTATAACTTCCTTAGATAAAAACCCTATTAAGGAGCTGTATGAGATCAAAAAATTTGCCATGCAACACTTAAAGCATGAGAAATCTTCTCCTCAATATCAGCTACAGAAATATTATCCAAAAATTCACGAAGACCTTAAACACCGCCAATTTGAGGTAATGCGAGAATGCGTATTAGACAATGTAAAGCGTGGGGTTTCACTAGGTATTTACAGAGAGAATCTGAACATAGATTTTGTGTCAAGGATCTACTTTTCCGGGGTTACAAGCATTAAAGATCATCGGCTTTTTCCTGCAGAAAAGTTTCCGGTGGCCGAGCTTATGGACAACTATTTAGAATACCACCTTAGGGGCATCGTTACCCCAAAAGGTAGAAAAATCTTAAATGAAATCATCAATTCAAACCAGGAATAAATGCGAACAATCATTTTAAGTGCTTTATTAATTATACCGTGGTTAGGTAAAGCCCAGGAGGTTCCTACTCAATTTAGTTTAGACGAGGCGGTGATCTACGCCTTGGAACACAATTACGCCGCCATTAATGCTAGCCGAGATTTGGTAGATGCCCAAAAACAGAAGTGGGAAACTATTGCCACCGGACTTCCTCAAATCAGCGGTGCTGTGAATTACCAAAACCAGCTGAAGCAGCAGGTTACCCAAATTCCGGCAGAGTTCTTTGGAGGAGATCCTGGAACTTTTCAGGAGGTAGTTTTTGGACAGCCGCAGTCTGTAAGTGCAACAGCCACCTTACGTCAACAGATTTTTGACGGCTCCTACATTGTAGGAGTACAGGCTACTCAGGCTTTCTTAAGGTATAGTAGAAACAATAAAGACAAATCTGATCAGGATGTAAAGAAAGATGTAACAGAAGCCTATGGCAATGTATTGCTAGCAATGGAAAGTGTCCTGATTTTTGAAAAAAACAAACAGACCCTTGAAAAAAACCTCTACGAAACAGAGAAAATATTTGAGAACGGCCTGGGTGATGAGGAAAGTGTAGATCAATTGAAGATTACGCTGTCCTCCATTGAAAATCAGCTAAAAAATGCCAAAAGGCTGGAGGAAATCACTTTGCAAATGTTGAATGTAGTTATGGGATTGCCTTTAGACCATGCTACAGAACTCACGGAAAACCTGGATAAACTAACCCAGCAGAGAATTGACCTCAATTTGCTAGAGACAAGTTTCAACATAGAAAATAATGTTGATTATCGGATCGTACAAAATCTGAATGAGCAGCGGTATTACGAGTTAAAGCTTGCAAAAAGCAGGGCCCTGCCCACTTTAAATGCCTTTGTAAACTACGG
>JBFOMC010000029.1:0-12052 GCA_040830565.1 Flavobacteriaceae bacterium
AGAACTTAAGAAGAGCAAATTACAGCGAAATATATTAGCTGGTTTCACCACCATTTTCCTCATAGGCGCGCTTGCCTTATTTTCATTTACTGCTGGTTTAAGCAGCTCCAAAAGCCTTGATAATCAAAATTTGTTAGTCTCCATAGATAGCTTAGATGCTGTTAAAACTAGGATTAATAATCTCAGTCAACAGAATGAAGAACTCAGTCTGGTAAAAGAGTTTTATCTCGCGAAGAACTTTTTAGAAAAAGAAAAGATTTACTCTGTTCAGATCAAATCCTTTGTAGACAATAATGTTACCTTGGCTTCTGAGGCCCTTACCAATACTATGTTCGTTAAGACCAATCCTTTTTATTCCTATTCTCTTGGAAATTTTGGCACCCTGCAGGAAGCGCAAAGATTTAGAAAGGAATTGGTAGACATGGGCTTCAAAGATGCTTTTGTTGCATCCTACAAAGACGGTAAACGTTTAAAAATAGAAGATCCCTTTTAATTTTGTCAAAGTTTAAAGCCTGGCTGAGCGCAGCCAGATTGCGAACACTTCCTCTTTCCGTATCCGGTATTCTTGTTGGTACAGGAATGGCGAATGCTCTTGGCTTTTATAACCCTTTGGTTTTTCTTCTTGCTGTACTGACTACTATAGGCTTTCAGATCACTTCCAATTTTGCCAACGACTATGGCGATGGGGTAAAGGGAACCGATAATGATGACAGAATAGGTCCTCAAAGGGCGCTCCAAAGTGGAGCCCTAAGCAGGATAGAATTGAAGAGGGGGATCGGGTGGTCTGTCGCTATCAGTTTCTTACTCGTCATTGCGCTATTGTACATAGCCTTTGGAGAAGATCATCTGGGATATATAGCCATATTCATAATCTTGGGCGCTGCGAGTCTGTGGGCAGCTATCAGATACACCGTCGGAGAGGGGGCATACGGTTACAGAGGCCTGGGAGATGTTTTTGTGTTTATCTTTTTTGGTCTGTTATCAGTTTTGGGTACGATGTTTTTATACACCAAGTTTTTAAACTTGGATGCAATATTGCCAGCCGTAACGGTTGGCCTTTTAAGTACTGCCGTGCTTAATTTAAACAATTTAAGAGATCACGATTCCGACAAGAAGGTGGGTAAAAACACCCTAGTCGTACTATTAGGAGTTAAGCGAGCTAAGCAATATCATTACCTGCTTTTAATTTTAGCTCTGCTCAGTATGCTTGTTTATATTTTGGTCCGTTTTGAAGTTTGGCACAATGCATTATGTCTTTTTGCGTTTATACCAATACTGATCCATTTGCGGACAGTTTATCGAATAAAAGACCCTATTTTATTGGACCCGGAACTTAAGAAATTAGCGCTAAGTACATTCTTGCTAGCCCTGTTCTTTTATATAGGTTACAATAATTTTTTGTAAATTTGAAAGGATATAACCACCTAAACCACAAACGCTTTGGAACAACCTATCAGGATTCTCATTGTAGAAGATAATGTTATTATTGCAGATGACATGCAATCCATGCTAGAGGAGATTGGCTATGAGATTGTGGACAACGTTATTGTTTACGAACAAGCGGAAGAAGTACTAAAAAATAACCACGTAGATCTTGTTCTTATCGATATCATTCTTGCTTCAGATAAAACGGGGATAGATCTTGGAAAACATATTAGAGAAAACTACAACATTCCTTTCATATTTGTTACCTCCAATTCTGACCGGGCCACTGTTGAAAACGCCAAGACGGTAAAACCAAACGGCTATCTTGTAAAACCTTTTGAACAACAGGATCTTTATACTTCAATAGAAATTGCACTTTCTAATTTCGACTATTCTGAGAAATCAGGGGGTACTGAGGAGGCAAGAGGCTCTGAAGAAAAAGTAGTTTCAAATTCAGTATTAAAAGATTCCATTTTTGTTAAAAAACAACATCTCTATTATCGTATTCAATTTGAAGATATCCAATTCATAAAAGCAGATAATGTGTATCTGGAAGTGAATACCATTGATAAGAAGTTCCTGGTCCGTTCGCCCTTAAAGGATTATCTTGAAAAGCTTCCCAAAAATAAATTCTACAGGGCGCACAAGTCCTACATAGTGAATGTAGATCATATTGATGCCATAAACTCTAAGGATATCATGATCAATAATACCCTTATTCCTATTTCCAAAGACTTTAAGGAGTTTATCATTTCCGCGATGAACTCTTAGGTCTTCCTCATTGCGAGATGGTATCTCCTAGTAAGTAAGCATCAGGTTGAATTTTATTAGTTCTTAAGGTTAAGTTGATATTAAAACTGCTAACCTTTTAGGATAAGCATCTGCGGTGTTCTTTTTTTAGCAGCCTTCTCTTTATTTCTTACCAAAAATAGGTCAGTTTGAATTTAGTATGATAGGTCTAAAAACAGACGTATTCCTTTTTCCGTGGTGTAGTGAACATGGTCGTTAAGAATTATTGAAGCCTTGGAAATAATTTAGGCCATGTGAGCGATTTTTAAATCTTTTGATTTAAAAAACACATAGCGAAAAAGTCCCCTTTTTGTATTCCTTTTTGGGGAAACAAAAAGGAATAAGGGAAAGAAAGGCCTGTGTTTCGGCTTGCCCCTCTTCAGAAAGGGATACTATGCCCATACTGAGAAGTGTGTTACATTGCAGCCCGAGAATGACACTTAGATAAATAATGTGCTAAGTTTCTATCGGTAGACTAATGGGTCACAGTTCCCATAGCCGAGGAGATAAGCAACTACGATCCTTGCCTTTTCTTCATAAATTACTTTTTTGTATCCCTTACCACAACTTTTGGGCAGTTCACAACAAATTGTTGTTGGCACCGAAGAGTTGTTATACTTTGGTCCTATAGTTAACAGAGATTAAATTTTTTCATTTTCATATAGTGTTCTCGTAAAAGAGTCCTGTCAAAAAAGATAGGGCTCTTTTTTATTGGGCAAAACTCTGTTTTGCCCATCCCGAGCAGAGCGAAGGGATCTCGATCTATTTGAACCGATATAGAAACAAAGTTGAGCTTATCCCGACCATAGCGAACGGATCTTTATACACCAGATCTGGACTATCTGTTCAGCGGATCTTCATCTGCACTGCCAACAACACTCAAAGAGTAACTTTGGTAGATGGTGAAGATGAAGAGTGAATTCCATGAAAGGTTCAAAAAAACCGATGAAATGCAGTATTTTTCATTCAAATGGCGTTTCACAACAGAAATTGGCACTTACACAACAATATTCCAAAAACAACAATCCTACATACTACTTTTGAGGTATCCCTCATCTTACCATTTAATTTTAAGTAATGGCCAATGTGTTTTGGCAGTTTTTACAAAGTCTAAAGCCTTGATTATTGGGCCTTGGTAAAAGCATTTCATGGCGAATTCTTGGAAGAACACTAGAACGTCCGAACTTGTATTGGTATTGAAGGTTTAGCAAATTTCTTGGTAAACGAGGGTGCTCTTTGATGGATAAAACTATGTTGTTCACCACATATTGATTTTGTCCGACAACAATTGAGATGGCGTATCGTTTTATAAGTGCAAGTTAAAAGGGCTTTTCTTTGGCGATCATGCGCGCCTTTGGGAAGTAAAAATGGAAGTGCATAATTAGATTTCTCAGCATGTTATGGCAAAGTTGCTTGGCAAATTTTTATATATAATCTTTCTTGTTATTGGTACTACCGTTGCGGCCCAAAGCCTTGATGCGGCCGATCAGGACTTGTTGCGCAATTTTAAGGAGACCTTTGATCCTTCAGCCAGATTTAGCTTTTTCTTCAATACCGTAAATAGATACAGTGAGAACTCTGCCTATGACTGGCTTGATGAGGTGAATATCTTTCTGAATGATGCCGAAAGAGACAATGATAGCACCGCCATTCAAAAGTACAAGCTAATACAGGCCCAACTGTATTTTGATCTAGGCGATTACGAGCGAAGTGTAGCCATTGCCAACGAACTTTATGCGGAAAAGAACAAACTGGACCTGCCGACCAAGGGGATTATGCTAGACCTGATTGATAACAATTACGCACAATTAGAGTTTTACGACAAGCAGGTAGAGATCAGACAGGAAAAAAAAGATCTCGGACTTACTGAAAATATTACCTTCTACGATATTTATTCCAACCTCGGATTGCACCGCGAAGCCATGAATGACTATATCATGGAAATGAAGAAGACCATTGAGGATGGTGATAATTTCGGCCTGGCTGTTTATAACAACAATATTGGAAGATACCTACTTCTGGATAATTCCGCCTCCGTTGCCCTTTCCAATTTTGGTAAGGCTAAGGGTTATGTTGATGTCTACCTGAATGACATGAGTAAGGTAAAGACAGAACGTGAAATCAATGATGCAAATCTTTTGAGAGGGGTGATTGAAGGAAATATAGGAAGGGCACATCTTCAACTCAGGCGGTATGAAGAAGCTTTGCCATATCTGGAAAATGGAATTGGGATCATAAGGGAGCATAAGATCGGACTTTATTCTCTTGAGGTTATTGAATACACGCTTGCTCTGGCAGAATGCCACTTACTTCTCGAAAATTTAGCAAAAGCCAAGGAGTACCTGGACATCGATCTGAATCTGGTGAAGACTAAACACATATTCAAAAGAAATAGGCTACTAGCAGTATACTACGACAAAATTCAGGATTATCGGAATGCAACGTTTTATCTGCAAAAGAATATGCGGATCAATGATTCCATAAACATAACGGATACCTCTTTACGAAAGCAACAATTGGCAACCATTGTAGCTGAATACAATCTTGAAAATTCAAGACGGACTATTGATCAGCAGCAACTGGAGATGGAGATTGCCAAAAATGAAATGCAGGCCCAGGATGAGCGGATCAACCTTGTATTTATTTCCCTGATATTCACCCTTCTTGGTTTTGCAGGGCTGGTATATGCTTATTTAAAAAGTATTAAAAACCAACGCCTTATCGCCGAACAAAAACATATTATTGAAAATTCCCTGGTAGAGAAAGATTCATTGTTGAAAGAGATACATCACAGGGTGAAGAATAACCTTCAAATGGTTTCTAGTTTACTAAGTCTTCAAACTAAAAACACTCGAAGTAAGGCAGCTATCGAGGCTTTGGAAGAGGGTAAGACCAGGGTTAAAGCTATGGCCCTTATTCACCAAAAACTCTATCAAAATGATGACCTTTCTGTAATAGAAATGCAGGGTTATATTGAAAGCCTGATCAATAGTGTACAATCTGTTTTCAAAAAAGGAGGACACAATATCAACATTACTATAGACGCGGAAGGAGTGGAGCTAGATATTGACCGCGCAATTCCGTTCGGCCTTATATTGAATGAACTCGTATCCAATTCCTTTAAATATGCCTTCCCTGACGATGACGAAGATGGTAAAATATATATCCATATCCGCAAAAATGGGGAGCATGGCTTCTTTGAATATAC
The DNA here is from genome assembly GCA_040830565.1 of Flavobacteriaceae bacterium. Lineage (GTDB taxonomy): Bacteria > Bacteroidota > Bacteroidia > Flavobacteriales > Flavobacteriaceae > JAFMPW01. Next base: position 5,423 of record JBFOMC010000029.1, read on the forward strand.
AGACAATGGAGTCGGTTTGCCAGAAGACTCCGCAGAGCGCGCAGACTCCTCAATGGGTATAAGATTAATGAACAGATTGGTAAATCAGCTGCAGTCTACCTTAAACATTGACAAAACTTCCGAAGGTGTTCGTTTTTGGTTTAATTTTAAATAAATTAGAGCATAAAACCAGTTCACCATGCAAATTACCTTTTTAGGTCATGCTGCTCTTTCTATAGAGACGGCAGAGGCAAGTATCCTCGTAGACCCTTTCATCACAGGAAATGACAAAGCCAAGGGAATCATTGATGTATCCGCACTCAATCCGGATTACATCTTGGTAACCCATGCCCATCAGGATCATATTCTAGATGTGGAAGCTATTGGAAAACGATCAGACGCCACTGTGGTGAGTAATTATGAGATTGCTACACATTATCAACAAAAAGGCTTAAAGGCGCATCCGATGAATCACGGAGGTAGTTGGTCGTTCAATTTTGGTAGTGTGAAGTATACTAATGCCATTCACACTTCTTCGTTTCCGGATGGCTCCTATGGAGGTCAACCCGGTGGATTCATCATTTCTGCCGATAATAAACAAGTTTATATAGCAGGTGATACAGCGCTGACTATGGATATGAAGTTCATCCCGATGACACAGAAGTTAGATCTGGCCATCCTGCCTATTGGAGATAATTTTACTATGGGGATCAAGGATGCTGTTTTAGCATCTGAATTGCTGGAATGCGATAGAATTCTTGGCTATCATTATGACACCTTTGGTTTTATTGAAATAAATCATGAAGAAGCCATAAAGGCATTTGAAATGGCCGGCAAAAAATTACACCTCTTAGAGATTGGAGCTTCAATTGACGTTTAACTATACTACCTGACTTCTCAAGACTACTTTGTGCAGTAGCTTTGGAAAAAACCGCTTTAAGTAAACCCCTTTAACTTCCTTCCTGCCAATATAGGCTTCGTACTTTTTTGCCACCATGGCCTTCATCATTTTCCCTGCAAATACATCGGCAGGCATGCCACTCGCCGTGGCCGAGTCATTGGTGTTTTTTAAACTTCCATCTGCAATTAAGGCATTCACGGCAATGTTAGTTTGTACAAATCCCGGGCAGATCATAGTGACGTCTATCCCGTCTTTTTGATGCTCCATTCTCATCACATCAAAAAAGCCGTGCAAGGCATGTTTAGCAGCACAGTATCCGGAACGCAAGGGAGATCCAAACTTTCCCATCAAACTGGTTACAACAACATAGTGACCCTCCGCTTTAGATATAAAGTGGGGTAATATTGCTTTGCTCAAGGCAACAGTTCCCAAATAATTTATATCTATCAATCTTTTGTACACCTCAAAATCTGTGTCTATGATTAGTGACCGCTGACTTATACCCGCATTGTTTACCAAAATATCAACACTTCCAAAAGTCTCAATAGCGGCATGCACTTTGGAGGTCATCTCCTCAAATTTTGAAAGGTCCAGGGGTAATACTTCAACTTTTTCCGGGTATAGGCACCCTCTTTTTACCTCAAGTAGTTCGCTTTCATTTCTCGAAGAAATAATGAGGCGGTTTCCTTTTTTGTTCAAGGCATAGGTCAAGGCTTTACCAATACCGGAAGAAGCACCGGTTATCCATACCACCTTATCCGCAAATTGTTCCATAGTCGCATTTTAAGAGCCAAAATATACTTAAATTTGAGATCAGTTGGCATGAAAGCGTTCTACAGAAAGTACATTCTAAATTTTAAAAAACCCGGAGGAACTTCCAGGGGCATTCTAACCCAAAAAGAGAGCTGGCTACTTGTGCTAAGAGATAAATCCAACTATGGAGTTGGAGAATGTGCTGTTTTTAGAGGTCTTAGCGTGGATGACACACCAGATTATGAAGAGCGACTTAAATGGGTATGCGAAAACATTTATTTGGGCGAGGAAGAATTATTAGAAACGCTCTATGCCTATCCCAGCCTCCAACTTGGTATAGAGCAGGCCTTTTTATCTCTTAAAGCCGAAGATCCTTTTATTTTATTTCCTTCTGATTTCACTCAGAAACAAGCTCCTATTGAAATCAATGGCCTCATATGGATGGGGCAAGAGGAGTCTATGCGAAAGCAGATAGATGAGAAATTGGAACAAGGTTTTCAATGCATAAAAATGAAGATTGGGGCTCTGGACTTTGAAAAAGAAATGGGGCTATTGAGGGAGATCAGAAAACTGTATACCAAGGAGGAAGTGACTTTAAGAGTAGATGCCAATGGAGCTTTCTCAAAAGAAGAAGCAAAAGAGAAACTGAAGATCCTGGCAGAATTGGATATACACTCCATAGAACAGCCTATTAAACCCGGGAATATATCTGCTATGAAGGACCTCTGCGATGAGACTCCCTTGCCTATCGCATTGGACGAAGAACTTATTGGTGTTTTTGGTGTAACAGAAAAGGCTTTATTGCTACAAACAATCCAGCCGCAGTATATTATCTTAAAACCAAGTCTTGTTGGGGGTTTTGCAGGATGCAGGGAATGGATTAACTTGGCAGAGGAGCTCGGCATCGGTTGGTGGATCACCAGCGCTTTAGAAAGTAATATTGGACTCAATGCCATTGCTCAATGGACCTTCAGTTTAAAAAACAGTCTACCCCAGGGACTTGGGACCGGTAGTTTGTTTACCAATAATTTTGAAAGTCCGCTTGTAGTAGAAAATGGAGAATTATGCTATAAAAAGGAGAGGGCTTGGGAACCAAATTTAATTGAAAAACTATGTATATAGAACAAGCATTTAAAGGACTTCATGAAATATGGAGGTACCTGGTCGGATTTATGATCGTTGTCATCGCATGGCAACTAATAGGAGCCTTACCACTTGTTGGTTTTGTGGTGGCCAAGTCCGTTTCAGAAGGTAACATGCCTACAGACATCGGGGGAATGTCTCAACTGTTGGGGTCCAATTTATTCTTGTTTTTAATGCTCCTTACCTTTGCTGTAGGACTCCTGGCGCTCTATCTGATCGTTCAATTTTTACATAAATTATCATGGAAGTCCTTGACTACCTCCAGAGACAAAATAGACTGGAAGAGGATCTTCTTTGCTTTTGGTTTATGGACCGTAGTTTCGGTGATTTTTATAGCGATTGATATTTACTTCTCACCGGATGATTACGTCCTAAATTTTCAATTGATTCCCTTTTTGGTTCTGCTGGTAATAGCTACGCTCCTGATTCCGATGCAGACCAGTTTTGAAGAATATTTTATGAGAGGCTACCTTATGCAAGGAATTGGGACAGCTGTGGGGAATAGATGGGTTCCGTTATTGGTGACCTCTTTCATTTTTGGGATTCTACACATTTTTAATCCGGAGGTAGAGAAATTGGGTTACGGGATCATGGTCTTTTACATGGGTACAGGTCTCTTTCTGGGTATTCTTACCCTAATGGACAAAGGCCTGGAACTCGCCCTGGGTTTTCATGCAGCCAATAATCTCACGGCTGCACTTTTGGTCACGGCAGACTGGACAGCTTTTCAAACGCACTCGGTATACAGAGATGTGTCAGAACCAGCCCTTGGCTGGGATGTTTTTGTTCCAGTATTAGTTATTTATCCAATTATACTGCTTATAATGGCCAAGAAATACGGTTGGTCTAATTGGAAGGAAAGACTGGCAGGAAAGGTTGTTAAAGAGGAGATAGTTTTAGAGGCCAATACCGATGACAGACTTATTGAATAAGGTACATCCGGGATTTAAATTAAACAATGTTTCATACTCCTTCGAGGAACTCAAGGAAGTGGCCTATAGCCTGGTAAAAGAAGGTACTCCTTTTGAAATTAGCCTGGGGGATTTTTTGCTCGACTGGTTATCGGGATCTGAGATCTTGGAGGTGAGAACCTCGGGCTCTACAGGTAGTCCGAAGCTCATTCGCTTACGAAGAAAGCAGATGATAAATTCGGCTAGGGCTACCGGTAATTTTCTGGCATTGAGCCCGGGCGATAGTGCTCTCCTTTGTCTTCCTATGGAATATATAGCAGGGAAAATGATGTTGGTGCGAGCCATGGTATTGGGTCTTGAACTACATTATAAAATACCATCGAGCACACCTTTGGAACAGGGTAACCAGGAGTACAATTTTGGTGCTATGACCCCCATGCAGCTTAAGAACTCGATTAGCCAAATAGAACGGATCAGAAAGCTGATTGTGGGTGGTTCTGCGGTGCCTGAGGACTTGAGGGAAGAACTGACTTTGAAAAAAAACCAGATCTACGAATCTTTTGGGATGACAGAGACCATCACCCATATAGCATTAAAAAAACTGAGTAGAGGAGCCTCTGAAGAGCATTTCAAAACTTTAGACAATGTTAGGGTAACCATAGACAAAAGAAATTGTCTTGTTATAGAAGCTCCCGATATAAATGCTGAAAAGATCGTAACCAACGACTTAGTATCCCTCCATTCTGAAACGGAGTTCAAGTGGTTGGGAAGGATAGATAATATGGTAAATTCCGGAGGAATTAAACTTAGTCCTGAACAGATCGAAGAAAAGATTAAAAACTGTATCAATACCAGATTTTTTGTAACCGGTCTTCCGGATGAAGTACTGGGAGAACATTTGGTTTTGATCCTCGAAGGGGAAAAAGACATTAAAACAATTCGGGAATGTATTGGTAGGCTGAAGCAGTTAGAGAAATTTGAAATTCCCAAGAAAATCTTTTGTATTCCGGCATTTGTGTTAACAAAGAGCGGGAAAATCAAAAGATCTGAAACCAGAGCCCTGGTCCAGCAATAGACTTCCCTCTTTCAAAGAGACCCTTCACTCATTTTCCATTTCATATGGTTTAAGGTTGCTTTAGGTTTATTGAAACTTTAAAACCAATATGATGAAAAAACAACTATTAATCTTCGCAATGATGTGCTGCGTATTTGAGGTCGGAGCACAATTACAAACTATTTCAGGTACCGTTTCAGATCCTTCCGGCCCATTACCGGGAGCTAATGTAGTAGTCAAAGGAACCACTAACGGAACTCAGACAGACTTTGATGGGCACTATACCATCAAAGCGCAAAGAGGCAGCACCCTGGTCTTTAATTATATAGGATTTAAAACCATGGAGGTGATGGTTAAAGAACAGAGCATAATTAATGTAACGCTTGAAGAAGACGCTCAGGCCCTTGATGAGGTAGTTGTGGTAGGGTATGGCACCTTAACCAGGCGGTCGCTAACTGCTTCTGTGGCTTCTGTTAGTCAGACAAAGCGCAGACAGAAGCGAGCTTATCATAAACAGTTATCACAACAACTCAATGGGCAAGTCGCCGGAGTTAATATAGTTTCATCTTCAGCTACACAAAACCCCAATAAAGTGAAAATAAGAGGTGTAGCTAGTCTGAACAGCAGTAAGGAACCATTGTACATAGTTGACGGCACCCCAATTAAAAAGCAATACAACAAGGTTATAGCTGATTTAAAGCCAGATCAGATAGATAAGATCAACGTGTATAAAGGTGCAAAAGCCAGGCAACTTTTTGGGAGTGTCGCAAAAGATGGTTGTATTGTAATCTCTACCAAAAAAGGAAATTATCAACTAGAGAACGATGAGTCTTATGCTAAAATTACAGAAAACACTTTTCAAAAAGTCGCTTTAAATCCTTTATCTACCTTCTCTATTGACGTGGATAAGGCGTCTTACAGCAACATCAGAAGATTGATAAATAACGGAGGATCTGTTCCAATAGATGCTGTTAAACTTGAGGAAATGATCAACTACTTTGAATATTACTATCCACAGCCTAAAGACGAACATCCTTTTTCTATCAACACAGAGGTGGCCCAGACCCCCTGGAATAGGCAAACACGACTTCTTCGTATAGGGCTTCAGGGAAGATCATTTGAAAATGAGGCCCTTCCGGCATCCAATTTAACCTTTCTAATTGATGTCTCCGGTTCTATGAATTCACCTAATAAACTTCCGTTATTAAAAGCAGCTTTCAAATTACTCGTGAACCAATTAAGGGAAAAGGATAAAGTAGCCATTGTGGTGTATGCGGGAGCGGCAGGAGTGGTACTGGAGCCGACAAGCGGTGCAGAAAAATTTAAGATCGTGGAGGCCTTGGACCAGCTCTATGCTGGAGGTTCAACTGCCGGAGGAGAGGGTATAGAATTGGCCTATGCTATTGCGCAAAAGAACTTTATTAAAGAAGGAAACAACCGCGTTATCCTGGCGACAGACGGTGATTTCAACGTAGGGGTTTCCAGTGATCGGGCTATGGAAAAGCTGATAGAGGAAAAGAGGAAAACCGGGGTATTTCTTTCTGTGCTTGGTTTTGGTATGGGAAACTATAAGGACTCAAAACTTGAAGTACTGGCAGACAAAGGAAACGGAAACCACGCCTATATTGATAATATGCAAGAGGCTCAAAAGGTTTTTGGAAAGGAATTCGGCGGCACCCTTTTTACCATAGCCAAGGATGTAAAAATTCAGCTCGAGTTTAACCCATCAAAAGTTGCTGCCTATAGATTATTGGGATATGAAAACAGGTTATTAGAGGCGGAGGATTTTATAGATGATACCAAGGATGCCGGAGAGTTGGGTAGCGGGCATACTGTCACCGCTTTATATGAAATTATTCCTGTGGGAATTCAAAGTGAATATCTCAAAG
>JBFOMC010000030.1:0-8406 GCA_040830565.1 Flavobacteriaceae bacterium
GAGATAGTTGCTCTATAAAGGGAGTGCTTTCAATTAAAAATAGCAAATTAGTGCACAGATCTTCATCCGATTTTGAGGAGTTCTTTATAATGTGTAGGAGGGCAAGATAAATGTGATAAATGGTAGACCCAACATAGGTGCGCTTCATAGGTGTTGTTGTTTCCTTGTGGCAGCTTGAGACATTTTCTCTAAAACTACGAACAATGCCCTCCATTCCTGGAGTTTCATCTAATTTTTAAGAATTTTATTGGAGATGGAATTCAAAAAACTACATTTGTAAAAGTACTAAAAATTAAAAGATTTTAGATGAGCACTGTTAGTGTTATTGTTAGTACATATAATAAACCAGATTGGCTAGAAAAGGTGCTCTGGGGATTTAATTGCCAGACTTATAAGGACTTTGAACTTGTGGTTGCCGATGATGGATCTAGCGCTGAGACCGCAGCATTAATTGATAAAATGCGCGAAAAAGTCTCTTATGATCTAAAACATGTTTGGCAAGAAGATGATGGTTTTCAAAAGTGTAGAATACTGAACAAAGCAATTTTAGCCTGCCAGGCCGAGTATATTATTATGACGGATGGCGATTGTATCCCAAGAGAAGATTTTGTGCAGGTACACTATATAAACAAAGAACCTGGTTATTTCATTTCCGGGGGTTATTATATGCTTCCAATGAATATTTCCAAAGCCATAACCAAGGAGGATATTGAGAAGCAGAATTGCTTTAATATTCAATGGCTCAAGGAGAAAGGTATCCCAAAGACTTTTAAGAATAACAAACTTACGGCAAGAGGTTTTATGTCCACCTTATTCAACACCTTTACGCCTACCAATGCGAGTTGGAATGGCCACAATTCTTCAGGTTGGAAAAAGGATATTCTTAACGTTAATGGGTTTGACGAACGTATGCAATATGGGGGAGAGGATCGCGAATTTGGAGAAAGGCTCTTTAATTTTGGAGTGAAATCAAAACAATTGCGTTACAGCGCAGTTTGCGTTCATTTAGATCATGAACGCGGGTACAGAACGCCTGAAGCAATCGCTAAAAATCAGGTAATCCGAAGGGAGGTTAGACAAAAGAAAAGTGTCTGGACCTATCACGGCATCACTAAGTAGTAGGCCAATTCGTTTTTCTTTTCGAGTTTTTTAAGCTCTCTGTAACGCTCTAAATCTCCTAAAGCATTCAGATAACAAATGGTCATGCCTTTTTTGCCGTCGAGTATACCTAATCTCAGAATGTAGTGATTAAAGAACTTCCAGGCAGGTTTAAAAATAAACGAGAAATAGTTGAACCTTCTTTCTCTGTAGAAGGATTCCTTTGCCTTTAGCCTGCCATATTTAAGCATTTTGGCCTTATAATCGTCATAATTCTTGTAGCAGTAGTGGGTCAGCTTCTCGGTCAGAATACCAGATTTTCCGTCCACGTCTAAAGTTTCATGAACAATTTTTTTATCCGAGAACTTAGCTTTACTCTTTCTAAAAAGCCTGTAATTCTTATCTGTCTGCCATCCGCTGAATCTAAGAGGCTTGTTTTGAAACATAAAGTTTCTGTAAAACCAAAAAGCTACATTTTCAGTATTTGAATTTACCGTGCGAATAATTTCTTCACGCAGCGCATCTGATACTACTTCATCTGCATCGAGGAATAAAACCCAATCATTGGTAGCTTGTTTTAGTGTAAATGCTTTTTGAGCGGTGAAATTTGAAAAAGGATGTTGAATTACTTTAACGTTTGGAGCGCTCTGCAGGTACTCATAGGTACCATCTGTACTATACGAATCAACGACAATTATTTCGTCTGCAAAGCCTACAGAATTTATGCATTGTTCAATGTAACCAATCTCATTATATGTAATAATGAGAGCCGATATTTTATTTCTTTTATAGCTCATAAAATGATTATAAGTAGGTGTTCTCGGGTTGACTCGTCAAAATTATAACTAAAAAAAGAAGAAAAAAGTATATGGGAGGTAAAATTCCTACAAAATTAAACTGCAACGTCATATTCACGTAATGCGTCGTTAAGTGAAGTTTTTTTGTTAGTACTCTCTTTTCTGCTACCGATAATCAATGCACAGGGAACTTGATATTCCCCAGCTGGGAACTTTTTTGTGTAACTTCCAGGGATTACCACAGATCTTGCAGGAACCAAACCTTTGCGTTCTACTGGGGTATCTCCGGTTACGTCTATTATTTTGGTGGATGCCGTCAGTACGACATTTGCTCCTAGAACAGCTTCCTTTTCTACTTTAACACCTTCAACTACTATGCATCTGCTCCCTATAAAGGCATTGTCTTCAATAATTACAGGCGCTGCCTGCAGCGGTTCCAAGACTCCTCCTATACCCACACCTCCACTTAGGTGAACATTTTTGCCAATTTGGGCACAACTCCCTACCGTAGCCCAGGTATCTACCATGGTCCCTTCATCTACATAGGCACCTATATTTACATAGCTGGGCATCAAAATAGTCCCAGGAGAAATATAGGCTCCGTGCCGTGCCACGGCATGGGGTACTACTCTTATTCCCTTTTCTTCATAACCTCTTTTAAGTGGAATTTTATCGTGGTACTCAAAAATGCCTACCTCAAGAGTTTCCATTTTTTGGATTGGAAAATAAAGTACCACAGCTTTTTTTACCCACTCATTAATTTGCCATCCGTCCTTTTCCGGAGAAGCACACCGCAGTTCGCCTTTGTCTATGAGATCAATAACATCCCTTATGGCTTTTTGGGTAGACTCTTCCTTTAGTAATTCCCTGTTTTCCCAGGCTTTTTCAATAATTTCACGGATTTCGCTCATTTCTTTTTTTAAATTTTGACAAAGATAAGCGCATTAGTGTAATAAAGCTTCTATTTTTTATAGCTGTAACAATTTATCAGCTATTTTTGCAAAAAATTTGACTTGGGTAGGATAGTTGCCATAGATTATGGAAAAGTGAGAACAGGAATAGCTGTTACGGACGAATTGCAACTTATTGCTTCGGGCCTTACCACTGTCCGCACGTCAGAATTACTGTCTTTTTTGGAAAAGTATAACCGTGAAGAAAAGGTGGAGAAATGGGTAGTAGGAGAACCCAGGCAAATGGATAATACTCCTTCCGAATCTGAGGCACTGATCAGGGGCTTTTTGAAAGAGCTAAAGCTTTTATTTCCTAACATTCCAATGGAACGTCAAGATGAGCGTTTTACCTCCAAAATGGCCAAACAGTCTATGCTCGACACTGGCTTGTCTAAAAAGCAACGTAGACAAAAAGCACTCGTCGATGAAATAAGTGCCACAATCATTCTTCAGTCCTATTTAAACAGTAGAAATTGATATGACATTACCAATAGTAGCATATGGAGACCCCGTTCTAAGGAAAATAGGTAAGGCGATTTCAAAGGATTACCCAGATCTTAAAGGGCTAATCGGGAATATGTGGGAGACGATGTACAAGGCCAACGGGGTAGGTTTAGCTGCACCACAGATAGGGTTGCCTATCAGACTTTTCCTTGTGGATACCTCGCCTTTTGCCGATGATGAAGAATTGTCTGTTGAAGAGCAAGAGCAGTTGAAAAATTTCAAACAGGTATTTATCAATGCCGAAATGAAAGAAGAAACCGGATCTGATTGGGCTTTCAATGAAGGCTGTTTGAGCATCCCTGATGTCAGAGAAGATGTGAGTAGAAAGGACACAATTACCATAAGCTATGTAGATGAAAACTTTAAGGCCCGGACCGAAACTTATGATGGATTGCTGGCCAGAGTTATTCAACATGAATACGATCATATTGAGGGGGTATTGTTTACAGACAAGCTGTCCTCTTTAAAGAAAAGGTTGATAAAAGGCAAACTTTCAAATATCTCAAAAGGCAAAATTAAAGTAGATTACAAGATGCGCTTTCCGGCTGCAAAAAAAGGTCGTTAGAGCAAAATCAAAACTACTGTTGTAGTTTCTCAAGTTGACAAATGAGTTACTGTCAAAATTCAAGCTGAATTTTAAACTTGAACTTTAGGATAAAAGTGTCATCTTTGCCTGAAATTTTAGAACAATTTATGAGTTTAGATAAGATCTTGTCCATTGGTGGGAAGCCCGGACTTTTTAAATTATTAGCGCAAACGAGGACCGGTTTTATTGCGGAATCATTGATAGACAAAAAAAAGGTATCGGTGGGTATGACAAGCAATGTTAGTGTTCTGTCAGAAATTGCAATATACACGCTCGACGAAGAATTACCTCTGAGAGAGGTATTTCAAAAAATTAAACTCAAGGAGGATGGAGGGAAAACCGCTATCGGTCATAAAGAGGAAAAGCTGAAGCTGGAAGAGTACTTTTTTGAAGTACTTCCAAATTATGACGAGGATAGGGTTTACCCCAGTGATATTAAAAAAGTAATTCAATGGTATAACATTCTACACGACCATGGAATTACAGATTTTTCCGAGGAAGCTTCTGATGCAAAAAGCTCGGAAGAAGAATAAGATTTTCCCTTAATATTATCAGAGATAACCCGGCAAATTAGTCGGGTTTTTTTGTAATTTCTTCCGAATTATAATGGTTATATTTAGTGACTTTAATTTTAAACTAAACCACTAATGAATACCTTCTTCAAACCTTTTCTCTTCACGCTTATTTTCTTATTCACACTTCAGGCCTTTACCCAGGAAACGGTCAAAGAAAGAGACTCTACCAAAAAAGCTACTAAGGAACTTCCCTTAGAACCTGAGAGGAATATATCCTTCACTACCGATAAGGGTACCTGGATCTCTCTTGATGTTAGCCCTGATGGTAGTACCATAGTCTTTGATCTAATGGGCGACCTTTATACCATTCCCATAAGCGGGGGTAAGGCTACTCAGATCACCAGTGGAATGGCCTATGATGTGCATCCGAGATACAGTCCTGATGGGAAGTCTCTTGTGTTTATCTCGGATAAGAGCGGGTCTGATAACATCTGGACCCTTGACCTGGAAACCAAAAAAGACAAACAGATAAGCAAAGAAAAGAAGCATAATTTCTTTTCCGCTGAATGGACACCAGATGGAGAGTATCTAGTGGGTTGCAAGGGAAGAAGAAATATTAAAATGCATATCTATCATAAAGAAGGAGGATCTGGCAGTCAGCTTTTTGACAAGCCAAAGAACATCAAAGCCATAGATCCGGCTTTCGGAGCGGATGGTAAGTTGCTGTATTTTTCCCGAAGAAACAATGCCTGGAACTACAACGCACAGCTTCCCCAATATCAGATAGGTACCTATGATATGGAAGATAGTGATATGGCCGTGATCACTTCTCGCTATGGGTCTGCTTTTACTCCAACCTTGTCCTCAGATGGTAATTGGATGGTTTACGGTACACGCTTTGAGGAAGAAACAGGCTTGGTATTACGCAATTTAAAAACAGGGAAAGAAAAATGGTTAGCCTACCCCGTGCAGCGAGATGAACAGGAGTCTATTGCACCTTTGGGAGTATTACCAGCTATGTCTTTTACACCGGATAGTAAAAGACTCATCGCCTCGTATGGCGGTAAGATATATGCCATTGCTGTTGATGGCAGTGGGGCAACCGAAATTCCATTCTCCGTGGACGTTAATTTGGAATTAGGACCAAGACTTAAGTTTGAATATCCTATCGAAGATACCGAAGAGGCTCTGGTAACTCAAATCAGGGATGCAAGACCCTCTCCAGATGGTACTCAGCTGGCGTTTACTGCGCTAAATAGACTGTATCTTATGGATCTCCCCGGAGGGACTCCAAGGAGGTTGACCAATAATGATTTTACGGAAGCCCAGCCCAGTTGGTCCCCGGATGGAAAATTTCTTGTATTCACAACCTGGAAACGAGGTGGTGGGCATTTGTATAAGATAAATACTGAAGGTAGGACTAGGGCCGTACAGCTCACTCGAGAAACGGGAATTTATACCAATCCTGAATGGTCCTATAATAGCAAGCGTATCGCCTTCCATAGGGGCACTGCTCAAACCTATGACGATGCCATTGGTCCCTTCGCCAGAGGAGCGCAGGAAGATCTTGTATGGATTTCTACAGAAGGAGGAACAATTAATTATATAGACAAATCAAAGGGAAGACAGCTACCCCATTTTACAAAGGGAGATAACAGAATTTATCTGAGCAATCCTCAAAAAGGTTTGGTCTCCATCAGGTGGGATGGCACGGATGAAAAAGAACATCTAAAGTTAAAGGGTATAGTAACTTTTGGATCCCAGGATGTGTTTGGAAAAGATCATTTTGATACCAATAAGAATACCTATTTACCCTCAGCCGATGACGGCAGAGAGCCTCAGGATAAATCATCAAGACCTTCCGAGATCAGAATTTCGCCAGACGGAAAAACTGCACTTGCTCAAATAAATAATGATATGTATACCGTGGTTATCCCCAGATACGGGAAGACACCAACCATATCTTTGGCGAAACCTGATAATGCATCATTTCCGGCCATGAAGTTGACCATTATGGGGGGAGAGTTTCCCAGCTGGTCTTCGGATAGTAAGAAAGTACATTGGTCTTTAGGTGCCAGTCATTTCAGATACGATTTGGAAGCAGGGAAAAAATTCAAAGACAGTCTTGCTGAAGCAAAGGAAAAAGAAAAGGAGCTGAAAAAGACCAAAAAGGCCACAGATAGTACGGAGACGAAAGACAAAGAGAAAGAAGAGAAGGATAAAAAGACTCCCAAGTTCAAAGCCGAAGAGTTTAAAATAAAGGTGTCTTATGAAAGAGATATTCCAAAAGGCACAGTTTTACTTAAAGGGGGTCGCATAATTACTATGAAGGGCGATGAAGTTATTGAAAATGGCGATATCCTTATTGAGAACAACAGAATCAAGGCCCTTGGGGCAAGTGGAAGCCTAAACATTCCTCCCGGGACCACGGTGTTAGATATGGCAGGAAAAACCCTTGCTCCTGGTTTCGTAGATACCCATGCTCATATGTGGCCTAATTGGGGCATTCACAAGAACCAGATTTGGATGTACTCTGCTAACCTGGCCTATGGAGTCACTACAACTCGGGATCCTCAGACTGCAACAACAGATGTGCTCACCTATGCCGATATGGTGGAGGCTGGAATGTTACATGGTCCTCGCGTGTACAGTACTGGTCCGGGAGTAGGGTTTTGGAGATATCAGATAGAAAGCCTGGATCATGCCAAGGAAGAATTGAAACAATACAGTGAATACTACAATACAAAAAGCATAAAAATGTATTTGGTGGGCAACAGGCAACAAAGGCAATGGGTGATCATGGCGGCTAAAGAATTGAAGTTAATGCCTACCACCGAAGGGGGACTCGATTTTAAGCTTAATATGACGCAGTTGCTAGATGGGTACCCGGGGCATGAGCATTCCTTACCCATTTACCCTATTTATGAAGATGTGGTAAAATCTGTCGCTGACTCAAAAATGGCTGTAACGCCAACACTTTTGGTGGCATACGGCGGACCATGGGCCGAAAACTATTTCTACGAGACGGAAGACGTATGGGGAGATCAAAAGATACAGTATTTTACCCCCTATGAGGAACTGGCAAGAAAGTCGAGGAGAAGACCAGGCTGGTTCATGGATGAGGAACATATCTTTAAGAAACATGCTAAGTTTATGAAGGATCTGGTCGACGCCGAGGGGTTGGCAGGAGTGGGAAGCCACGGCCAATTACAAGGCCTGGGGTATCATTGGGAGCTGTGGGCTGTGGCTAGTGGCAACATGAAGAATCACGATGCCCTGAAAGTGGCTACAATTCATGGAGCGATTGCTTTAGGTCTTGAGGGAGACATTGGCAGTTTAGAAGCAGGAAAGCTGGCCGATATAGTGGTTATGGACAAGAATCCCTTAGAAAATCTGAGAAATACCAATTCCCTTTCCTATGTAGTAAAGAATGGGCGAGTGTATAATGCTGACAATCTGGACGAAGTCTGGCCCAAGGAGCAAAAATCAGAAACATTTTACTGGCAAACGCAAAAGCCCGAAGGACTTCCGGGGGTAGAGGAGTGAACAGTAAGTAGTAATCATTAAACAGTAAGTAGTAATCATTAAACAGTTAACAATGATCAATTAGCAATGATGTAGAGAAAAGAGAAAAGACAAGAGAGAAAAGACTTTTTTTGTGAAGAACGGACAACTACCAACCCAATCCTATTTGGGGTTTCCAACCCCTCCCCAGTTAAAGATAGTGTCTACCGCTGCAATGTCGTTGCAGTTGAAAAACCAATCAATAACTTTTCTATTGCCTGAGACTACTGAACATAGGGTAAGTTTTTCGTGCTTTCTCAATTCCTCAATTCTTCGATTTCCCTGCGCATTGCAATTTCATTATTCATAGCTATAGTGACCAATTATCTTAAAATCGAAAAGACAATCTTCGAGTACTTGCCCGGCTCCAATATTGTGCACAATAAGATGAC
>JBFOMC010000031.1:0-35637 GCA_040830565.1 Flavobacteriaceae bacterium
ATAAAGGACGTTGGCTTCTTTAAAAAGGCCTCTCCGGCCGGGGTCACATGAAGAATCCCGTACTGTTCTATTTCCTTTCTCAGTAATCCGGCCACCAAAACCTGTCTTATCAGAGCCATCCAGTATCGCTTGTCCTGATCCGTCCCAATACCAAAAAACGGTTTCTCGTCTGTTTTGTGAGAAGAAATAAGGGCATTTGTACTCCCGGTTAGCGCCTTCACGATTTCCTTAGCCTTAAATTTTTCCTTGGTCCCCTGAACCACAGTGATCAGTTTCACCACATTATCTTTAGCTTCTTCCTTTTCTTTAGGATTTCTTACGTTGTCATCCATATCTGCCCCCTCCCCGTTCACCTCGTCAAATTCTTCCCCGAAATAATGAAGGATAAACTTGCGTCTGGACATTGAGGTCTCGGCATAGGCTACAATCTCCTGAAGCAGCGCATTACCAATTTCCTGTTCCGCTACCGGTTTCCCAGACATGAACTTCTCGAGCTTCTCAACATCCTTATAGGAGTAAAAGGCCAAACAGTGCCCCTCTCCACCATCTCGGCCAGCTCTTCCGGTTTCCTGATAGTAGCTTTCTATACTTTTAGGAATATCGTGGTGAATTACATAACGTACATCGGGTTTGTCTATACCCATGCCAAAGGCTATAGTAGCCACCACAACATCAACTTCTTCCATCAGGAACATATCCTGGTACCGGGATCGGGTTTTTCCGTCAAATCCTGCATGATAAGGTACGGCACTGATCCCGTTAACCTGAAGTACCTGGGCCAGCTCTTCTACTTTCTTCCTGCTTAAACAGTATACAATTCCGGATTTGCCCGAATTCTTTTTAACGAAGCGGATAATGTCTGCGTCTACATTGGCGGTCTTAGGCCTTACTTCATAAAAAAGGTTAGGCCTGTTAAAAGAAGCCTTAAACACCTTTGCGTCAGTTATCCCCAGGTTCTTAATGATGTCTTCCTGCACCTTGGGTGTGGCTGTTGCTGTAAGTCCTGTAATGGGAATATTTTCTCCCAATCGTTCTATGATACTTCGAAGGTTCCTGTATTCCGGCCTAAAATCGTGCCCCCATTCCGAGATACAATGTGCCTCATCTACGGCAACAAAAGAGAGGGGAACCGATTGTAAAAATGTCACATACTCCTCCTTTGTAAGAGATTCGGGGGCTACATAGAGCAATTTTGTAATGCCATTGGTAATATCCTGCTTCACCTGCTTAACCTCGGTCTTGGTTAAAGAAGAATTCAGCACATGTGCAACTCCGTGTTCTGCAGAAACTCCGCGTAATGCATCTACCTGGTTTTTCATCAAGGCAATTAGAGGGGAAACTATTATTGCAGTGCCTTCTTTGATCAATGCGGGCAATTGGTAGCAAAGGGATTTACCACCTCCCGTTGGCATGATGACAAAAGTATTTTTTTGTTGAACTATATTTTTTATAACGTCTTCCTGAAGGCCCTTGAACTTGGAAAAACCAAAATATTTTTTCAGTGAAGTGTGAAGATCGATATCATTCAAAACCATTCCTTATAATTTATGATCAGCCCTTGGTTTTCAAACTGCATCTCAATCATTTAAGATATAAAAATTTAACGATTGGTGGGTAGAGGAGATAATTTATTTTCTTTAGTTGTTAGGTAATCCCCTATAAAATAAGTTTGTGTAATTTTGTTTTCTTAAATATAATACATTCTTTTAGAAGGTGTTTAGTTTTTTATACAATTTCTAGTTAAAGAATTCTATAATTTCTGTTATAAATTGAGCGATAGCAAAGCTATATTAGACATAGCAAAAAAAACCATAGAAACGGAAGGAGATGCTATTCACAATCTATCTAACCTTCTGGACGAAGAATTCGCAGATGCCGTTCAATGTATCCTTCAATCTGCCGGAAGAGTTGTGATATCTGGCATAGGTAAAAGTGCCATTATTGCTTCGAAAATCGTGGCTACCCTTAATTCTACCGGAACCCCTGCAATTTTCATGCATGCCGCAGACGCTATTCACGGGGATCTGGGAACCATACAGAAGGATGATGTGGTGATCTGCATCTCTAAAAGTGGTAATACTCCGGAGATAAAAATGCTGGTACCACTTATTAAACAAGGGAAGAACAAACTCATTGGCATTACAGGAGCTCCGGATTCCTTTCTGGGCGAACATGCAGATCATGTTTTAAATACCTATGTACCAAAAGAGGCCTGTCCTAATAACCTTGCGCCGACTACGAGTACAACAGCCCAATTGGTAATGGGCGATGCACTTTCTATCTGTCTTCTTGAACTTAGGGGCTTTAGTAGTAGAGATTTTGCCAAATACCATCCGGGGGGTACTTTGGGCAAGCGCCTTTATCTCAGAGTTTCGGACATAGCCGCAACAAATCAGATTCCACAGGTAGATATAAATGCCGAAGTAAAAAAAGTGATTGTAGAGATCTCAGAAAAAATGTTGGGAGTAACGGCAGTAATGGAGGGAGACCAAATTGTAGGCATTGTGACCGATGGAGATCTAAGGCGAATGCTGAACAAGTACAATGATATAAATGGCCTGAAAGCCCGGGATATTATGACCTCTAACCCAAAAACCATAGGGGCCGAAGTATTAGCCATTAAGGCCCTGGAGGTAATGCAGGCCAAGGGAATTTCTCAGTTACTGGCTATGGACCAAGGCAAATACATTGGAGTGGTACATCTGCACAATTTAATTAACGAAGGAATACTGTAATGGCCAAGGTAAAGCAGGATCCAAATGAAATGTCTTTTTTAGACCACTTAGAAGTGCTGAGATGGCACCTCATTCGTTCTGTTGTAGCCGTAGTGCTCATAGGCTGTGTGGCCTTTTTAATGCGTGAGTTCATTTTTGACATCATCATATTCGGTCCAAAAAAAATGAGCTTTCCAACGTATCGAGCCCTTTGTGAAATAGCTACCTCTGTGGGTATTGATTCGGATTTCTGTAAGGACAAACTACCATTTACTATCCAGAGTAGACTCATGTCCGGACAGTTCTCAGCGCATATATGGACCTCTATTTGGGCCGGTTTTATTATCGGTTTTCCCTATGTCTTATATGAAATGTGGAAATTTATCAGCCCGGGTTTACATCCAAATGAACGGAAACATTCAAGAGGGTTTATTCTCGTGGCTTCTTTATTATTCTTTTTAGGGGTTCTTTTCGGATATTATGTGGTTGCTCCGCTTTCTATCAATTTCCTCGGAAGTTATCAGGTGAGTGAAGAGGTGTTAAACGAATTTGACCTTGGCTCTTATATAGCAGCCGTCAGGACTTCGGTAATTGCTTGTGGTATTTTATTCGAGTTGCCCATAATCATATATTTCCTTACTAAAGTTGGCTTGGTAACTCCTACTATTCTTAAGAAATACAGGAAAATTGCCCTGGTTATGGTACTCATCCTCGCGGCTGTAATTACCCCCCCGGATGTAACTAGTCAAATCATCGTGGCTTTTCCCGTCTTAATATTATATCAGGTGAGCATTTACATTTCCAAAGTAGTACTGAGACGACAAGAAAAAAAGGAGAAAAAGAGAGCTGCGGCAACCTAAAAGAATACAGATCAAAGACAATAGACCAAAGACTGGCGCGAACCCGGACTTTGGCTTTTATAATAAAGCGTTAATTATTAGACCGCTCTAGGATTATATCCTTAGTTTTGGGGCCAACTTTATGAAGTTAAGAGCAGAAAATATTATGAAGGCCTATAGAGGCCGAAAGGTAGTAAAAGGTATTTCACTGGAAGTGAATCAAGGTGAAATTGTAGGGCTTTTAGGTCCGAACGGTGCAGGGAAAACCACTTCGTTCTATATGATCGTAGGGCTCATCAAACCCAATGGAGGAAATATTTATCTGGACGATACCGAGATCACCAAGTTTCCTATGTACAAAAGAGCTCAATACGGTATTGGATATCTTGCTCAGGAGGCCTCTGTATTTCGAAAATTAAGTGTTGAAAAAAATATATTAAGTGTACTCCAACTCACTTCATTAAGTAAAAAAGAGCAACATCATAGGATGGAATCGCTAATTGAGGAGTTTGGGCTTGGTCATATCCGTAAAAACCGGGGAGATCTGCTTTCTGGTGGAGAACGCAGACGAACGGAAATTGCCCGTGCTCTAGCCACAGATCCTAAATTCATTTTGCTCGACGAGCCGTTCGCCGGGGTGGATCCCGTAGCTGTTGAAGACATACAACGCATAGTTGCCCAACTAAAAAATAAGAACATCGGTATCCTGATCACCGACCACAATGTGCAGGAAACCCTCGCTATTACGGAACGTTCCTATCTGATGTTTGAAGGAGGAATCCTTAAATCCGGAGTCCCTGAAGTCCTGGCCGAAGATGAAATGGTACGTAAGGTGTACCTGGGCCAGAATTTTGAATTACGTAAAAAGAAGCTGGATCTATAAGAGCCTGAGCGATTTTTTTATTCGCTGTCTTCAGTCATATTACTCAGCAAAGAACTAAGAATATAGAATGCGATTATGGCCGGCACGGCTAAAAACTTTATGGTCATCAGTAAGACCAGACTAACAATAATAAAAATATATCGCAAGGCATTGTCCTTAAAACTCCAGTTTTTAAATTTTAAAGCAAAGAGCTTAATTCTGGAATTCAGAAGGTAGCAGCTCAACAAGGTTAAGCCGATAAGCACCCAAGGATTCAGAATAATTCCATTGAGTGTATCATTGCTGTGATAAAGAAGAATTAATGGAAGGGATAAGATTAATAAAGCATTAGCCGGAGTGGGCAGTCCCACGAAGGAAGTTGTTTGGGTTTCATCAATATTGAATTTGGCAAGTCGGTAGGCCGATGCCAAAGTAATCAAAAAGCCCAGAAAAGGCAGAAAGGAGACCTTAAGGTCTGCCCAACTTAGACCACTGGCTGTATCTATATTCCATCCGCCGGCACTAGACATCCCAAACAATTGAAACATGACAATCCCAGGTACCAAACCGCTGGTAATAACATCTGCCAACGAATCTAATTGAAGTCCAAGAGCACCTTGTGCTTTAAGGACCCTGGCCGCCAGACCATCTAAAAAATCAAAAGTTATTCCAATAAAAACAAAAAGGGCAGCTATCTCTAATTGATTGAGAACTGCAAAGACTGTAGCAATACATCCGCTAAGCACATTGAGCAATGTGATAGCATTTGGGATGTGTTGTTTCATTTGGTGGTTATTTTAGTAAAAATAACATAATTTTTAATCTATTTCTTAGGTCCCGGTTTTTATTCAGATATTTGCCGTGAGGGCAAATCAAAAATTCTAGTTTCTCCAACAATGCGATTAAAGCACAGTCTTATTCTGGTTTTTCTTTGGATTTCGTTTTGCGGTTTCGGCCAACCCAGACAGCTTTCGCCGAATGCCAAAATAAGTGTTATCACCTGTGGCCCCGGACAAGAATTATACACATCTTTCGGACATAATGCTTTTAGGGTACAAGATCAGACTCAAGGCATCGATTGGGTTTACAATTATGGTACCTTCAATTTTAACGCCCCGGGTTTCTACTTAAATTTTACTCTGGGAAGACCGCTTTTTTCCTTAAGTGTTTCCAAATTCTCAGATTTTCTTTATTCCTATCAGTTCGAGAACAGGTGGGTGTCAGAACAATTACTAGCCCTGGATCAGGATGAAAAAAATGCCCTGTTCAGGTTCTTGGAAGAGAATAGAAAACCAGAGAACAGGAGCTATACATACGATTATCTTTATGATAATTGCTCTACTAAAATTCCTGAAGTCTTAAAAAAAGTGCTAGGGGAACAATTGGTGATTCCAGAGGATAGTCAAGGCCCAAAACCTAGTTTTAGAGACCTCATCCGCGAGAACCTAAAGTCGAATAGCTGGTCCAGTTTTGGCATTGACCTGGCTCTGGGAGCGGTCATTGATAAAAAAATAAATTTAAGAGAGCAGATGTTTATCCCTCTAAAAGTACCTGCGCAACTCGATAATTCAAGCCTGGGCAATAAAGTCCTGGTAGACAGGGGAAGAACTATCCTGGAAGCCACCACTGTTAGTAGCGGATTCTACTTTACAACCTCTCCCCTTTTTTGGTTTGTTCTCCTCCTGGTCTTCACTATGATCATTAGCTACATTGATGTAAAAAATGACGTCCGTAGCAGATGGCTCGATCTATTCCTTTTCCTCCTTACGGGCTCGGTAGGACTCCTTATATTTTTCCTTTGGTTTATTACGGATCATAGTGCAGCAGCGCTTAATTTCAATATCCTCTGGGCCTTCCCATTAAACCTGGTCGCCTGCTATTATGTCATCAGAAAAGGAAAAGAATTTCCTCATTGGTTCACCAAATACTTGCTGGGGCTTATGGTGATGCTTGGCCTAGTGATATTGCTTTGGATTATAGGGATACAAAGTTTTTCTCCTATTTTAACTGTTTTGCTCATAACTTTAGCTACCAGGTATCTCTTTCTATATAATTACCTGAGGAAAATTCAGCCTGCTTTGCGATGAATCTGATAAGTGTTGAGCATATAGCCAAATCTTATGGGGAACTTGTGCTATTCTCGGACATTTCCTTTGGAATAAACAAGGATCAGAAAATTGCCTTGGTCGCCAAAAACGGAACCGGTAAAACCTCCATTTTAAACATTCTTTCTGGCAAAGACCTTCCGGATAAAGGGCAAGTAAACTACAGGAAAGGTATTCGTATTTCCATCTTGGATCAGGAACCCAATCTGGATCCTAACCTCAGCATAGAGGAAACCATTTTTGCTTCCGACAACGAAGTGCTTAAGGTCATTTCGGCTTATGAAAGAGCACTGGAACATCCTGAGGATCAGGAGGCCTATCAAAAGGCGTTTGACAATATGGAACGCTATTCTGCCTGGGATTTTGAGACTCAATACAAACAAATTCTTTTTAAACTAAAGCTCGAAGATCTAAAAGCTAAAATTAGTACCCTTTCAGGAGGTCAAAAGAAACGCCTCGCTTTGGCTAATGCATTGATCAATCGTCCGGATCTTCTGATTTTAGACGAACCCACCAACCATTTGGACCTGGAAATGATAGAGTGGTTAGAGACCTATTTTAAAAAGGAAAATCTCACCTTGTTTATGGTGACCCACGACAGGTATTTTCTGGAGAGGGTGTGCAACGAGATCATCGAATTAGATGGAGGTCAGCTGTATACATACAAAGGAAATTACTCCTACTATTTGGAGAAGAAAGATGCACGTTTGGAGCGGGAGGCTGTGGCCCAGCATAAGTCGAAAATCTTATATAAAAAAGAACTCCAGTGGATGCGAAGGCAGCCTAAAGCGAGAACGACCAAGTCTAAATCAAGAATAGACGATTTTCATGAAATAAAGGAACGAGCACAGAAAAGAAGGGTTTCCCACGAAATTCAGTTAGAATTAAATATGGAGCGCCTGGGAAGCAAAATCCTTGAACTGCACAGAGTTTCCAAATCTTTTCCTGATAAAGCCATATTAGACAAGTTTGATTACAATTTTGTTAAGGGAGAGCGCATTGGAATTATTGGCAAGAACGGTACGGGAAAGTCTACCTTTCTTAATATATTGACAGCTACCGTACCCCCCGATAGTGGTAAAGTCGTGATTGGTGAAACGGTGAAATTCGGTTACTATACCCAAGCTGGAATCGCCATCAAGGAAGGTCAGAAAGTTATTGACGTTATTCGTGAATTCGGTGATTTTATTCCCTTGAAAAAAGGGCGGCAGATCTCTGCCCAACAACTATTGGAAAGGTTTCTCTTTGACAGGAAAAAACAGTACGACTTTGTGGAAAAACTAAGCGGAGGAGAACGAAAGCGTCTTTATCTGTGCACCGTACTTATTCAAAACCCAAACTTTTTAATCCTCGATGAGCCGACCAATGATTTGGACATTGTTACCCTCAATGTTTTAGAGAATTTTTTGCTCGATTTCCCTGGTTGCCTTTTAGTGGTTTCTCACGATAGGTATTTTATGGACAAAATTGTGGATCATCTTTTTGTTTTCAAGGGCGGTGGGGAGATTGAAGATTTCCCTGGGAATTATTCAGATTACAGGGCCTTCCAAGATAAATGGATTGCCGATAAAAGGGTAGAAAAATCTGAGAGTAAAAGAGAAAAAGTAGAAAAAACCAATTGGCGGGATCCCTCAAACTCTAAAAAACTATCCTATTCCGAACAAAAAGAATACGGAAGACTGGAAAAGGAAATTCAGGATTTAGAGAAAAAGAAGCAGGACATAGAGCATCAATTTTCATCGGGCGCTGTGAGCGGGAATGAGATAGATCAACTGGCTATAGACCTCAAAGACCTTACGGATCAGATTACTACAAAAACAGAACGCTGGTTTGAACTGGCTGCAATTTTAGAGGGGAATTAAGATCTTGACGGCCATGATAACCCAAATGATTTCAAGGATCAGATTTCTTTTTTCCTCCACTAACCAACACGGTGTACACTCCCCATTTGTCTACGATTATCTCACCAACTGTTTATATAAAAAGCCCAGGATCAAGAGGAATAAGACATTCGAGATCTTACTTAGAAGTATTCCTTATTTCAAAGTAAAGAACATTAAAATACCTCATAAAGATGAAGGTCTAATTACTAAGCTTGAAGGACATTTCCCGGATCTTAAGATCAATATTCCTCCTTATGATATGGTGGTTATCCCAATTATGCATTGGTCTAAGGCAGCAGATTCACCTATAGGAAGTAAAGAGCCTTCAAAAGAGGTTATTTACTTTCTTACTGATTTATATGGATCCAAAAAGTCTAAGACCTTATGGAAAAGTGCCGCACAATCTGTTCAATTCAATGTGAGTATAGATCTCTACTATAGCGGGCTACTTTTTAGAAGGCCTGCACAGCGAAAACAACATTTTAAGGTTCGGATATAAAAACCTATTTTTAATATACTATTTTAACAGATATGGATAATACCATTTATTATGTCGTAGGCGCACTTGCGGTAGTCTATCTATTAATCTCTTGGAACAACAGGAGAACCGCTAAGCGGAGAAAATCCAGAGGGTTTATGGAGGGTTATGAGCGTAAGGATAAGAAAAAGGAGTAGGCGGTAAAAGTCGGCAGTAGCAGTACGCAGTAGCAGTTGACGTTACGCTTTGGCAGTCGGCAGTAGAACCTACCTACTAAATAAACACTATTTCACTAACCCACTAGTTCCATGAAAATATATACTAAAACCGGGGATTCCGGTACCACCGCTCTTTTTGGAGGGACCAGAGTCCCAAAACATCACATCAGAATAGAGAGTTATGGTACCATAGACGAGTTAAATTCATGGCTTGGCTTAATCCGTGATCAGGAAATCAAAGGGCATCACCAAGAAATGCTTCAACAAATCCAAAAGGATCTTTTTACCGTGGGAGCTATCCTAGCCACAGATCCCGAAAAAGCAGTTCTGAAAAGCGGTAAAGATCGACTGAACATTCCGAAAATTCATCAGGATGATATTTCGCGCTTGGAGTTAGAAATGGACAGGATGAACGAGAGCCTTCCGGAAATGACACATTTCATACTTCCTGGTGGTCATAGTACTGTGTCATACTGTCATATAGCAAGAACCGTTTGCAGAAGAGCGGAGCGCATGTCCTCGCTGCTACACCAAACGTCGCCTCTAGACGAGGAGCTATTGTCATATATTAATCGACTTTCGGACTATCTTTTTGTACTGGCACGAAAATTGTCACACGATCTTCAGGCGGAGGAGATAAAGTGGATTCCCGAGAAAAAGGACTAATAATTTATCTATTTCTTCGTTATCAAATTACTAAATCCGGAATTTGTTGATAAAATCGATGAAATAAAAGACATTTTTCTTGAAAATCTGGGTTTAAAAATTATTTTTGCAAAAATTTTAAAATCAAACTACTACCATGTATTGGACATTAGAATTGGCATCCTATTTAAGTGATGCCCCTTGGCCAGCCACAAAAGACGAATTGATAGATTACGCCATTAGAACTGGGGCGCCCTTGGAAGTTGTAGAAAACCTACAATCCATGGAAGAAGAAGGAGGTGAGATTTACGAATCTATTGAAGAGATCTGGCCTGATTATCCTACAGAAGAAGACTACCTCTGGAATGAGGACGAATATTAATATAATAACCATAACATATCTTAAAAAAGCCTCAAATGAGGCTTTTTTTTTGAACTTATCTGAGATTTTTCTTTTCCTTAGAGCTGGTTCTCTGTAATTTTGACAGCCCGGAGGGATATTTAAGCAAAAAGAGGAAACTGGAATAGCTTTTGCTTTTAAAAGCACATTGCGATCATAAATTTTCGCATATTGAATGTACTGCGTTATCATGGATCGAGTCAGGAAGAGGTGGCGCACAAAATAAGACACATATCATGAGTATACTAAATTCGGTCATAAAAGCATTTGTAGGGGATAAATCAAAGAAGGATGTAAAAGAACTTCAACCCCTGGTCGACAAAATAAAATCCTTTGAGACCACATTAGAAGGCCTGAGTCATGACCAGCTTAGACAAAAGACTGCAGATTTTAAGGCCAAGATCGCTGAGGATTGCAAAAGCCTAAACGAGGATATTGAGGCTTTGCAAGAAGAGGTTCAGAATTCTACCGATATCGATCACAACGAAGAGCTATACGCTCAGATAGATAAGCTTCAGGAAGAAATCTACGAAATCACAGAACGAACACTGAATGAAATTCTCCCGGAAGCTTTTGCAGTAGTAAAAGAGACAGCCAAAAGGTTTGTTCATAATGAGACCCTTGAAGTACAGGCTTCGGAATACGATAGGTTGCTATCTGGTTCAAAAGAGTATGTAAATCTTCAGGGCGATAACGCTATCTGGCATAACTCCTGGGATGCGGCCGGGAAAGCCATTACCTGGGACATGATACATTACGATGTTCAGTTGATTGGTGGCATTGCCTTACATCAGGGAAAAATTGCCGAAATGCAAACTGGTGAGGGAAAAACCCTTGTCGCCACACTCCCACTTTATTTAAACGCCCTTGCCGGTAAAGGTGCCCATTTGGTAACCGTAAATGATTACCTGGCAAAACGTGATAGCACCTGGATGGCGCCTATTTTTGAGTTTCATGGCCTATCTGTAGACTGTATAGACAAACATCAACCCAATTCTGAAGGTAGAAGGGCCGCTTACAATGCGGACATCACCTACGGAACCAATAACGAATTTGGTTTCGATTACCTAAGAGATAATATGGCACATACACCTGGTGACCTGGTACAAAGGCCACATCATTATGCCATAGTAGATGAGGTAGACTCCGTTTTAGTAGATGATGCCAGGACTCCCTTAATAATTTCAGGACCTGTGCCTGAAGGCGACAGACACGAATTCAACGAACTTAAACCCAAGGTAAATGAGATTGTACAAAAGCAACGCCAGTACCTTACCGGGGTTTTGGCAGAGGCAAAAAAACTCATTGCTGCAGGAGATACCAAAGAGGGAGGCTTCTTATTACTGCGAGTACACCGCGGTCTTCCAAAAAATAAGGCGCTGATCAAATTTTTAAGTGAAGAGGGAATTAAACAGCTTTTACAGAAGACGGAAAATTTCTATATGCAAGACAACAACCGAGAAATGCCTAAGGTAGACGAGGAGTTGTTGTTTGTGATTGATGAGAAAAACAATCAGATTGAACTTTCTGATAAGGGAATCGACTACCTCTCGGGAGATGGCGATAAGGACTTTTTTGTAATGCCCGATATAGGCGGTGAAATTGCTAAAATTGAAAGTCAAGATCTGGATATTGAAAAAGAAGCTGAATTAAAAGAAGAGCTTTTCAAAGATTTTACCGTCAAAAGTGAGCGAGTGCATACTATGAGCCAGTTGTTGAAGGCCTATACCCTCTTTGAAAAGGATGTGGAATATGTGGTGATAGACAACAAGGTGATGATCGTTGATGAACAAACCGGTCGTATTATGGACGGAAGGCGTTATTCAGATGGTTTACACCAAGCTATAGAAGCCAAAGAAAATGTAAAGATCGAAGCCCTCACCCAAACCTTTGCTACAGTTACGCTGCAGAATTATTTCAGAATGTATAAAAAACTAGCGGGGATGACCGGTACGGCGGTTACCGAAGCCGGAGAGTTCTGGGAGATCTACAAGTTAGACGTTATGGAAATTCCTACCAACAGGCCCATAGCCAGGGATGACAGAAACGATCTCATTTATAAAACAAAGAGGGAAAAATACAATGCCATTATAGAAGAGGTGACCAAATTGTCCGGATCAGGCCGACCGGTACTCATAGGTACCACTTCCGTAGAGATCTCTGAGCTTCTATCTCGTATGCTAACCATTAGAAAAGTACCTCATAATGTACTCAATGCCAAGCTACATAAAAAGGAAGCAGATATTGTGGCCGAGGCAGGTAAAGCCGGTGTGGTTACAATTGCAACCAATATGGCCGGTAGGGGTACGGATATCAAACTTTCGAATGAAGTAAAAGACGCCGGTGGCCTTGCCATTGTGGGTACCGAACGGCACGATTCTAGAAGGGTTGACAGGCAGCTAAGAGGTAGATCTGGACGTCAGGGGGATCCGGGAAGTTCACAATTCTATGTTTCTCTGGAAGATAATCTTATGCGACTTTTTGGCTCGGATAGAGTGGCGAAGATGATGGACAGAATGGGATTGGAAGAAGGAGAGGTTATTCAACATTCCATGATGACCAAATCTATAGAGCGTGCCCAGAAAAAAGTTGAGGAAAATAACTTTGGAATCAGAAAACGCCTTTTGGAATACGACGATGTAATGAACGCTCAAAGGGAGGTGGTTTATAAAAGAAGGCGTCATGCTTTGCAAGGTGAACGTTTAAAGGTAGATATCGCAAACATGATCTACGATACCTGTGAGGTAATTGCCGATACCAATAAGGCTGCCAATGATTATAAAAACTTTGAGTTTGAACTCATAAAGTACTTCTCTATTACCTCACCTGTTTCCGAGGAGGACTTCGGCAAATTAGGTTTTCAGGAAATTGCGAACACCATCTATAAAGAAGCCTACGATCACTATCAGGAAAAGATGGAACGCAGCGCCGCTGTAGCCTTTCCCGTAATCAAAAAGGTTTATGAGGACAGTGCCAATAAATTTGAGCGCATAGTAGTCCCTTTTACCGATGGGATTAAATCCTTAAACGTGGTTACCAATCTTAAAGAGGCTTATGAAAGCGATGGTAAGCAACTAGTTACGGATTTTGAAAAGAATATCACTCTGGCCATTATAGACGATGCCTGGAAGACCCATTTACGAAAAATGGACGAGCTAAAGCAGTCTGTTCAATTGGCCGTACATGAGCAAAAAGATCCTCTTTTGATCTATAAATTTGAAGCCTTTGAACTCTTTAAGAGTATGATAGATAAGGTGAATAAGGATGTGGTTTCCTTCTTGTTCAAAGGTGAATTACCTTCCTCAAATACCAACGAAATTCAGGAAGCCAGAAACGTACGCAGACCTAAAGAAAAGCTGCAAACCTCTAAGGAAGAAATTCCTAACAGCGATGAATTAGCCGCGCAAAACAGAGCTGCCGGACAAACCCAGGGAAGGAGACCTCAGGTTACCGAGACCATAGTCAGGGAAAGACCGAAAATTGGGCGTAACGACCGTGTGACCATTAAAAATGTGATGTCCGGAGAGAGCAAAACAGTCAAATACAAACAGGCAGAACCCTTGATCAATAAAGGGGAATGGGTGTTGATCGAGGATTAATTTTGTTGAGTTTTGATATTTTCCTTGATTTCTTTGTGTGCTTAGGGTTATACAAATACAGATTGTGCCATCGAAATGGATCTGAAGAATGAACGGGACAGGTTCCTCCTTCATATTTATTCCTTTTTGCTTGTCCAGGGCTGAAAACCAAAGCTACAGTGTAAGTTTGGTTTGAAGAGCCAGATGAAGCACCAGCCAGCTAGCTTTCATTTTCTCTGCTTGTCCAAAGAAAATGAAACAAAAGAAAAGACACCTTATCTGAGGAATTTTTTGAGAAAAACTCAAAAACCAACTTCAAAACTCCGCGCTCCTTTGGAGCTGAATCTCGGAGCTTTTGAAGTTTATTCTGCAGATAAGGAAAGGCTCAAATTAACGCTATCTGAAATATTGAAGAAATACGGCCTATTTTAGGTTTCGAAAGAAATCAAGAAAAGCCTGCTTTAGCGGAAGGAAGCTGGCCAAAGAGCATTTGGCAAAGCCAAAGCGGCCTGGGCAGTGGGGCTGCAGGATTTTTGTAGCATTTCAAGAAAACTAAAATCAGCCTAGCGTTTTTACCACATCCGACGATCCGCCTTTCGGCGGAGAGAGGAATGTGCTTTTTTTGGGCAATGCAAAAAAGAACAGAATGATAGGCTTCAATAATTCTTAAAGCCCATATTCACTACACTATGGAAAAAGATCTATCACACAAGTTGTTCTAAGCCTAAATTGAGTCGAGATTTTCGGAAACTATAATGTCGCCCGAATAAGTATGATGGGTCGCCCAAGGGCATATTTAAAAAATCTATACCTTTAAGAGTCATCAAAAAAAGGCCTTATAATGGAAAACTCGCGCCGTAAATTTCTTAGTTCTATAAGTATGCTAGCCGCAACCAGCGTTATGCCTGCATCGGCATTTAATTTTGGACTAGACAAGAAATTGAAGATCGCACTGGTAGGCACCGGAATCCGTGGTATTACCTTTTGGGGAAAGAGATTGGTAGATCAGTATTCTGATATCCTGGAGTTCGTAGGCCTGTGCGACATCAATCCCGGTCGCCTGGAATACGGCAAAAAATTTATTGGTACTTCCTGCCCTACTCATTCCGACTTTGAACAGATGGTTACGAATGGTAAGCCAGATCTTGTAATCGTCACAACCAAAGACTCCACGCATCATCAATTCATCATAAAAGCTATGAAAATGGGTTGTGATGTGCTTACCGAAAAACCGCTTACGACAGACGAAGTCAAATGCCAGGCCATTCTGGATGCAGAAAGAGCGTCTGGAAAAAACGTCATTGTTGGATTTAATTACAGATGGAGTCCTTATGCAACTAAAATCAAGGAACTCTTGATGAACAACAGCATTGGTAAAATAACCTCGGTCGATTTTAATTGGTACCTGAACACCTATCACGGAGCGAGCTATTTTAGACGATGGCATGGGCAAATGGAAAGTGGAGGATCACTTTGGGTGCATAAAGCAACGCATCACTTTGACCTGCTCAACTGGTGGATAAATTCAGAGCCGGCGGAAGTTTTTGCATTTGGAGACCTGGAGTTTTATGGAAAAAACGGGCCTTTTAGAGGAGCCAATTGTAGAAACTGTGATCATAAGACCAATTGCGAATTTCATTGGGATATCACAAAAGACAAATTCCTAAAAGCACTCTACGTTGATCACGAACACCATGACGGCTATATTAGGGACAATTGTCTCTTCAGAAATGAGATAGATATCTATGATAAGATGTCGGCCCAGGTGAAGTATCAAAACAACGTACAACTTAACTATTCACTAACCACTTACTCCCCATTTGAAGGATGGCGGGCCGCCTTTAATGGCACAAATGGCAGAATAGAAGCCTGGTCTGATATTCCCTACTTTAAAAACGTAGATGTGGATCAGGCCGAAATGCACAGTCGGGAAATGGATCAAACCTCTAAGGAAGCTCTGGCTTATGAACCGGTAATAGTCCATAAAATTTGGCAAAAACACGAAACCATCCAGGTCGCCATGGATAAAACAGGACATGGAGGGGGAGACAAAAAATTGCATGAGTTTTTGTTCAAGAAAACAGGAGATAAAGACCCTTATGACAGGGCTGCAGGGTCTCGAGATGGTGCAATGTCTATTCTTGTGGGTATCGCTGCCAGAAAAAGTATTGAAGAAGGGACCAAAGTAAAAATATCCGATTTAACCGACCTGAAACCTCGCATAGAGCGACAGTAAAGTATCGTATTGACCCTGAATAAGAGGTAAAACCTGCTTTTTGTCAACAATATGTACTCTTTTTCTTACGTTTTTACGTTATTTTGCTTTTAAAGTTGGAGGCATCACAAACACCAAGTCCTTTAACTGAGCTATGAATTCCGGGTAACCGCTATGCCCCAAAAACATTATCCATGAAAAGTGCTACTCCCAGTCAGACCCGAATCTTTGACAAAACCAGGCTGCTACTCAATTTTAACTACACCTCAGTTATCTTAAGTATTGTCTTTGGCCTAAGTTGTTTTTTCTTCCTGCAAATAAGAGAGATCATTCCTTATGTATTTTTTGCCTATGCGATAATCAATCTCATTAATATTGCAGCTTTCTACAGACATGAGAACCTTACCGCCATGGCTTTGGCTACTTCAATCCTGTCCTTCATTTGCACCCTCATAATCACCCTTTATTCCGGTGGAATAAACAGTCCCTTCATTTTTGTTATGGCTATTATCGTTTTAGCAGGTTATATTTCTACACGGGTCTTCGGCAAAATCTATCTCTACATTGTCCTGGCAGTACTCGTTGGCATATACCTGGTTGGTCTTAAAGACTTCAGCTTTATCTTCCAGGCGGTGCCCGAGGTCTCCAGAGACCTATTTAGCCTTTTTAGCATGCTCTTTTCTGTTTATCTGCTTTGCGTAACCTTCGGTAGAAACTTATTAAAGGCGCATCATAGGTTATACAAGTCCAAGACCGAGATTGAAGAACGCATTGTAGAAAAAGAAACCTTACTGAGAGAAGTGCACCACCGGGTGAAAAACAACCTGCAGACCGTTTCTAGTTTATTAAATCTACAGGCAAAAAATACAGACGACGGCCATTTTCAAGACCTCATAAAAAGCAGTCAAAACCGTGTAGTTTCCATGGCCATGATACATGAGATGCTCTATATGAGAGATAACCTTTCCAAAATTGAGTATAAGTCCTATGTGCAAGAATTGGGAGATTACCTCATAAAGTCGATCAAAGGAGCCGAAAACAAAATATCACTTCGCATCGATATTCCCAATATTCAGCTGGGAATAGACACTGCTATTCCCCTGGGACTTCTTATCAATGAAATAATTACGAATTCCTTAAAGTACGGTTTTGCAGGCGGTGCGGAAGGAGTGATTGATGTGGCGATTAAAAAAAGAAAGGAAAAAAATCATTACACCCTGTACATTGGAGATGATGGAGTGGGGTTCTCCCAAACTGTAGATTTTACCAATAAATCATCTCTTGGCTTGCGCTTGATCCACAACCTGGCAAGACAACTTTTGGGTTCAGTGGCCAGAGACTTCTCTAAAAGAGGCACTAATTACATTATCCATTTTGAAGATATTGGCAAACGCTACCAAGATGTTGCCTAGAAACTAGCTCTTCTATTTCCTTGACCTTATTTGTCCTGGGGATAATTCTGTCAGGATCTCCTAAGCCGTAGAATTTTCTTAACTTGAAGGAAGTTGAAAATTATGCTTGCTTATTACATTGATTTATGGGAAAACCTAATTAGCTTTACATCATAGATTTAAGGCAGTTTCCTTTAAGACCAAGGCTTACGAATTAAAAACTGTGGATCATGCAAGAAACATTTCCAGATCAACATCGTTACCGAGACAAGATTAAACTAACTTTAAGAGTAAGTTATTTTGCTTCCTTTTTTTCTCTTCTCTTTGGGATTCTTTGTATTTTCTATCTGGATATTGTTGAAGTAGTACCTCATATCTTCTTTGGTTTTGGCATTGTTAATCTTTTTAACAGCCTGCTCTTCAGAAGCCATAAGAATCTTACCATCACCTATAATATCATTTCTATTCTTGGGCTTTCTTGTGCTATTGTAATTACCTTGTTCACCGGGGGTATTAATAGCCCCTTTATTTTTGTTCTTGCAATTGTTGTTTTTGCCGGTTATGCCACCACCCGGCGTTATGGAAAAGTGTATCTGTACATCAGCATAATGATCATTGTGCTAATATACCTCCAGGGGATTACTACTTCTTCAATCACTCAAAATGTAGTACCTCCTCATTCTCAGGATTTATTTAGCTTCTTGAGTGTTATTTTTTCAGTATACCTGCTAGGTGGGGTTTTAGGGAAAAACTTACTGAAAGCGCATCACGATCTCTACAAGTCGAAGATGTTAGTAGAACAGCAAATTGGGGAAAAAGAAACCTTGCTTAAGGAGGTGCATCACAGGGTTAAAAACAATCTTCAAACCGTTTCGAGTTTATTGAGTCTTCAATCTAGAAGTATTGAAGATGAAGGTGTTAAAAAGCTCATCAAAAGCAGTCAGAATCGGGTAATTGCCATGGCCATGGTACATGAAATGCTCTATATGCGCGATGATCTTTCTAAAATCGAATTTAAGTCGTACGTACAGGAACTGAGTGAGTATCTGGTAAGGTCTGTAAAAGGGTCTGAGAACAATATCGAATTAGACCTGGATATCCCGGATATACAATTAGGCATTGATACGGCCATTCCTTTAGGTCTCCTGATCAACGAGGCGGTAACTAACGCCTTAAAATATGGTATTAAGGGCGATGACAAAGGACAAATCCATATAGCTTTAAAGAAACCGCAGGAAAGCAATTTTGAATTGGAAATTGGAGATAATGGAGCCGGTTTTTCCGATACTATAAATCACAAAAACACCAAATCTCTGGGATTAAAACTGATTCACAATCTGGCCAGACAACTCAAGGGAACTATTACAAAGGACTACTCAAAAAAGGGAACCAATTATATTGTAAGGTTCCGAGAATTGGGGCAGCAACAGCAATTTGAATCTGTAGCTTAAAAGTTGGGGCTTTAAAACCTATATTCCCTTCCCGACTTCTTGGTAGTATTCGTCATATTATAGTTATATTTAGTCTGACTAATTCCTGAAACACTAATAATGCAAAAATTATTCTTCTTCCTGCTGCTATGTTGCGGCACGCTTGGCTATTGCCAGGATTATTTCTTTAAAAAATACCACCCTTTTGATGAAAATATCCCTTCGCCCCAACAATACCTGGGTTATGGTGTGGGAGAACATCATACCAGACACGACCTGATAGTTGGATATTTGGCGAAATTGGCAGAACTATCTGACCGAGCTTCCTTGATACAATATGGGCGCACTCATGAAGGAAGAAAATTGGTAATGCTGGTGGTAAGTAGTCCTGAAAACAAAAGGAATCTTGAGACCATAAAAGCACAACACCTGGCCTTTGTAGATCCAGAGCAGACCGCTACTAACTACGAGGACGTACCCTTGATACTCAATTTAGCTTACAATGTTCATGGTAACGAACCATCAAGTTCAGAGGCCGCCATGCTCACGGCCTATACCTTTGTGGCCTCTAACAAACCTGAGATCTTAAAATACCTTAAGCATGCGATCATTTTTATAGACCCGACCATAAATCCTGATGGGAGAGACCGGCATACCCAATGGGCAAATAGTTATCAGGGAAACCCTATGGTAGGTGATCCTCAGGACGCAGAGCACAACGAATATTGGCCCGGAGGACGGACCAATCACTATTGGTTCGACTTAAACCGGGATTGGTTGCTAGGGATTCATCCGGAGAGTAGAGGGAAATTGGGGTGGTACCACCAATGGTATCCAAATGTGGTTACAGATTTCCATGAAATGGGAACTCGAAGTTCATATTTTTTTGAGCCCATGAAGGTAAACGGCTCTTTGGACCCTATAATGCCGAAGGAAAACTACATAGACCTCAACAATATGTTTGGCGAGTATTTTGCCCGGGCTTTAGACAGTATTGGCTCTCTTTACTTTACCAAAGAAGTTTTTGATGGAACCTATCCTGGATATGGGTCCTCATATCCTGATCTTCAAGGAGGTTTGGGATTGCTTTTTGAACAAGCAAGTTCCAGAGGGCATAAACAAACTACAGCTTTTGGAGAGATCACCTTTCCCTTCACCATACGTAACCAGTACATCTCTGGTATTACGACCGTACGGGCAGCAGTAGAAAACAAGGGGTATTTGCGTAAATACCAACAAGATTTCTTTAAAAGTGCGTTAAGCAATGCCAGTAAAAGCCGTGTACAGGGGTATAAATTTGGAGATGCCCATGATCAGAATAGGACCAAAGCTTTTATCGATAAGTTATTGCTGCACAAGATTGATGTTTATAGGGCGGGTGAAAGGTCTTATGTAGTGCCTACAAGGCAACCACAATTCAGAATGGTCCAAACCATGTTCGAGACCTACAGTAAATACAGAGATAGTGTTTACTATGATGCTTCGGCTTGGTCTGTCGGTAATTTTTACAATATGAAATACAGTCCCGTATCTTCCTTAAATCTGGGCGATAAAATTACCTCTACTGATCATTTGGTAAGTACAACACCCGTACAACGATCAAATTATGCCTATCTCATAGATTGGGACGATTATAATGCTCCGGCTGCTTTGAACTTTCTTCAAACAAAAGGATTGGTAGTTTCATCATCTTTTAAACCCTTTACAGCCAAGACCAGCGAAGGTAACGAAAGAATGAACTACGGCTCCCTGGTAATAGCTGTCGCCTTACAAAAGCCAAATGCGGACGAGGTATTTAAACTGATACAGCAGGCGCAACAGAGATTTAATGTTCCCATTTACGCCACAAAAACGGGTTACAATACAAGTGGAATCGATTTGGGAAGCAGAGCGATTACCGCTCTAAAAAAGCCAAAAGCAGTAATGTTTATAGGAGATGGAATTCGTTCTTACGAAGCCGGAGAGGTATGGCATTTGTTAGACACCAGGGTGCATATGCCCATTACAAAAATTCCGATGCGGAATTTTAATCGGGCAAATTTTGACAAGTACAACACCATGGTCATGGTCTCGGGACGGTATTCTTTAACGGAAAAGCAGCAGGCCAAAATTGCAGATTGGGTAAAAAAAGGAAATACCCTAATAACTATAGGCACGGCATCCAAATGGGCCATTGAAAAAAAGCTGGTTGAGGAAAAACTCACTGAAGCCGAAAAGGATTCTACCAAACTTACGGAGCATCAACCTTATGTAGATGCGGGAGAGAATATTGGGAAGGAAAGCGTGGGCGGTATTATTTTAAGAGCGGATATCGATGTAACGCATCCCTTGGCATTTGGGTATAGAGATGCATCAATTCCTATTTATAAAAACAACACCGTATGGTTACAGCCTACCAAGAACGCATATGCTACCGTTGCAAAATATGCTAAAAACCCTTTAATCGATGGCTTCATTACCAAAAAGAATATGGAAGAGCACTTAAAACCATCTGCTTCATTGATTGTCAGTAAATTGGGTAGCGGTAGAGTAATATTGTTTGCAGACAATCCAAATTTTAGAGGTTCCTGGTATGGAACTAATCGCCTCTTCTTAAATGCGCTATTTTTAGGAGGAAAAGTGAGGGTGCCGGAGTAGTAGTAAACAGTAGGTAGTTGGTAAAAGCAATTATCAACAAACAATTATCAACAAACAATTATCAATTAACAATAGTTCGTTTTAGAGGTTTTTGAATTTGAATTTGAACTTGACACTTGAACTTGGACTTGAATTATAGGCAGTAAACAAAAATAAACCAGTTGACATCGTATATGAAAAAATTAATTATAGGTATTCTGTTCTTGGGTTTTGTACAATCCGTATTTTCTCAAACCAATGGGGAGGGTCCGTATGCTCAACTAATTATCCGTGGGGTTACCCTTATTAACGGAAACGGAGCTCCACCTCAAGGGCCTATAGACATCGTCGTTGAGAATAACATCATTAAAAAAATCCAGGTAGTGGGTTATCCCGGTGTCAAAATAGACGAGACCAAACGGCCAAAGTTACAGGCCGGAGGCAGAGAACTAGATTGTACTGGAATGTACCTAATGCCGGGATTTGTAGATATGCACGGACATATTGGGGGTGTCGCCCAGGGCGCAGAGCCAGATTATGTATTTAAGTTATGGATGGCTCACGGAATCACTACGGTAAGGGAACCCAGCGGAAGGGGGGTTGATTTCACCCTGGACCTGAAACGTAAAAGTGAAAAGAACGAAATTATCGCTCCAAGGATCTTGGCGTATACCGGCTTTGGACAAGGAAGTGAGGGTATAAGCACCCCGGAAATGGCCAGGACCTGGGTACAACAGAACGCCAAAAAAGGCGCAGACGGTATCAAATTCTTTGGTGCGCCTCCCGAGATTATGAAAGCCGCTTTGGAGGAAAACAAAAAACTAGGAAAACGTTCGGCCTGTCATCACGCCCAGTTAAATGTTGCAAGATGGAATGTATTGCATTCGGCCAGGGCAGGTCTCACCTCCATGGAACATTGGTACGGACTCCCGGAGGCACTTTTTGATGATAAGACGGTACAACATTATCCTCTGGACTATAATTACAATAACGAGCAGCATAGGTTTGAAGAGGCCGGTAAACTATGGAAACAGGCTGCCAAGCCGTACTCTGACCATTGGAATGCCGTGATGGACGAGCTCATTACTCTCGATTTCACCTTAGACCCTACCTTAAATATCTACGAAGCCAGTAGAGATTTGCAACGTGCCAGGCGGGCAGAATGGCATGAAGAATATACCCTCCCCTCTCTCTGGGAGTTTTACCAGCCCAGTAAAATATCTCACGGTTCTTACTGGCATTACTGGGGAACGGAACAAGAGGTAGCCTGGAAAGAAAATTACAGGTTATGGATGATCTTTCTTAACGAATACAAAAACCGTGGCGGAAGAGTAACTGCCGGTTCTGATTCTGGTTTTATCTTCCAGCTGTATGGGTTTGCCTACGTACGTGAATTG
Source organism: Flavobacteriaceae bacterium (assembly GCA_040830565.1). Lineage (GTDB taxonomy): Bacteria > Bacteroidota > Bacteroidia > Flavobacteriales > Flavobacteriaceae > JAFMPW01. The sequence goes on from JBFOMC010000031.1 coordinate 22,772, forward strand.
GAATTGCTCCGAGAAGCAGGATTTCATCCTCTGGAAATTATCAGATCTGCAACTTTAAATGGTGCAGAAGCTCTGGGAATGGATGACAAAATCGGCACTGTTGCCGTAGGAAAATTGGCAGATTTTGTCGTGGTGCCCGAAAATCCACTGGAAAATTTAAAGGTGCTTTACGGCACCGGGGCCATTAAGCTAACAAAAGATAACGAGGTAGTGCGCGTAGGCGGGGTAAAATATACCATCAAGGATGGTATTGTTTATGAAGCAGCTGAGCTATTAAAAGATGTAAGAAGTATGGTCGCTTCCGAAAAGAAGAAATTGAACTACAGCATTAAACAACCAGGGATTAAACAGTAGGCAAATCAATTAGCAATAAACAATTAGCAATTAGCAATGGCTGTTTTTAGGACTTTTTGAGTTTGAACTTGACACTTGAACTTGAACTTCTGGTGTAGGCAGTAGGCGAATCAATTAGCAATAAACAATGAGCAATTAGCAATGACTGTTTCTAGGACTTTTTGAGTTTGAACTTGACACTTGAACTTGAACTTCCTTATCGGCAATTTTTAATTTTCCACTTTTAACTTTTAATTTTTAATTAAAAAAAAGCCTTCCTCACAACAAGATGCGCAAGGAAGGCATGGTAAATATATTACCAGGGTTGAGCTTATTATAATCGTTCCTGGGTTGTTGGAACTTTGATTGGACGTAAAACGCCTTTGGTTTTCGGAAATGCCAGCAGATAACTTAAAACGAGTACTGCTGAGCTAATTAAGGTAAATGTAATCATAGTCATTAGGTTTTAGGGCCTCGCTTTCGCAAGGTGGTATTCATTGGGGTTTATTATGCCAATTTGGCTTTATTTCTTTTAGTTGAGAAAGACAAAGCTTTCTTTACTCTTGAATTTTTAAATCTGTATAAGCGCGTAACAGCGTTTTCTTTTGCTGGCGTAATTTCGTCAGTAAAGACAGGAGCATCAATGCTACTATCCAAAACAATACCCATTTGAGAAACTTCCACTTTAACATCTGCAGGTGTATTATGTGCTAGAGCTGTAGCTCCGAAAATTAGCACTAGAATTAAGGTGAATAAAGCTTTCATGTTTATCAGATTGGGTTACACTAAATTAACGGCTGTAGTGCATGCCTGACTCCGGCAAATCGCTGAAAACACTGCTATTCTCGGTAATTGGAAAAATCGTGGATGAAGTGTAAAAAAGCTTCGGTAAACGGATCGTATCCCCTTTTCATCTTACCGAAAAAAGATGTTTTTAATCGGGACTTGAGAAGGTTTTCAAACTTCCTTATGTGATAAAATCCTATAAAACTTTTGAAAAAACCGTCGTAATATTGTAGTCATGATAAGCTATGTGTACTGGGGCCTGTTGTTTATGGGACTAACTTTGGTCTCTTTTGCCATTTATCAGTACAACAAAACTCAAAGGCTCCTGACCAGTGGAATAAGGACTACTGCTACCGTAGTAGAGCTTATAGAGGTAAGTGATGATGATGGGGTTACCTATAAACCAGTATTTGAGTTTACAGATAGAAATAAGATCAAACAAAGATTTAAAAGTGATGTTTCTAGTAAGCCTGCGGCCTACAGACTTCAGCAAAGAGTTAAAATCGTTTACAATCCCATCGACCTAAGCGAGATTAAGGTGATATCCTATTGGGGCTTGTATCGATGGACCGTCATTTTACTCTGCATAGCAGCTCCCTTGATTATCATTGGTGGTGGTTATCTCATGTACATCCGAGCATAAGAAAGACACTTTTCTGAGAATTAGGAAATAAAAAGTGTCGGGTTTAAATTAAAGCACTTGAACCCGACACTTTCATCTATGCTACTTCATCATAGGTATTAGCAGATCACGAAAAGTTCTACCCATCATTAGACTTGGAGGTCCTCCTAGATCTCCAAGATCTGCCTGATCATCTGATTGGTAAAACCCCATTCATTGTCGTACCAAGTCATAACTTTGAGCAGGTCTCCGTCTACCACCCTGGTCATCCCAAGATCTACAGTTGAGGCATAGGCACTTTGTACGATGTCTGATGAGACTATCGGTTCTGTTGTTGTAGTCAGGATGTTCTTGTACCTGGCACTTTCGGCTTCTTCTTGAAATATCTTATTGATCTCTTCCACAGTTACCTCCCTTTCTGTTACAAAGGTCATATCTGATAGCGAGCCTACCGGGATGGGCACTCGAATAGCAACTCCGTCAAATTTTCCTTCGTACTCTGGCAACGCTTTTGTAGTAGCAATGGCAGCCCCGGTGGTGGTAGGTACAATATTGGCAGCCCCTGCCCTACCCATTCTAAAGTTCTTTTTCGAGGGTCCGTCTACCATGCTTTGGGATGCGGTATAAGCATGTACCGTGGTCATGATCGCCTTCTTGATGCCCACTCTTCTTCCCAATATTTCTACAACGGGACTGATATTGTTAGTGGTACAGCTGGCGCAGGAAAAGATACTGGTCTGGCCATCATTTGAATTTACCCCATGTACCACAGTTGGAGTATCAGCACTTTTGGTTGGAGCAGAAATGACCACAGTGGAGGCCCCTGCTTTTATATGTTTTTCAGCGTCCTCTCTCAAAGTAAAGAAACCTGTGCTTTCAATGACCACATCAATATTATTTTCCTTCCATGGCAAAGCCTCAGGATCTCGCTCAGAATTATACTTTATTTTGTGCCCGTCAATTATTAGGTAGCCAGTTTCATGAGCGACATCTTTGTCGTAGATCCCGTAAACCGAATCATATTTTAGAAGATAGGCTATGTTCTCTACGGATACAATATCATTTACGGCAACCAACTCAAGGCCGGGAGTTTCCAGGATTACTTTGGTAGCGGCTCTTCCAATTCGACCCATACCGTTTATCGCTATTCTTTTCATTTCAAGTGTTTTTAGTAAGTTAATAGGTTCTGTTAAGATAATCTACCTTCCGAAATAAATTGAGGGTGTTTTCAATTTTTTCTTTTTGTGCTAAAAGTTATACCCTATAAGCTTGTAGTTCAATTATCCGTCATTACCAGATTGTTATCAAAGCTTTGTATAAATGTAAATAAAACCAGGCGGGAAATTTTCCCGCCTGGTTTATAGTTTTAGGCAAATCGTATTTGTCTTAGTAAGGTATGCCTTCGGCTTCCTTTCCAAAAGCTATGTCTATTACCCCGGGTATCTCTGAGGTCTACAGACTTGCTATTCTCTACTATTTTATTTTTCATTATATCGTTTTTAAGTGTTAATAATTTAAATAGACAGACTTGTCTATTTACTATGTCGTGCATAAGCTTACTTCCTTACTCAACAATTACGACGCCAAAAAAACACTTACAAAGATTTTTTAAATACCCCTGACATGATCTGACATGCCTGCAATTTAATTTTATCCCAAGTTTAATTAATAAAACAAAATACCATGTCTAATGCAATTAACTGGTTCGAAATTCCAGTCAAAAATTTCGAAAGAGCCAAAGAATTTTACAGCAGTATGTTGGCTACAGAAATTACTGATCATCATATGCCCAGCATGAAGTACGGGGTCTTTGCTTATGACGAGGACAATAACAAAGTGGGCGGAGCCATTATGGAAATGGAGGGCGCAAACCCTACTACAGATGGGGTTACCGTTTACCTAAACGGCGGAGACGACCTTAGTGTACCCCTTTCCCGTGTGGAAGCCGCAGGAGGAAAGGTACTTATGCCGAAAACAGACATTGGAGAGAATGGGTATATGGCACAGTTCCTGGATACTGAAGGTAACAAAATAGCCCTGCATTCTTTTGGTTAATAGTTTCTATTCCAATAAATGGTAGTGGATCGCTTGTGGGTTCACTACCTTTGTTTTTATGTCACAACTGACAAGACTTATAGCAATCCTTACCCTTCTGAAGTCAAGAAGAGTACTCACCGCAACAGAACTCTCACTTAAGTTTGATGTGAGCGTGCGCACTATCTATAGGGATGTCCAAAAGCTTATAGGAGCGGGTGTCCCGGTGATCACCCTTGAGGGGCGTGGGTATACGCTTATGGAAGGGTATACCGTAGCGCCGGTACAATTCACGGAAAAAGAGGCTAATGCACTGATCACTGCCCAACATTTAGTAAACAAGAGTAACGATGTTTCCTTTGTGGCCGATTTTGAGGAAGCACTTACTAAAATAAAATCTGTCTTCCGATCATCTATTCTTCACAAGAGCGAAATCCTCAATAGTAATATTCATGTTTTTGATACCCGCCAGGAGAACATCGCCAGCAGTGCCTTGTCAGAAATACAACTGGCCATCACCAATTTCAACTATGTGGAGATCAACTATCGGAAGGCCAATGATCCCAATATCTCCTTTAGGAGAATAGAACCCTGTGCTATTTTCTCCTCAGATCATAAATGGGTGCTAATTGCCTGGTGTCATTTACGAAAAGACTACAGAGCGTTCCGAATAGACAGGATTCAACATTTCAAGATCTTGGCTGAAAAATTTGAAGATCGAAAATTTACCATACAAGGATATTTCGAAGCTTGTGCCAAGCAGTGGAGCAAAGACCTTCAGGAATCAAAAGAGCAGAAGATCTAAAGCGAACCCCGCAGTTGTAGCTACTGCAGGGCTCAGCCATCAAGTCAACCTAACTTCTCATATACGCTATAATATCTTTGTTAAATCTGGTATCACTTTCAACGATATTAAAGAAACCCAAAAGGAACTTTTTTGCTGTTGCAAAGGCCCTCTGGCTGTTAAACTGGGCCTGATGTTCGTCTACAATCTTCATCAACTCAGCTTTATTATTTATAAACTCGGTGCGTACCTGCTCATAAACCTTGGGATCTCTTTCATAGCCTTTATACATCCTTTCCGTAACCTCACTAATATTCAGCCTGAGGTTCTGTACATTAGAGACCACCGCATATGAAGCATCTACCAATCCGCTCATATCAAAATCATAAGGTACAGGAATCAACTTCTTGTCGATAAATAGCAGCTTCTGATTGTGCTGATAGGTGGTAGAGTAATCGGTATTACCAATCATGAAATTGAACATATTATTCCTTACCGAGCTCATTGCATCCTGGCCCAAAGCTCTCAGACTACGCTTTATTACATGACCATCATGCCTTTTAGCAAGCTTCTTGGTGTCTTCGATCAAAATCCCTAACAACTGATGCGATCTGGTTTTAGCGCTCCTTAACTCTTCAAAATCAATACGTACCAATCTTGTCTTGAAATGATAAGGAGAGACTTGTTCATAAAGCTTATAAGCTATATACTCTTTTAAAATATTATCGTATTTCTGATCGTCCCTAAAGCATGGGAGTACCAGTTTGAGTTTTTTGTTTCCTTCAAATAACGTACCCGCTGATGCAGACTTATCTATTTTTAACTTGATGGGAGTAAAATAGCAGTTGTTGCGTCTAAAATTTCCCCTCCCTCTAAGTCGCACCTCAAGAGAATCCCAAGACCCGTCTTCAAGCATATAAGCAAGTGAAGTACTTATATAGGTACTATCATTAGTCTTGCTTCTTACTTCCCTGCTTGAATATCGCATTCTAATAGACAGAACTTCTTCACTTTGGAATAATCTGGAAACCTTATCAGGTGTTCCTAAACTGTTGGTATTCTGCCCCATAGCTGTCTGGATAATCCCAAGACAAACAAATGTGAAAAGAAAGAATAGGCGTCTTCTTCGGTTTTCATTTTTAGCTACAATTTTCATTTTTATTAATTTTTTAGGTGTTAGACTTGTTTGTCTTCTAGAGTGCACCTACTATACCGAAAGACATAAACTATTGATTATCAATTATTTATACACTAATGTAATTTGATATTGGTTTATGATTTTTCGTTTTTTAACGATATTTCGTGACTTCTCTTATGATATTTCGGGAATTCCCCAGGCTTTTTTGGCAAGGACTATTGCTAATATTTTGCAAATCATTCCTTTGGGATATGTTAAATGATGTGTTCTTTGAACATAGTTTATTACATTGCCATCGGTAATTCCATTTGATAGCTAAATTTTCTTCAATGATTTTAAAATTACTCTTGCCGCTGGCAATGCTCTGTGTTACCCCTAACATCTTTTCTCAGACTCCAGAGCAATCCTATTTTGAATGGACTTCCCTCCCTTTTTCCAAGGAGGAACTGACAAAAAGGAGAACCGACTTTTTGCATCTTTTAAAAGAACGGAAAGCAAAGGGATTGGTCTTAATTCCCTCCAGGGACGGGATCTCTCATGGAGAAACCTTTAGACAGCTAGACGATTTTTATTATTTCACGGGACTGGAACTTCCTAACAGTGTTTTCGTTTTAGACATAAAGAATAATTGGTGGGCGGTGTACGGTCCGGAAAAAGATCTCAGGTTTGTAAGCGAGTCAAGGCCAAATGACTTTCCTGGCAGGCCATTGATCAGTGATCCTCAAATTGCTACAAAGGCCGGCATCTCCTTACGAGGTATGGAAGAGTTTGAGGCCTTGATGACCGAAAAAGCGAGACAAGGGGCCACAATACTCGTAAACAACGGAAGACGAGAAGGGGCAGTTCTGAAGTCTTGGGATTACACAGAAAATCCGACTCCCGTTCAAATCATGGCAAATGCTCTTAATGACAAACACAAAGGATTTCGTTTTAAGAATTGTCATACAGATATTGCCAAGCTGCGCATGCAGAAATCTGCATCTGAAATTGCGTTGATGCGTAAAAGCACTGCCATCAATGTAAAGGCAATTAAAGCAGCCGCCAGGGAAATAAGATCGGGGGTAGATGAGCGATATCTTGAGGGAATTCTAGAAGGCAACTACAAATTAAATGGGGCTAACCGCTTGGCTTTTGGCTCTATAGTTAAATCCGGTCCCAATGCGCTCTGGCCATGGCGTATTCTGGCTACTCATTACGACAGACGAAACAGGAAATTAGAAAATGGGGATCTCGTCATCTTTGATGTGGGCTGCGAATACAAGTATTATGTTAGTGACGTAGGCCGGACTTTTCCGGTATCAGGCAAATTCTCAACTAGACAGCGGGAGATACTAAATATGGAGGTGAGCATCGCAGACGCCTTGATCGATTACATAAAGCCGGGGATAACCTTTGCAGAATTAAGAGACCTTGCCTACCACACCATTCCTGAAAATGAAAAGAAGTACATGCAGACTAATCTGTTTTTTGGGCATCATTTGGGCCTGTCTACGGGAGACCCAAATCTCCCTGAAGTAGAACTGAAGGCTGGGATGGTCTTCACTGTAGAACCCTGGTACTACAATCATGATGAGCAAATATCAGTTTTTACGGAAGATGTCATTCTCGTCACCGAAGACGGCTGTGAAGTACTCAGTAAGGACCTTCCCAGGACCCCTGAGGACCTTGAGAAATTAATGCATCCTGAGAGCGATTACTAGGCTTACCCCAATGCCCATTGATCATTGATCATTGTTAATTGCTAATTGTTCATGGCTATTGCGTTTCTTTCCTTAACACCTCCAGGGGCGAACTTTTCAGCACACTCCGGCTATTGCTAAGCCCTATTATCAACACTAATAGCGCTATTCCCGGCAGGAGAATAGTAAACGGAACCCAGGATGGCGTAAAAGAGGTCTCAAAAACCAAGAGGGCCAACAAATAACTACTGGCCAACGACAGAATAACTCCGAAAAGACTACCCAGGGTACCAAGATAAAGGTATTCCAGCGCTGTGATACTGAGGATCTGTGCATTTTTTGCCCCTAATGTTCTTAACAATACGCTTTCTTTGATCCGTTGATATTTGCTGGTTCGCACTGCGCCTATCAGCACAACAATTCCCGTAAGAATGCTAAAGAATGCCATGAAATTAATCACCCAGGAGATCTTGTCCAGGATACCTTCAATTAATGCCAGGATCTGTCTCAGGTCAATAATAGATACATTGGGGAATGCTCTTACCAATTCTTGCTGCAAGCGTGCAGAGGCTGCCTCATCTGGTGTCTTGGTGCTCAACACGTGAAACTGCGGCGCGTTTTCCAATACCCCTTTGGGAAAAACCATAGAAAAATTGAGCTGCATTCTACCCCAATCTACATATCGAATACTCCCTACGATCGTTTCCATTAGCACTCCTTGAATATTAAAGGTTAGGGTATCTCCTACTACCACTCCGGCGTCTATAGCAACATTATCTGCGAGGGAAATAGGAACTGCCCCTTCTTCGGGCATTTCAGGAGTAAATTCGCCCGATATCAATGTTTCCGACGCAATTAGGGAATCACGATAGGTAACCCTGAATTCATGATTTAATATCCATTGGTTAACCGTTGAGGTAGTATCTTCCCGAATGTCATTTACGGGTCTGCCTTTAATACTGTGAATCCTCATAGTAATAATGGGAATATTATCGATAAGCGGAAGCCCTTTGGGGGTAATGCTATTGGCCACTGCTTCTCTCTGTTCAGTCTGAACATCTAACAAAATCAGATTGGGACTAGTAGCCCCGTTCTCCAAGCTTGCCTTTGCAAGAAGAATGTCCTTTGTAAAATACAAGGTGCTTATCAAAAAAGCACCTACCCCTATCGCAAGCATAAGGGTCATGGTCTGGTTGTTAGGCCTGAAAAGATTTAAAAGGCTTTGTCTGGTAGTGAAACCCATAGATTCCGGAAAGTATTTCTTTAGAGCCCGCATAAGCAAACTTGCTATCCCCGCAAGAATGGCAAAGGTCATGAGAATTCCCAGCACAAAGGAGAGCGCATACTGCCACCGACCTAACAACCAAAGTGCAAACAAGAAAATAAATAACAGTATTCCACCAAAAACCAACATTTTAGCTCCTCTAGACCTTACACCAGGCTGTTCCTGAACGCGTAAAACTTCTAATGGGCTAACATACCAGGTACTCATAAGAGGCAGTAGTGCGAACAACACTGATAAAAATACACCCAGGAGCAAACCCATCACTATCGGACTCATACTGAAGGTAATTTGCACCTCAAAAGGCAAGAACTCTGCTAATATGGCCGGGAACAGTAATTGTAGTAATACACCCGCTATACTACCTACCAGTCCGCCGGTCAGTCCCATCCCAGCTATCTGCAATAGGTAGATCAAAAAACTCTGTTTTCGGGTAGCTCCCAAACATTTAAGTACGGCTACCGCCTTTAATTTTTCTTTGATATAGATATTTACAGAGCTCGCGATCCCAACACATCCCAGCAACAAGGCGATAAATGCCACGAGATTCAAAAACTTGCTTACGTTGGTATATCTACGTCCCAGGCGCCTGCTGGTAGAGGTATGTGTGTCTAAATCTGCACCCTCAGCATCTAGAATAGGGTCCAATCTCTGGTCAAAGAGTTCAAGGTCTAAATCTTCCGGGGCCTTAAAATAGTAGTTGTACTCCTGCCTGCTCCCTACTTGCAACAACTCTGTTCCCTCAACATATCGGAAGGGAATAATAATGGTGGGAGCAACGGAACTTGTAAGTGCCGTACTACCTGGCGCAGCATTGAGTTCTCCTACAATGGGAAATGTAAGGGCCCCTATTTTGATGCTATCCCCTACTTTCAGCCCAAATTGTAATAGTATTGTAGCGTCAACAAGGGCTCCCGAGTTCTGCTGATAGGTAGATGCCGCATTTTCCGGCTCAGTTTCAAGCACTCCGTAGAGAGGAAAATCCCCCTCTATACCCCTAATTTGAGACAGCCTGGTACCGGGTTTTCCCGGAAAGCTTGCCATAGAAGCAAAAGTAACTTCCCTTCCTTTAGACCCGAGAGAGTCTATAATTTTCTGTACCTTTTCGTTAGGTAACTGTCTACTGTCTATTATGTAATCTGCTCCCATTAGAGCCTTTGATTGCAGTACAATGTTGTCTTTCAAATTATCACTAAAAGATTGAATTGAAACAAGTGCCGCAATACCCAGGATAATGGAGGACATAAACAACAATAATCTTCCGCCACTGGCCTTCCCGTCTCTCCAGGCCATTTTTAGCAACCAGGAAAACCCCGCCTTAGATGTAATTGGAAGATCACTCACGGCGTTACGATTTTTTCATCTTCCAGTATTTTGCCTCCTTTTAGTCTAAGTATACGCTGGGTGCGCCTCGCGAGTTCTAAATCGTGTGTAACTATTACAAGTGTGGTGCCTGCCTCCTTGTTAAGCTCAAAAAGAAGTTCTGTAACTGTATTTCCGGTTTCTTCGTCCAAATTCCCTGTAGGTTCATCGGCAAAAAGTATTGAGGGTCCGTTACTAAATGCTCTTGCCAGGGCAACCCTTTGCTGCTCTCCTCCCGAAAGTTGTGACGGATAGTGGTGATGTCTTTCTCCCAGGCCTACTTTCTGCAAAAGTTCCATTGCAAATTCTTTTGCATTTTTCTCCCCCTGAAGTTCAAGAGGCACACTTACATTTTCAAGGGCAGTCAAGGTAGGCAGCAACTGGAAATCCTGAAAAATAAATCCTACTTCTCGGTTTCTAAGCAAAGCCCTGCGATCCTCGTTAAGGCTAGACAATTCAACTCCACAAAGAGTCACAGTTCCGGAATCTGCCTGATCCAAGCCTGCGCATAACCCTAATAAAGTCGTTTTTCCGCTCCCAGACGGCCCAACTATGGCGAAAGTATCTCCTTTATCAATATCAAATGAAATATCTTCTAAAACGGTAATAGTTTTAGAACCGCTAGTGTAGGTTTTCTTTAGCTGATGAACGTTTAATATATTTGTCATAAGACTTTTTTAAGATCGCTTCTTAGAAAGTCGGCAAAATAAGGAAATGTATTCGATTTTTAGCCCCCGATGCTATGCGTACCATCTTAAAGTTTAGTTATTTTTTATCCATTATCCTTTTCTTGTCCTGCGGAGAACGTGCAGACAAAAAGGAGAATACCAAATCTTCTGAGGTAGAAGCACCTATTAGTGAGGTCGTGCCTGAAGGTGAAACCAAAGTCATCCTCTTTTTCGGAAACAGCCTTACTGCAGGTTATGGCCTGGAACCCGAAGAGGCATTCCCGGCTTTGATCCAGGCTCAATTAGATTCCCTAGAACTAGACTATACCGTGGTGAACGCGGGGCTTAGTGGAGAAACTACCGCAGGGGGCCGAAATAGACTGAGCTGGGTACTTAACCAAAAAACGGATGTGTTTGTGCTAGAATTAGGGGCAAATGACGGGCTTAGGGGAATTCCTTTGGATGAAACAAGACGAAATCTTGAAACCATAATAAATGCCGTTAGGGAACGAAATCCTGATACCGAAATTGTCCTTGCTGGTATGCAAATTCCCCCTAATATGGGGCAGGCTTATACTGCAGAATTCAGAAGTATCTTTCCAGAACTCGCCAAGGAACACAATTTACATCTTATCCCCTTCCTCCTGGAAGGCGTTGCAGGCAACCCTGATTTGAATCAGGCAGATGGTATACATCCGACCACGGAGGGGCAAAAAATTGTAGCAGCCAACGTCTGGCAGATCCTTGAAGGCGTTGTGGATTAAGAATCACTAGTATTCCAAAATAGTAGTATCTTTAAGAAGCATAATGAAGTAGAACCTCTGATATGTCCTTTGGGGGCATGGCAGAAAAATGAATGAAACATGCAACCAAAACCTATTAAATGGCTTTGTGTGCTTATCCTTGCCGATTTCGGCATTGTGATGGGAGTGCTGTCTGTCAATGGCCTTACCCAGAAACTCGAACCCTATTTATGGTTGTTGTTTGGAATCATAAGCGCCTATGTGCTTGTTAAAAAAGTCCGATATAGGCTTTTCTTTCACAGTGTATTGTTAGGAGTCCTTTGGGCGGTGGTGAATGCCCTTATTCAAGTTCTTTTCTTCGATTCTTTCCTTGCTAACAATCCGGCCGACGCCCTGGCTTTTGAGGAACTTACCGTTATTGAACCCAAAATATTCGTACTTCTTTTCAGTCCCATCTATGGATTACTGATGGGTATAGTCATTGGTGTGCTATCCTTATTGCTTAAAAAGATCCTCAGTCCAAAGGCTTAAGCTAATTTAGCCTTGTTTCTCTTAGTAGTAAATGAAAGCGCTTTTTTTACTCTAGAATTACTTCTTCTATACAGTCTGGCAACCTCAGTCTTAACTTCTTTAGCATCTTCAGTAGAAGTGGTAACAATACCTAGTTCTATAGTCACAACTTTGATCTCAGTTTTAGTATCCTGAGCCTGTGCTGCGAATCCGATAAAAAGTACAAAAATTAAAGTTACAATTGCTTTCATGACTTGGGGTCGTTTTATATAAATAAAACGGCCTGTCCCATATCAGAAGCGGTTCCAAATCGTCCAAAAACCCATATTTTTCGGTATCTGACAAATTCTCGGATAAAGTGTAAAAAATCCTCGGTGAGTGTAATTGTGCTCCGGAACACATGAACGATTGTATTAGGTATTTCACCGATATACCTCGTTCATAATTTGAGCAGTAGATTGGGATCAGGGCAATTTTTCATGTAAGAATCCAGATCTGCGGCATTACTTACTCCGGGATAGTCCCCATTGTTGCCCTGCAAGTCTCCAATAAGTTGAAAATGAAGATGTGGTGCATAATTTACATTGACATCTGGTGTTCCCAGGTTTCCTAATGGATCTCCCTGTTTAAATGGCCTTCCTACGTACAAGGAATCCAGCGAAGAAAGAGAAAGGTGTCCATAAAGTGTATAAAATGGACGATTAAATACATGGTGCTCCAAAATGATTGTAGGACCATAATCTCCCCGGGTATTGTTATTTCTAAAACTGTGAACTTTACCATCTAATGGAGTTCTGACCTCAGTTCCAGCCCTGGTCCAAAAATCAATACCCAGGTGAATATTTCTGGGATCCGTCCCATCCTCTTCAAAATTTTCATAACTGTCGTACAAATTGCGCCTTTCGAGATATCCTCCGAAGGCGAC
>JBFOMC010000032.1:0-16312 GCA_040830565.1 Flavobacteriaceae bacterium
GTTTCGGGAACTTTCTTTTTGATTCAATAAAAGAACGGCCAAAGAACCAGAATGTAAAAAAGATTCCGTTGGCAATAAACATCCATAATGGAAATCGAATTGCGGGCAGGGCGCCAATTATTAGGCCGTTGGTCATGGCTTGCGTAAGAGTGCAAAAAAAAAGCCATAAGGAGAACCAGAAATATATGGATTCTTTTAAATAGATAAATTGTAACAAAAAGAACAAGAAAATTATAAATGTTACCCCAAACATAAAGGTGTTGAACGAGTTGTTGAATTGATAGATTTGGTGGTAATATGGTTGTTCGGGACTTCTGGCGCTCAAATTAAAGTAGGCTGGATAGCCAAAACTGTTGCCCTGAGCCTTTATTATCAGCGTAACAGGAGTATTTACTGGTAGTTCATGTAAGTTGATGCTATTCAAGACCCAATTGTTATCTGTTGACCGCTCTTTTTTGGAATATTCGACTCCGGTTTTTTGATGAAAAATGAGTTCACTCCCAACATAGGCATATACATCTACTTTTCCGTTGCTTTTAGTCCAAGCCGGCGGACCTATCATCTTATCTTCAAAATGCAGGGTCCAATCTAATAGAGAATCAAGTGCCTTTAGTCGTAGTTTGCCCCAATAGATCATATTGCTATTAAGAAGTCGGGGTAATTTGTCGCCTTTGGTAAATTGCAGTGTACTGTCTCTAAGCAGGTATTCAACAGACAATTGGTCTGTACTGTCCACAATAACCTGCAAGTGCCTGTTCAAATCATGAACCGGGTATTGTGGGTCAATATCATATACCTCTTGCCCTGATAACCAATTGACAAAAAGCAGATAAACAGCTATGTGGTATAGTCTGGCCATCATTCTTTACAAGTAAAAAGGTAATGAAATTTCCATTAGTAAATCCATAGTATGCTAAGTTCTATGGGATTTATCTATTGGGCTAACACCCATGTTTCATGAAATGACACTTTTGTTTCCTTTTCAACAGCTTGAACCAAAACTATCATAATCTGCAACGCAGTTATCATTTCTATTGGGCACCTGAAGATAACTTTGAGACTGTTGAGTGACTCATATCAATTCAGAGTTTAATTAAATATACACAAGATGAATAGAAAAAAATTTTTGACCCGGTTGGGAGGTACGGGCTTGGCAGCAATACTGCCAGGAACAGGTATATATGCGAGCCAAAAGAATGTGCCAGAATCCGGCACAGATGGGAAGGAGAAAATAGTTCGAGCCAATCAGGGTACAGAACTGCAGATATTTGGAAATCCACAGTGGCAAAAGGTAGTTGGAACTGATACGGATAACCAAATCTTTGAGTGGATTGATGATCTTAGTCCCGGATCAGGCATACCCCCGCATATACATACTAAGGAGGATGAAATCTTTAGGGTGCTAAGCGGGCAGCTAGAAATTATGGTCGACAACAAGGTTACTATTCTAAGGGAAGGTGATATGGCATATGCACCCAAAAATATAGTTCACTCCTGGAAAGTAATCGGCGATCAACAGGCCAAAATGTGGGTAAGCGCCTTTCCCTCAGGGATGGAACATATGTTCCAAGAACTGAACGATATGCCACCTGGCAAACCCAATTTTGAAGAGGTGGCTAAGATCTGTCAGGCCTACGGAATAAAGTTCATTTGATGTTAAACAAAGTAAAATTAAAAATGTATATCATGAAAAAGCACACCTATTTTAAAGTCGTTCCCGGATTATTATTAGCTGCCTTCGTCTGGAGTTGTAGTAATGACGACGGTAATAATGATCAAGAATTACAGGCATGGGAAATGGAAGTCGAGCAACTTAAATCCGTAACTTCTCAATATATGGATTTTGATGTCGCAGAGAATGAAGGACGTATAGATGTATCGGGTTATGTACCAAATATGGGCCATCACTATTTGAATCCCGCTTTGGCTGATGGAATATTTGAATTAGACAAACCAGAGATCATATTATACGTGCCCGATGAAAATGGCAGGATGCAGATGGTGGCAGTTGAATACTCTATAGTTCCAGAAGATCCTGAGAACCCCGGAAACCCACCGGAGGGGTTCACAGGAAACGAAGATATTTGGCATTTTAATGAGATGGTGGGGCAATGGCAATTGCATGTCTGGACTATTTTAGAGAACCCCGACGGATTATTTGCACCTTTTAACCCGGCAATAGGAGATTAGAGGTGTATTTGAATTAGTCATCTAAACCGAAGCCATTGCGTTTCGGTTTTTTAGTCCGATTTATTGTCTCTTTTACATTTCTCCTGACTGAAAAGTGTTTATAGGGGTTTACTAATCTCTTTTACGTACTTCAGAGGCGCCGGTAAGCTCTCTTCTCCCAAATT
This sequence comes from Flavobacteriaceae bacterium, assembly GCA_040830565.1. Lineage (GTDB taxonomy): Bacteria > Bacteroidota > Bacteroidia > Flavobacteriales > Flavobacteriaceae > JAFMPW01. Next base: position 2,355 of record JBFOMC010000032.1, read on the forward strand.
CTGCACCTCCTTTATAGTTCAATGTACTGGCTCCGGATGCTTTAATATCTATTTTTTCCTGAACCGTCAGAAAGGCATTACTGGCACCAGAAAGCCGCATATCAAGTTGGTCTACGCTAAGGTCATATTCCCGTAAATTGCTGGCGCCACTAAGGGCAGCGTCTAAAAACCCCACCTCCCCATAGATATCCAGGTCAGAAGCTCCGCTCGCATCAATTTCCAGATCACTGGCTCTTAGCTCGCCCCTAAAATGCGAAGCACCTGAAATTTCAATATGTCCGGCCGTATCGAGCTCTAATGGACTATCCAGAGTAATAGAAGAAGCTCCGGAAATATCAAAAAAGTGAATATTCTTTGTAGTGATATAGACATTTAAGGTGGCATTCCCTCTAATACTGGTAAATCTTTTGAGTCGCACCACAAGATCATTCCCTTCAAGCTTCACCACAATCCTGTCCTGGATATCTGAATTTGCCTCAACGATAATTTTCTCCTCGGTATCCGAAAATGCGACATGTGCATTAAAGGCATTGGAAACCCTTAACCCGGTATACCCGCTGAGATTAACCTCGGTTCTCACGACCTCCCCAGAAACCCTGATAGTGTCTTTATAACATGAACTGGCTAATCCTACAAACAGGAGAGCCATAATTATTGATCTTACTTTCATTTTAAAATTTGATTTGATTGATGATTCTTTAACTATTGAACTATTACTTTAGTCCAGTGAAAAGGTACAGGAAACCAATCTTCTGTTCCTTTTTTCATAAATACCTGTTCATTTTCGGTAAAGACCCGAACCGCATTAATATGTTCTGGTTTAACACCTCTGCTGCTTTTCATTGGTCCAATTGTTTTTTATAGCGGTTCCTGCCCATATTGAAAATGCCAAGTTTGATACCAATTTCAGTAGAGAAGCCATTGATCCTGTTTACAGGGCTGTCCGTAAGCTCAATTTCGCTTGAAAAACGGTATTTTACTCCTGCTTCTATCTGGGCATATCGCGAAATATTGAAAAGCGCACTTATTCCTGGTTCCAGCACAAAAACTACATCAACATCATCTTCCACTATATCAAAGTCCTCTTCATTTATGATAATGTCTCGGTCCACATAGCCTACGGCACCGGCACCAATAAATAAAGGGAAAGACATACTTACCATAGATTTTCCAAAAACGATCGGTTCAAAATGGAACCCGCCGTAGCCGGCAAAAAGATCGTCTCTTTGCCCTGATCGCGGATTAAAAATATCCTGACGGGAATACAATCCCTTGGCCAAAAAACCGATTTCAAATTGTTGGTTGGCCACATACGCCACCTTAAAGCTTCCTATATAGGTGTCTTCCCCATCAATTTCACCATAGCCCATACCGATACCCATGTACACGCCGTGAACTACATTCCGTCGGTCATTGAAAGTGATATATTCATTGTCATCTTCTTGAGCTGAAGAAAATAACCCCATCATTAGCGTAACTATGAGGGCGAGCGTTTTTTGATTGTTCATTGTATTGCGTTCTTTTGATTGATTTGTTTTAAAGACAAGTAAATTTCTTAAGGGTTGCATCCTTTCCAATTTTTTTAATCATTTAGTGTTACAATGCCCTTAATTCCTTTTATTATAATGAGTCCGGATCTTTCACTGCCGTAGGTAGCATTAATTTCTCTTAGTTTTTTGCCTTTATCCAGCAAACGGGAATCAACATTCTCAAAAGCCTTAGGAAGCCGCACTACGCCTTGTTCCAGGGTGGCCTCAAAGCGGTGTGAAAAATCTGTAACCGTAAGATTAATGTCTGAAGATTCTTGTTCTATCATCAATTCGGCGTCTGCACTGCTAATTTGCCAAACACGGAAATCAGCAATTTTCATAGTCAGATCAGCTTCCTGAGAAAGACGCTCCAGACTTAGCGTGGTAAACTTCAAGTTACCATAGATAGTCCCTACCTCATCTATGGAGATATCATCTTTATTGGAGTAGATCTCCAAGGAATTCACCAACCCTATCTTCAATTCGGTACCATCAGTACTTAACCGAAGGCTTTTGGAGTTTTGCATGTCCAAACTCCCGTTTTTAAGGTTCAGGCTGGCATATTCCAAATTTCTGGCTCTCAATTTTCCAAATTTTAGAATAACGTCGACCTTATTTAGATCCTCATTAATCCACAGGTCACCATGTTCAATTAAGGCGTTCAGAGTCCCCCTCCAACTATCGATAAGGACATCGCCAAAACGATTGGTCACTTTGAGTTGGGCATTCCTTGGCAGGAAAATCTCATAATCTATTTGTACGCGACTGCGATCAAAGTCGATGGGATTGTTGCGGTTAAAGAAATCTGCAAACCAGCCCGTATTCTTATTCGCGATTTTAGAAACGATGGATACATAGTTGCTGCTCGACTTAATTTCCGGATTTATCCGACCCAACAGCTCTTTGGCAGTATCGTATTTGCGATGGTTCACTTTAATGTCGATTTTGACAGAGACTTCATCTTGGTCCCATCCCTTGAGGGAGATATTCCCATACTTGTTCTCTATTATCAGCTCCCCGGAATCCGGAAGGGGAAAGCTTTTTTCCACAGTTTTAGATGCCCGCTCCTGAGCGATACTCAACTGTGCTGAGAATAGCACCAAGACTATCCAAAGAATTCGTTTACAGCGTGTATCCATAATCTTCATCAGGTTTTTTATCATCGTTTATTTGTTGTAATAAATTTTCCATAAGCTCTATGCGCTTTTTGTAGTTTGCCACAATGGCCTCTAACACCCGCTCATTGTCCAGGTTATTTCTCATCTCTTCGCGTAGGCTTTCATATTCCGCATCGAGTTCATCCATAAAAGACAAAAACTCGGCCTTGTCCTCTTCAGAGAGGTTTCGGTTGTTCTGTACAAGCTCTACCTGGTACGAAACAAGGCCCTTATAATGCATGTCTATCTCTAACAACTCCTTGGAGACATATTGAGTTTCGCTGGTATTGCCTCCAAAAACAGACAGTCCAATAAAGCCTGCGATGCCCAGCAAGAGCACAATACTGGCAGCAATACGAAGCGCAGGACGTTTCCATAGTGGGATAACCTTAGGACCAGATAGCTCCAGTTCTGCTGAGATGTTCTCCCATAGTTTCGCACGATCTGCCTTATGCTCGTCGAACAAATCGGTATTCTCTCTAATATGTTTTTCAAAATTGTCCATTACGATGTCTCTATAAGTTCAATTAGTTTTTTCTTTGCTCTGTGATATTGAGATTTGGATGTAGATGTAGAGATCTCCAAAATTTCTCCAATCTCAATATGGTCATACCCTTCTATCAGGTATAGGTTTATGATCTGTTGGTATCCGGTAGGTAATTTCCTGATCCCAGCTTTCACCTTCTGCAGATCCATAGCTTCTCTTTTCTCATCAATCTCTTCGCTTATATGAAATTCATGGGCGTCAATCGGTACAAGAGGAACTCTTTTCAACTTAAGATGGTTGATACTCTTGTTGATGACGATCCGCTTAAGCCAGGCTCCGAAAGTGCTTTGATATTTAAAACTCTCCAGGTTTTTAAAGGCATCTATAAAACTATCCTGAACGATATCTTCCGCATCCTCTTTATTGCCGAGAATTCGCATGCCAACATTGTACATGGCATCCACATAGTGCGAATACAACTGGTATTGCGAACTTCTATGGCCTTTCTTGCATTTTTCTACAAGTGCCTTGTGTGTAAAGCGGATATTGGTTTCCAACTAAATTGGTAAAGTTTTATCTCCCTATTTCATGTCTACATCCTAAAAGACAAATAAGAATTGAAAGGGTTGCATCAGGAGAAATTTTTCTCTTCAAAAGTAGCCATTTAGTGCATGATTTTTTGAAGGTGCCACTACTACAAAAAATATTTTTTTTGATAGATGCAACCTTTGATTTTTTCCTCTGTCTTTGGAAAGTGAATGTGAATTTCCTAAAAGTTTAAAATCATTATGTTTCAAAAATCCAAGTCAGGAGGAAGACGCACTGCAAAGGCCTTAGTATACATATTCCTACTATCCACGAGCCTTGTAGCTACCGCCCAAAGTAATTACACGATAAGTGGGGTCATCAAAGATAAAGTCAATGGAGAAACCTTATTCGGAGCCTCTGTTTTTTTGAAAGGGACCACCATAGGCGGCGTAACTAATGAATATGGATTTTATTCCATCACCGCACCGGAGGGAGAATATACCCTTAGTATTTCCTATATGGGCTATACGGATATCGATATCAACATCAGTTTAGACCAGGATATCAATCGTGAAATAGAAATCTCCGAGTTTTCCACTGAACTGGAGGAAGTGGTGGTCACCGCAGATGAACCTGAACGTGCCGTACTACGAAAACCAGAAATGAGCGTGGTAAAAATGAATGTCGGAACTATCAAAAAAACTCCGGTGGTTTTAGGAGAAGTAGATGTGCTGCAATCACTTCAACTGCTGCCCGGGATAACCAATAATGGGGAAGGTACGGGAGGTTTTCATGTTAGAGGAGGTGCGCAGGATCAGAACCTGGTATTGTTAGATGAGGCTATTATTTATAACACCTCTCATATGTTCGGTTTCTTTTCCGTGTTTAATGCAGATGCTATTAAAGATGTGAAATTGTATAAAGGCGGGATACCGGCGCGTTTTGGGGGGCGGGTTTCCTCTGTGCTAGACATTCGCCAGAAAGACGGGAACAGTAAAAACTTTGGGGTAACAGGGGGAATAGGCGTGATCTCGAGCCGATTGACGGCGGAAGGACCGGTTTTTGGAGACAAAGGCTCTTTCCTGGTTGCCGGTCGCCGCTCTTATATAGATTTGATCCTTAAATCTGCAGGAGAGGAAAACAGTGTAGCTTTTTACGATTTAAACCTGAAGACGAATTACAGCATAAACAGAAACAACAAACTGTTTTTAAGTGGTTATTTTGGTCGGGATGCCTTTGACTTTGCAGGAATTTTTGAAAACAGTTACGGCAATGTCTCTGGCAACCTGCGCTGGAACCATATTTTTAATGATCGCTTGTTTTCAAATCTTTCGGCTATCGTGAGCAGGTATGATTACGATTTAGGATTTGTTCAGGATGAATTTGAAGTGAAGTCTTCTATCATTAATTATAATCTTAAGTATGATTTCAAATATTATCTAAGTGATGTCTTTAAGCTAGATTTTGGTGCCAATGGTATTTACTATGATTTTGACCCCGGGGAAGCCAGGCCAACTGCAGATACCTCCCCGGTCAACCCTCTGAAGTTAGACCAAAAAAGAGCGTTTGAAAGCGGATTATACCTGAATGCAGAACATAAACTAACAAAGCGATTGACCGCCCAATACGGTTTACGTTATAGTGCTTTTTCGCGTTTGGGAGGTCAACCTATTTCACAATATGATAATGGGCAGCCCGTGGTGTATAATTCCAATTTGGGAATTTATGAAAGGGGAGAAGTCACTGGCGAGATAAACTATGCAAAAAGTGATGCCATCGAAACTTTTGGCAACTTTGAACCGCGGGTTTCTCTGGCTTATCTCCTAAATGAAGATTCTTCCATAAAAGCGGGATTTTCAAGGGTTGCGCAGTACATACACTTATTATCGAACACTTCGTCCGTAACTCCTTTGGACGTTTGGACGCCCAGTGGCCCCTTTGTTAAACCTCAATTATCGAATCAGTACGCGTTGGGATACTTCCGGCATTTTTTCAATAAAGCATATTCTTTGGAAGTTGAGGGCTATTACAAGACTGTGGCTAATCGTATCGACTATATAGATGGGTCTGATCTCGTGGGTCAGAACACTATCGAAACTGAAATATTGAATGGGGAAATGCGCTCTTACGGCTTAGAACTGCTCTTGCGCAAAAACGAAGGAGATTTGACGGGATGGATTGCCTATACCTTATCAAAATCGGAACAGCGAACTCCAGGTGGGCTGGCCGGTGGCCCTGGAATCAACGACGGTGACTGGTACAATACTTTTTTTGACAGGACTCATGACGTTTCAGTAACCGCTGCATACAAATACAATGATCAATGGAGCTTCGGTACCAATCTGGTTTTCCAAACCGGCAGACCCGTGACCTATCCGAATGGGCAATACCAATATGAAGGTCTTTCTATTGCAAGCTATGCGGCCAGAAATTCGGACCGCTTACCGGCTTATCACCGTGTTGACGTTTCGGCCACCTTTAAACCGAGAAAATACTTGAATAAACGCTTTAAAGGCGAATGGGTGCTTAGTGTATACAACCTGTACCACAGGAAGAATGCGGCGTCAATTTCCTTTGGTCAAAATCTCGAAACCGGGGCGAATGAGGCCACCAGAACAGCCATTTTTGGTATTGTCCCATCCCTGACCTATAACTTTAAATTTTAAGATGATGAAAACTATAACAAAATTGCTTGGTGCCCTTTGTTTACTATTTTTTAGCGCTTGCCAGGATGTGGTGGATATCGAAGTTCAGAATGGTCCGGAACGACTTGTAGTAGAGGCTTCCCTGGATTGGGAAAAAGGCAGCCCTGGGAATGTACAGACTATTCGATTGCGAAAATCAAGCGCCTTTTTTGATACGAGCAGTTTAAGTGAAGTTACCGGAGCCTCCGTCATCGTCACCAATGATACCAATGGAGAAACTTATGTCTTCACCGATCAAAATAACGGAGCGTATGTGACCAACAGCTTTGTGCCCGTCTTGGGGCAGTCCTATACGCTTCGTATCGAATATAATGGAGAAGTATATACTGCTACAGAGACCATGACAGGGGTTACGGATATTACCAATGTTTTTCAAGATCGTGAAGATGGTTTTGACGAGGAAATTTTAGAAGTACATGTGGTATTTACAGATCCGGAAGAGGAAGGGGATAATTACCTGTTCAAATTTCAACGCCAGGGAGATAGACTTCCCGACCTGGAAGTTGCTGAAGATAGATTTGTCAATGGCAACGAAATTGATTGGTGGTACGAGATTGAGGATGAAGAAGACGTTCCTCCCTTTGAACCGGGCGATGTAGTGGACATTGAAATGTATGGTATTTCTAAAGCCTATTATGAATATATCAAAATTTTAATCGATCAATTAGGTGGGGTAGGCATATTTGAAACCACCCCGGTTTCCGTAAAAGGGAATTGTATCAACACAACAAGGCCGGAGAACTATGCCCATGGCTATTTCAGGTTAACTCAGTTTGTAAAAAGAAGTTATACGTTCGAGTAAGAACAAGGCCAGCAATGAGGGTTGAGCTCGTGAGATAAAGTTAACTTTTCCTAAAATAATAAGGTCATTTTCTAGAATGTAGTATTTTTATAAGATGGCTATGATTCAGAGAAAGGGCTTCCGCTTTTCGAGCTATGAGGCAGCAGAACAAACACCTGTCGAAAAACGTTTCGAGATTTTTCAGGAACTCATTACGCATACTTCCGGCGATTTTGATGAGGCCATTGATTGGTTACGTGAACTGGACAAGGAGTATGAACTTACCGATGAGAACTACACCATAGACGATTTTATTGAAGACCTTAAAGCTAAAGGATACATTAGGGAAGAATTTGTAGATGGTGGAGGAGAAATGGGAGAGGCCGGAGAAGGCGATGGAGAAGAAGGGGGCGGAGAAGGCAAGATCTCCATTACGGCCAAAATGGAACGGATTATTCGGCAAAGAGCCTTGGATCAGATTTTTGGAAAGCTGAAAAGAAGTGGTTCTGGCAATCATAAAACCGGCAAATCCGGGCAAGGCGATGAACATACCGGAGAGTTTAGGGAGTACCGTTTTGGCGATGGGCTGGAGCAGATTTCAATGACAGAAAGTCTTAAAAATGCCCAGATCAATCACGGCATTGGAAACTTTTCTTTAAATGAAGAGGATCTGGTTGTTGAGGATACCCAATACAAAGCCCAAATGAGCACGGTGCTTATGATAGATATCAGCCATAGTATGATCCTCTATGGTGAAGATAGAATTACTCCGGCCAAAAAAGTGGCTATGGCCCTGGCGGAATTGATTACCACAAGATATCCCAAGGATACCTTAGATATCCTGGTTTTTGGAAACGATGCCTGGCCAATTTCTATCAAAGAATTACCCTATCTGAGAGTAGGCCCCTACCACACCAATACGGTAGCAGGTTTGCAATTGGCCATGGATATGCTCAGGAGAAAGCGGAATACAAACAAACAGATCTTTATGATCACCGATGGGAAACCAAGCTGTTTACGAATGCCCGATGGCGAATATTACAAAAACAGTGTTGGTTTGGACGACTTCATCGTTGAAAAATGCTATAATATGGCCAGACAGGCCAGAAAACTCCATATTCCTATCACCACTTTTATGATCGCCCAGGATCCGTATTTGATGCAATTTATCCGTTATTTTACTGAGGCAAATAAGGGTAAAGCATTCTTTACCGGCCTTCAAGGCCTGGGAGAGATGATCTTTGAAGATTACGAAGCTAACAGGAGAAAAAGACTGAAATAATGAATAAGAATGAAGGGAATAGATCATAGACCAAAGACGATTATAAGAGCCCTCTTTCATCTATTTTCTATGTTCTCTTTTCCATTTTAAATTAATATGTTGAAACATAAAGAAATTACAACGCTAGGTGAGTTAAAAAAAGCAGGCTATAAAAGCAAGGGGATCAAAGACGAGTTGAGACAAAACTTGATTGAGATGCTCAAGGAAGGCCAGGAAACTTTTTCAGGGGTTTGGGGTTACGAAAACTCTGTGATCCCCGAACTGGAAAGGGCTATTCTCTCCAGACATAATATCAATTTGCTGGGCCTAAGAGGTCAGGCCAAAACGAGGCTTGCTAGGCTCATGGTGACCTTATTAGACGAATGGATCCCAGTAGTGGCGGGTTCTGAGATTAATGATGATCCTTTTAAGCCAATATCGCGCTTCGCTAAAGAATTGATTAAGGAAAAAGGAGATAAGACCCCCATAGCTTGGTTGCACAGAAGTGACAGATTTTATGAAAAGTTAGCTACACCTGACGTTACCGTAGCAGATCTGATAGGAGACGTAGATCCCATTAAAGCAGCAAATCTTAAACTGTCCTATGCAGATGATCGGGTCATTCATTTTGGGATGATCCCAAGAGCCAACCGCTGTATTTTTGTGATAAACGAGCTTCCCGATCTGCAGGCAAGAATACAAGTATCGCTTTTTAATATTTTGGAAGAAGGAGATATTCAAATACGAGGCTTTAAGCTCAGATTGCCTCTAGATATGCAGTTTGTGTTTACGGCAAACCCTGAAGACTATACCAATAGAGGGAGTATTGTTACCCCCCTAAAGGATAGAATAGGATCTCAAATCCTGACTCATTACCCGGAAGATATTGCTACGGCAAGGAAGATTACGGAACAGGAGGCTAGTCTTGATGGGATGCAAACCACCTCTGTCTATGTGCCAGATCTGGCCAAAGATCTTTTAGAACAGATAAGTTTTGAAGCTCGGAAGAGTGAATTTGTCGATGCCAAAAGTGGTGTAAGTGCCCGTACGAGCATAACCGCCTATGAAAATTTGCTGAGTACCGCAGAACGTCGGGCTCTTAAGCTTGGAGCAGATAAAACCACGGTCAGACTTAGTGATTTTATCGGGGTCATCCCGGCCATAACGGGTAAAATAGAACTGGTGTACGAAGGAGAGCAGGAGGGAGCAGATGGGGTTGCTGCAATACTCATAGAAGACGCCGTTAAAAGCCTTTTTCCCGAATATTTTCCCAAAATAAATAAGCTTGAACACAAGGATGCGGAAACTCCTTATGATGAACTGCTGCACTGGTTCTTTGAGGGCAACGGTTTTGAGCTCCTCGATGAACTTACGGAGGAAGAATACAAGCGGCAACTAGAAGGTATACCTCCCTTAAATCAACTTATCAAAACACATCAACCTGATACAAAGAAGGAGGATAGTTATTTCTTGAAAGAATTACTGTTATGGGGTCTTGTAGCCCATAAAAAGCTCAGTAAACATCGTTTTACCGAAGGATATCAGTTTAAGGATCTATACGGAAGTTTTATTAGTAAATTGTAGGTGACCCTCACTTTTCTAAGTTCCCTATGTCCTCAAATAGTTGCTTAAATGTGCCAACCTGATCTCCATTGGGGTCTTCATTGGCTTTTTCTTCATAGTAGATATCCATAAAATTATCAGCGCTGGTCCATATGGTTTGCACCATACCCAGGAATCTGTCTTTCATTAGGGGAGTGGAAGAGTTTCTGTAATTGAGGGTTTGTTTAAGTTGTTCAGCTGCCACTTCTTTATTCCGCCAGGGGCAGGTGACCACTGAAAAACCCTTTACTGCAAAATAAGCGGCGGTAAGATCTGGTCTCTCATAATGCCAGTCGCAAATAACCACATCTTTTGGGATCAGATCAATGGCCCTATGTGTATTATTCATACTGGCTTCCCACATGCCAATTCCGGTAGTTTTCCCGTCAATTAACCTGTCTCCCCAAATCCAGAGCTTTTTATTCCTAAGTGCCAGGTGGTTTCGGATCTTACTTACTTCTCCGGCAAAGAGCTCGGCCTTGTCTTTTCCACTACATCTGGGGCATCTATCATCTCCTATATAAAAAACCTCGTCCATCCCGGCATGAAAGTCATCGGCCTCAAAAACATCTACGATCTCATCAACAAGTTCAAAGACAATTTTATGCACTTCGGGGTGCAGGGGGCAATAACTTTTGCAGTATAAGCCATCCTCGTTAGGCCATTTATATTCCTTGGGTAGTTTTACATGAGGAGTTTCGTCAAACTGCGGATATACTTCCAGTAGCTTACTTAATGTGGTATGCCAGGATTGATGCCCCAGTAAATTAATTTGTGGCACTAACCTAATATCATGCTTCTTCCCCACAGCCACAATTTTTTTTATATCCTCGGTAGAAAGCGCATTATCTAACACCAGTTCCGGATGCGATTTGTATTGGTAGCGATAATCAACCCGAAGGATCAAAGTGTTTACCTGAAGGAGAGAGAGTTCTTCATCAATAAATTTTACAAACCTTTCTAGTCCGTCAGCATTTGGAGCTGCAATACTAAGCCCTCTTACAGGTATCAGATCATCAAGGGTATTTTGAGATTGAATCGGTAGTCCTAGAATAAAAAGGAGACAGCACAATAGTGTATTTTTCATCGAAGTACATTTACGGAGTTATAGAGACTGATAAAAATACATCAAAATACCCTTGTGATCCACCGTAGCTTCACTCAAGGGTATTTTTTCATAGCAATTCTTTTCCCTTCTATACCTGATATGCCGGTAAATTGAAAATAAAAGAACTTCCTTCTTTGGGTTTGCTCAAAACCGTTATGGTCGTATCGTGCAAATCCATAATTTTTTTTACTATAGCCAGTCCTAAGCCATAACCGTGCTTCTTAGTGCTTTTGTCTACCTGTTTGTATCGGTCAAAAATGTACGGCTGTTCACTTAAAGGGATACCTGTACCTGTATCCGTGATATTGATTTCGATGTTTTTGTTTTTTCTTTTTAAGGATAACACCACTTTTCCCTTAGGTTCGGTAAATTTTATGGCGTTTTCAATAAGATTCTGTAGTGCCCGCTCTACCAGGCTTACATCAGCAAAAACCATACTGTTCTCCTTGGGATTATCCAAAACCAGATCTACTTCTTTTTGTTCGGCGATAACCTTGAATTTTGCAATTAGATCGTGCGATAGTTCCGTTATCGAAAACGGTTCTTTTACCGGACTTACCTGCTCGGCTTCGAGCTTGGAGTATTCAAAGAGTTGATTGATCAGATTAGATAATTTGTCAATATTTTCATGGGTGATTTGCAGGTATTCCTCTTTTTCAGATTCGGATAAAGAGTCTTTCTTCATCTGCATGGTCTCTACATATCCCTTGAGAATAGCCAGTGGTGTGCGAAGATCGTGAGAGACGTTAGCGATAAGCTCTCGCCTTAAGCCGTCTACCGATTTCATCTTATCGATATTCCCAACGATAGTATCGGCCATTTCGTTAAAGGCGTGTGCAAATACTTCTATGTCAGATTTTTCAGGATCTTCTATTCGTGCCTCCAGGTCGCCTTCCCTAAACTTTCTTACTGTTCCTGTTATCAATCGGAGGTTTTTGGTAAGAAACCAAATACTTAGCAGCGCAATGATGGCGGCAAACAGCATGGTAAGCAAGGTGGCTCCAATACCCAGTTTTACAAAATACTGGGCCAATAAATTGGCGCTGGTAAGCTCAAACTTCTGTCCTGCAAGGATAATGTAAATGTAGCCTTCTCTACCATCTACATTGAATTTGGCAGCAGAAAATATTTTTTGTTTCCCGGGGTTTCGGGGGTCGTCACCCAGTATATAATTCTCTCCCTTGTCTTCTATAAATTTTTGGATAGGAGCGAGGGATACACTTTTTACCGGTGCGTTATCGCTATGGTCTAGTACCACCGAGTACAGTATTTCCCCGCCGGGGTTCAGTAGATACACTTCAATGCTCCGGTTTACGGCCATCATATCGTGCATGAGATCTCCAAACAACTCCTTATTAGGACTGCCATCTTCAAGGAAAGGAGAGGCGTTTTGAAATTTTTCCTCGATCAGGTGATTGGCAACTTCGGCATTTACTTTTTGAGATGTTGCCTCATTGTGTTTGTTAGCAAAATATCCTGTTATGAATACATAGGAAGCCCCCATCAAAATGATGATGAGAATAAAGGCGAGCCAAAGTTTTTTTATCAACCTTGGTGTAAGTGTTTTTTCATTGGTACTCATGACACGATATCTTCATTAAACTTATACCCAACGCCCCAGGTGGTCAGGATATAAGTAGGATTTGTCATATCAGACTCTATCTTAGCTCTCAATCTGTTTATATGCGAGTTCACGGTATGCTCGTAACCCTCAAAATTGTATCCCCAGATCATATTCAAAAGTTCACTTCTGGAATAATTTCTCCCGGGATTTGAGGCCATCAACACCAGCAGTTCAAATTCTTTAGGAGAAAGCTCAATCCGATTGCCATTTACAAGGATTTTCCTTTTGTCCACGTCTATTTGCAAACCGTCAAAATCAAGCGCCTTGCCAGATTGGTCTTTTGGGGAAGGAGCTCCGGTTCTGCGCATCACCGCCTTTATCCTGGCTAGAAGCTCACGAATGCTGAAAGGTTTGGTGATATAATCATCTGCTCCAATTTCCAAGCCAAGTACCCTGTCTATTTCTTCAGATTTAGCGGTGAGCATAATCACCGGGGTGCTCTTTTTTTCTCTAAGTTTCCTGCATACCTCTACACCATCCATAATAGGCAATGTAAGATCTAAAATGATCAGATCATAATCTTCCTCCATGGCCATTTTTAAGCCAGTCTCACCATCAGTAGCTTTAGAGGTGGTATAGATCAGATCTGTCAAATGAATTTCCAGCAATTTTACAATTTCCGGATCGTCTTCTATGATGAGTATTTTCTTCATAAGTTATCAAGTGCGAAAAAAGTTAAAAAGTATCACATAAATATCACGAGCATATAAAAATACCTGCGATTCCAAATAAGCCCGCGATTGCCTTAATTTAATACAATCTTCCGGATTTTCAGTCGAAAAAGCTCCTTAAACATCACAAAACTATTACAAAATCTCTTCAAAAGTTTATGGTTTTGTGATCCTTGTCTCCCTCAAAGTGAATTAGTTTGTTAGAGAATCCTAAAAACGCTAAAAATGAAAAAAAAATTACTTGTGAAGAGAAAGTCAATCCGTTTATTGACTGTTCCTCAATGGCTGGCAATACTATCAGTATTGCTGTTTTTATTTACCCCACTTAGCGTCTATAGCCAGGAACCTGTAGAAGGCGGAACTTTAAGTGAAGATCCTTTTACATTCTGTGTAGGCGATGGAGAGGCAGATCATGTCTCTAAGGTAAGTGTAGAAGGTGCATCAGGACCAAACTCTCAGTGGGTAGTTACCGATGAGGAAGGGACGATTCTTGGTCTTCCGCCAA
>JBFOMC010000033.1:0-4121 GCA_040830565.1 Flavobacteriaceae bacterium
CGGGTACATAGGAGGCGGTATAGACAATGAGTAAAGAAAAGAAAGACGCAAAAATACCGGCTTTTACAATTTCATTTGCCTTTTTCTTTCCAAAGATCTCTGAAATAAGGTCGGTTATTAAAAAAGTAATAGGGTAAGGTAGTATCCCAACGGAAACCTCAAATAGAGGGGCGTCAAAAACACTGACTTCCCCGAACGGATTCCAATAAAAGAATTTCTTAAAAATAAGATTTGACACCACAAGGGAGGTGATGAACAAGGCTCCCAGGTACAGATACACCTTATACGCTAATTTTTTATCCTTTAGCGTCATAGGTTATTTAATGTTCAACGTAAATGGCATACGCGCCTGAATTCCTTTTTGCTTAAGAGCCGACTTAATCTGCCGGTAGATCTCGTAAGCCTCATCTCCCAATTCTTTTCTTATTAGATCACTATTATCTGCGGTACTTACGCTGGCAAAATCTTCCATAAACCTTGCGAAGCCCGACTTATATCTCGGAAGTTTTTTGATGCCAAAATCCTCAAGTTCGGCCAGTTCTGCGGCCGCTTCAATGGCTTCATTTAAACCTCCCAATTCATCAACCAATCCTAACCTTAAGGCATCAGTTCCGCTCCATACCCTGCCCTGAGCCAAACTATCTGCTTCCGGCACTGAAATACCCCTACCTTCCGAAACACGATGCAAAAAGGTGTTATATGTAGCCTCAATACCTTCTTCTACGACCTCTCTGAACTCATCTGTCATAGGCTCAAACAACGAATAGTCTACAGAGTTCTTATTGGTTCCCACCTGTTCTGCGTTGATGCCAATGTCGCCGGCAAGCTCGCTAATGTTAGGGATGGTACCAAAGACCCCAATAGATCCTGTTATGGTGGTCGGTTCAGCAAATATCTTGTTGGCCCCTACTGCAATATAATAACCCCCTGAGGCGGCCACGTTGCCCATAGAAACGACCACAGGCTTTACCTCCTTAAGCAGTTCAACCTCGCGCCAAATAATATCTGAGGTAAGTGCACTCCCGCCAGGGGAATTAACCCTAAGCACAACCGCCTTAACATCTTCATTTTCTTTTGCCTTTCTAAGGGCTCGGGTAATCATTCCCTGCCCTATTATTTCGCGATTACCTTCTCCGTATAATATCTCTCCCTGAGCGAATATTACTGCTATTTTATCTTCTCCCTTATAGACCTTTTTCTTGCGGGCCACGGTAATATAGTCTGATAGACTGACGTAGTTTTGATCCTCATCTGAGGTAATGCCACTTGCACTTTTCAGGACCGCCTCGTACTCATCTGCATACAAAAGATCATCAATTAAACCCGAATTTTTGGCAAATTCCGGCGTTCTTCCTCCAAGGGTATCAGCTATCTGATTAAGCTCGCTTACGTTAAGCTGTCTTGCCTCCGCAATGTCATCCACAAGTGAATTCCAGAGCGAGTTGATCAACTCGCTAATTTGCCTGCGGTTGGCATCACTCATTTCATCAGCAAGGTAGGGCTCCACTGCACTCTTGTATTTCCCATGCCGGATCACCTCCATCTTAACTCCGGTTTTCTCCTGGAGTTCTTTGTAAAAAAGTACCTCGGCAGACAGGCCTTTAAAATCCATAGCCCCAACAGGATTCAAAAAGATACTGTCGGCTATTGTAGCTAAATAATAGTCCTTCTGAAGATAAAAGTCCCCGTAGGAATAAATAAATTTCCCTTGATCTTTAAAATCTGCCAGGGCATTTCTAAGTGCCTGAGTCTGGGCCATCCCAGCAATTAAATAATTGCTATTAATACTAATGCCCTTGATTTTATCGTCATTCTCTGCCACTTTGATGGCATGTAATATTTCATCCAGGCCCTGAGATTCCTCAAAGAAAACTGCAAACGGGTCTGCTTCGGTATCTCCTGTGTAATCGCTTATGGGATATTTTAACTGCAACTCCAGCACAGAGTTCTCCTTCACTACTACCCCTTCATCCACATTAGCCAGGCTTATAAATATCATGAACATCAAAAAGAGTATCCCGAAGGCTACCAAACTGCCCAAGATAGAAGCCAATAGATTTCTTAAAAAATTCACTGTAAAGAGTTTATTAATTCAAGGGCAAAGATAACCAATGTCCAATTCTTTTGTTTACTTTGTTTTTACTTTATGAAGAAGGCCATAACCTCATATTTATCTTTGGGTAGCAATCTTGGCGATCGCACCGATAATCTCCAAAAGGCCCTTTTTATGCTTCAGGAGAGCGCGGGGGATATAAAAAAGATTTCGTCGGTCTATCAAACCGCCTCCTGGGGATTTGATTCTCATAGCTTTTTGAATATCTGTATTGCCTTAGAAACGAGTTTGAGCCCTGAAAAACTGCTGGATAAGATTTTGCAGGTTGAAAAAAAACTAGGAAGGGAAAGAACTAAAAACGGTAACTATGAAGCAAGAACAATAGATATTGACATTATCTACTATGATTCTGAAATTATTGAAAGCGAGCGGTTGGTATTACCTCATCCCGAAATGCATAAGCGCCGTTTCGTTTTAAGGCCTTTGGCAGATGTTGCTCCTCAATTCTACCATCCTATATTGGCAAAAGATACTAGAAATCTCTTACAGGAATGTCGAGATAAAGGGCCTATCGAAAAAACTTCTTTTAGATTGTACAAGGGCTTTGAAGCGCTTTTCAGTGGACTAAATTTTGTTGCTATTGAGGGAAATATTGGGGCTGGGAAAACTACCCTGGCCAAAAAGATTGCTGAAGATTTCAATGCCAAATTGGTTTTAGAACGTTTTGCGGATAATCCCTTTCTTCCGAAATTCTATGAGGATCAAAGCAGATATGCCTTCCCCTTGGAAATGTCCTTTCTGGCCGATAGGTATCAGCAGTTTACCGATGATACCTCTCAATTTGATCTTTTCAGGCAGTTTATGGTAAGTGACTATGATATCTACAAGTCTTTGATCTTTGCGAAAATCACCTTGCAACAAGAGGAATTTGCACTCTATCGTAAGGTGTTCAATTTTATGTACAGGGAGGTGAAGAAGCCCAAGATTTATGTCTATCTATATCAAAATACCGAGCGGTTGTTAGAAAATATCAGGAAGAGAGGAAGAGACTATGAACAAAAAATTCCGGCTGAATATCTGGAAAAAATAAATCGGGGTTACTTCGACTTCATTAAGAGTTACCCGGAACAAAACAATCTGGTCATTGACATATCCGAGCTCGATTTTGTAGAAAGACAGGACGACTATGAGCTAATTTTGGACAATATTCGACAGTTTGCCTCCAAATTGAGTTATTGAGCTATTTTTTAAAAAAAACTTGCGTAGATGGGAAGGATTTACTTTCTTGCATGCCCTTAGTAGGAAACTAACTAACTCAAACTATACTCCAGCCCTGGTAATTACTTGCCGGGGCTTTTTTTGCTTTTTGACCAAAGATCCCAAACTACGATTCCCACACTTACCGATATATTCAGAGAGTGTTTTGTTCCAAACTGAGGGATTTCTATTACGCCATGGCAAACGTCAACAACTTCCTGCGAAACTCCTTTTACTTCATTGCCAAACACCAGGGCATATTTAGCATCCGATTGTACCGTAAAGTCGTTCAGCATTTCGGCACGTTCGGTTTGTTCTATTGCCAAACATCGGAAACTGGCCTTTAGCTCCTCTATCAATGCCTTGGTATCCTTTCTATATTCCCAATCTACGCTGTCTGTTGCCCCTAGTGCAGTTTTGTGGATGTCCTTATGCGGTGGGCAGGCAGTAATTCCGCAGAGATAGATCTTTTCTACCAGAAATGCATCTGCAGTTCTAAAAACAGACCCAATGTTATTTAGGCTCCTTATGTTATCCAACACAATAACCATAGGGGCCTTTCTGGCCTTTTTAAAACTGTCTACATTCAGTCTTTCTAATTCGCTATTTTTTAGTTTACGCATGTGAAATTCTCTAGCCGTTTTTGTTCCTGACCGGAATCAAGTTGATCACCTCTGCCTCAGCATTACTTCAACCAGCCATTTTTAATGCACGGCTTCGCCGCTTTTAAATCTTATCTAACTCAATTCGCTGGATCCCTCTTGCATCGGGATTACTTCAACCAGCCATTTTTAATGCGCGGCTTCGCCGC
>JBFOMC010000034.1:0-19224 GCA_040830565.1 Flavobacteriaceae bacterium
AAAATCGATAAGGATCTATTTCCTGCGTACTGCCTATTGCTTACTACCAACTTTCGCAGCTGGTCTGAAAATAAAATAGAGCCCTATAAGAATAAATGGAATGCTGAGCCACTGCCCGGTGGAAAGCAATCCTAAAGATTCTTCAAACCCACCCTGACTTTTCTTTACAAATTCAACAAAGAAACGAACGGTCCAAAGGAGCACCAGAAACAAACCAAACAAAAACCCTGCCTTATTTTTCTTATCTGTTTTCCAGTAGAAATAATAGAGGATCAAAAAGACAAAAATATAGCAAACTCCTTCATATAACTGAGCCGGGTGTCTGTAAGGAATTGCAGCGAGATATTCTGCAAATTTTGGGTTGTTCTCAATAGCAGCATAGGCCGCATTTACCGTTTTTTCCCTTGTGATCCTTAAGGCTTCTGAGGCCGGCATATCGTCTGAATCACGAATAAAGCGGGTGGCAAAGGCGAAGGATTTATCTGTAATTTTCCCATTGATCTCGGAGTTAAAAAAGTTGCCCAGCCGAACACAGAAAGCTCCGAGCGCTACGGGAATTACGACCCGGTCTAAGAGCCAAAGCAATTTTAAATCTTTGTATTTTCTGCTTAGTAAATACATGCCAATGATAACGCCAATTGCGGCTCCATGACTCGCCAGGCCGGTAAAACCGGTAAACGCATACCCATCAATTAATCCAAAAAGAGAATCGCCCGGACTTTCTCTTATGGGAAGTAAGATCTCTGCGAGCCTCGTTTTGTAATATGCCCAATCATAGAAAAAAACATGGCCGAGCCTGGCTCCAAGCATTGTTGCCAGTACAGTATAAATGAACAAAGAATCTAATTTTTCCATGGACTTTTTTTCATTCTGAAAAATCTTCTTCATTAAAAACCAGCCCACTGCAAAGGCAATAATCCAAAGGAGGTTGTAGTATTTGATCTGAACGAACCCAATGTTGAAAAGTGTCTCGTTAGGATTCCAGGTAATGCCTAAGAAATACATAGATATTTTTTTGTGCGGCTAAGATAGAAAATAGATGTTAGTAATCCGTAAACAATAAGCAGTAAACAATTATCAATAAGCAATGCCCAGAAACAAGACGAAAGACTACTAAATAATGAATAATGAATAATGAATAATGAATAATTTCACCTAATCATCTAACAATCCAACAATCCAACTGTCTTTTGAGTTTGCGTTTGAACTTGAGCTTGATTCTTGCACTTGAACTTATCACGGTACGGGATCATAGCCTTTACCGCCCCAGGGGTTGCAACTGGCTATGCGCTTAGCGGCAAGCCATCCACCTTTAAATAGACCATGCTTTTTTAAAGCTTCTATGGTGTAATGAGAACAGGTGGGTGAATATCTGCAAGAACTCGGAGTCCAGGAAGATATAAGCACCTGGTAGGCTCTTACAAGAAATACAAATGGAGCTATTAGAATCTTTTTCAGCACTTTTGGGCTTTTTGTTTACGAAACGCTAAAGCTGGTTCCTTCTTTCCCATCCTTTAACTGGATGCCTAGTTGGGAAAGCTCATCTCTGATCTTATCTGAAGTTACAAAGTCCTTGTTAGCCCTTGCTTCGTTCCTTAATTGGATCAGCAATTGTACTACTCCTGATAGTTTATCCGCGTCCAGCTCAGATCCATTGGTTCGTTCCAGTCCGAGAATATCGTACACAAAATTCTCCATGGTTTCTTGGAGTTCGGCCTTGTCGTTTTCAGAGATTGAAGCGGAACCTTCTTTGATGAGATTAATCTGCTTTACTGCATCAAAGAGATTGGCGATTAGGATTGGCGTATTAAAGTCATCGTTCATGGCATCGTAACATTTTTGTTTCCATGCCTTGAGATTAAAATCTGAAGTGTTCTCACCAGGAGTCAGGATTTTGACCGTTTCCATGGCCTCCATTAGTCTATTATACCCTTTTTCGGAGGCCAGCAAGGCCGCATCGCTCAGATCCAGAATACTGGTATAATGCGCCTGCATCATAAAAAAGCGCACTACTGCCGGTGAGAAGGGCTTACTCAAAACCGTATTTTCCCCGCTGAATATTTCTCCGGGTAAAATGTTATTGCCGGTAGATTTAGCCATTTTCTTTCCATTCATGGTCAGCATATTGGCGTGTAACCAGTACTTTACCGGTGAATGGCCATAGCTTGCTTCTGCCTGAGCTATTTCACACTCATGGTGAGGAAACTTTAAATCCATGCCTCCTCCGTGAATATCAAATGTTTCTCCCAGATATTTTGTGCTCATGGCAGTACACTCCAGATGCCAGCCAGGAAATCCATCTCCCCAGGGCGAAGGCCATCTCATAATATGCTGAGGTTCTGCCTTCTTCCAAAGTGCAAAATCCTGCGGATTCCTTTTCTCATCCTGGGCAGTCAGCTCTCTGGTGTTGGTTATCATGTCTTCCAACTTTCTGCCACTTAATTTACCATACTCATGGGTCTCATTGAACTTTTTTACATCAAAGTAAACAGATCCATTGATCTCATATGCGAGGCCTTTTTCAAGAATGTCCTTTATGATCTCTATCTGCTCAATAATATGCCCTGTGGCAGTAGGTTCGATACTTGGAGGTAAGAAATTAAATTTTTGAAGAATATTATGGAAATCAACGGTATAACGTTGAACAACCTCCATAGGCTCAATTTGTTC
The DNA here is from genome assembly GCA_040830565.1 of Flavobacteriaceae bacterium. GTDB lineage: Bacteria > Bacteroidota > Bacteroidia > Flavobacteriales > Flavobacteriaceae > JAFMPW01. The sequence continues at coordinate 2,671 of JBFOMC010000034.1, forward strand.
CAGCCTGGCTTTCTTAGCTATTTTATCTTCTCCGGTTTCAGCATCATCTTCCAAATGGCCTGCGTCTGTAATGTTTCGTACGTATCGCACCTTATAACCCAGATGTTTGAAGTATCTGAAAATCATGTCGAAAGACATGAATGTCCGGCAATTACCCAAATGAACATTACTGTAAACCGTCGGGCCGCAGACGTACATCCCGACATGGCCTTCATTAATGGGCTTAAAAACTTCTTTGGTACCGGTAAGAGAGTTGTATACTTTAAGGCTCTGGCTTTTATACAATTGCATTGGTGCTTGTGCCATTAAAAATTAGTATCCAGATTAATGTAATCTAAAAATTCTCTTCTAACAGCTTCTTCTTTAAACTTGCCACCGTATTCTGCAGTAACGGTGCTGCTTTCTATATCGCGTATCCCTCTGGAATTGACACAGAGGTGTTTTGCGTCAATAACGCAAGCCACATCTTCTGTTCCTAACACTTTCTGAAGTTCTCTTACGATCTGAATGTTCATGCGTTCCTGTACCTGAGGACGTTTGGCGAAGTAATCCACTATGCGGTTCATTTTAGATAAACCTACCACAGTACCGCTAGAAATATAGGCGATATGAGCTTTGCCGACAATAGGTAATAGATGGTGTTCACAGGTAGAATAGACCGTGATGTTCTTCTCCACCAACATTTCACCGTATTTGTATTTGTTCTTAAAAGTTGAGGACTTCGGCCTGCGATCTGGGTGTAAACCCGCAAATATTTCCTGAACGTACATTTTTGCCACGCGATCTGGGGTTCCTTTTAAACTATCATCCTCAAGATCCAGACCTAGAGTAAGCATAATTTCCCTAACATTTTCCCGAATGCGAGCTATTTTCTCCTCATCTGTGAGTACAAAAGCATCCTGTCTTAAAGGAGTGTTTTCTGAGGACGATACATGATCGTTCCCCATGGCTTCAAATCGCTCTTCCAAAGTGCTGTCAAATTTCATGCGATAATTATTTTTTAATCATCAGTTATATTAATCAAAAAACATTAAAGCATGTAACCGTTCCGCTTCGCTGCATTCTCTCACAATAATTTTATAAAAGGTTCAAAATTCTTCTAAAAAATTATTGTGATCGTTTCATTTATACACGCTTTAACAAACAGCAAAGATATACATAATATGGCACTTTATGGCCTGTTTAAGGCGTTACACAACATAAATTAGTGTTAAGGTGGACTCGGAGTTATTTTTATAGATTCCAAATTTTACGGCTACTCATGAGGTGGACCATAGTCTTCATATCGCTCTTTTTTCTTTTAGGAAGCTCTTGGCTTATGGCTCAGGTAGCCGAAGACTGTATTAATGCCATTCCAATTTGCAGCAACACGCCGGTAAATGCAGGAACTCAAGGCTATGGAGTAGATGATTTTAACGGAGCTGCTTCAAGCGGCTGTTTAGAACAGACGGTCACGGGAGCCATAGAGTCTAACTCGGCCTGGTACCGCTTTCGAACAGGGGCAAGTGGAGAACTGGGATTTAATATTGGATTTGACACCTCGGAAGATTGGGATTTTGCGCTCTATAGAGCCAGCGACTGTAATAACCTTGGAGATCCCGTGAGATGTAACTTCTTTGATAATGATGACCAGGAGTCTTATATGGGGGTAGGAGAAGACCCAACGGGCAATACGACTTCTGTGTTATACGAAGATTGGCTTCAAGTACAGGCCGGGGAAGATTATTACCTTCTGATCAATAATTTTAGCAATAGCAACTCTGGATTTTCCATACAGTTCTCGGGAAATATTTTTGTCACAAATCCGCATGATGCATTGGATTGCTCCATTGTGAACAATCTTTTAGGGCCCCCAATAGCCGCCTGCGATAATCAAAATGTAGTTCTCGATGCGACCACCTCTGATGTAGTGAGTTACACTTGGTATATGGACACTGGAAGCGGTTTTCAACTTATTGCCGGGGAAACGGGCCCAACACTAAATGTATTAACATCGGCCCTTTACAGAGTTGAGGTAATTACCACCACCATGAACAATATCATAAGTGATGTTCAGGTTGGTTTTTCCCCGACGCCTACAACCATGCCTCTTCTAGACGAGGTGAGCTGTTCAGATATTGGTTTCTTTGATCTGACCGTTAAGGATGCTGAGGCCTTAGGTACTCAAGATCCAAATGAGGTTGTGGTCACTTATCACAATACGGCAGCCGAAGCCTTTGCCGGAACAAATGCACTGGCTGTCCAGTATCCCACCAGCGTTGGCTCTGAGACAATTTATGTTAGGGCAACTTCAGTGCAGAATCCGGACTGTTTTGATGCTTCAGAGCAATTTCAATTAGATATAGTAGCATCCCCGGTTTTAGACTTTCCAACAGAGGTGTTTATCTGCGAAGCAAGTAGCGGAACTACAATAGGTGAAACAAATCCTAATGTTCAGTACGTGTACTCCTGGGATACAGGAGAAAATACTTCCAGCATTATGGTATCTCAAGCTGGCACATATACCTTAACCGCGACCAATAGTCAGACAGGGCAGATAGATTGTATTAGCTCCAGAATGGTCGAGGTTATCGTCTCGGAAACACCAGAAATTACTGATGTCTTGGTAGATGGGTTACAACAAAACAATAGGGTAGAGGTGATCACCAATATAGGAGATGGCCTGGAATTTCAATTAGACGGGGGTGCGTATCAGAACTCCAATGTCTTTGATAACGTGGCTCCCGGGATGCATACGGTAACCGTTAATGATCCTGCCGGTTGCGGAATGGACACCGAGTCTATAGTAGTGGTAGGATTCCCTAAATTCTTCACCCCAAACGGAGATGGAGCAAATGATTATTGGCACATTGTAGGGGTTTCTACGCTTACAAATCCGGTCGTCCATGTTTTTGATCGTTACGGAAAACTGATTAAGCAACTTAACGCGAACAGTTTGGGCTGGGACGGTACTTATAACGGAAACGCGCTCCCATCGTCAGACTATTGGTTTAAACTCAGTTATACAGACAATTCAGGGCAAACTACAGAGGCCAAGTTCATTAGCAATCATTTTTCGCTTAGGCGCTAAGATTTTACTTCTTTTTAGCTCCTTACCTTTCATCGATAAAGCGTATAAAAAATGCGATAAAATATACTAAAATGGCCCTTGTGGAGTTATAGTAATGATTATTAACACATTGCTAGCCCCACCATCTATGCGAACACTACTTTGTTCTATGTGTTGTATGCTTTTATTCCTACTTGGAGTAAATGCACAAAACTCACCCGATTGTAGAACTGCCATTCCCGTTTGTGCGGATGCCCCCATCATGGGCACTAATGACGGACGTGGAGATATAGACGATTTTGATCCGGACGTTATCCGTGTATCCGGATGTTTGGAGAAAGGTAGTGTTAGCGAAGCTAATATTGAACACAATACGTCTTGGTACGTTTTTAGGGCTGGTACAGATGGGCAAATAGGTTTTGATATTGAAGCTTTACCTGTTGGAGGAGGTACCGGACCCATAACTGCTGAATGGGACTTTGCCCTATATGGTCCTGATACAGACTGCGGGAGTATTAGTAATGGTACAGCTCAGCCCATAAGATGCAACTACGAAGTAAATACAACTAACTTTACCGGAATAGGGGTAAATCCTATCAATGGTCAGGAAGGAGCGCCTTTTATCAAAGGGAGTCAGAATACCTATGATGAATGGCTAGATGTGCAAGCCGGGGAGATCTATTATCTCCTGATAAACAATTTTAATACGAATTTTGACGGAAATCCGGAGTCCTTTACATTGACCTTTACAGGGTCTTCTGTGGATGCGGATCAGGATACTGCGTTGGATTGTACCCTGAGAGATGAGTTTTTAGGACTCGATATTGTCGCCTGCGAAGGAGATCCGGATATTGTTTTAAGTGCCTTAAACTCACCTGCCGGGCCGGATATTGTAAATGTTACCTGGTCTGTTGATGTAGATGATGATGGGGTGGTAGACAGTGTTTTGGCCAGTGGACCCGCAGAGACTGAATATACCGTAACCAGTCCCAATTCTGGTAGGTATTTTGTTTCTATAGAAACCAGTCTGGCCACCATTATTACCGATGACATTTTGATTACGTTTTATGGTGTCCCTGCATTATTAGCAGATCCGGATGGTATCGTTATTTTGGATGATCTCTCAGATAGCAATAACGTGGAGTTCTTTGTTGATGGTGATGGAAGCTATGAGTATGCCATAAATGGCGGAGAGTTTCAGGATTCATCCATTTTTATCGATGTGCCTCCAGGACTCAATACCGTAATTATTAACGATAAAAACGGTTGTGGAACTACAGAACCCATTCCATTTCTTGTAGTAGGGTATCCCAAGTTCTTTACGCCTAACGGTGATGGAATTCATGATGCCTGGAATATTTTAGGCATAGAAACCTTAACCAATCCGGTTGTATTTATTTTTGACCGCTACGGCAAGTTATTAAAGCAACTAGATGAAACTACAATTGGTTGGGACGGTACCTTTAACGGCAGGCCAATGCCTTCGTCAGATTACTGGTTTCGTCTGGAGTACGAAAGAGACGAAGGAGGTACCCTGGTCGCCAATACTATCCGCACGCATTTCTCTCTGGTGCGCTAGACGATATCCTGCTCAGTATAAAGATCTAAGGAGATCTCGTTTCCTAGAAATTCAGGGTATATCCTAAAGTAATATTAGACGTAATTCGATTTACGGTAGCTGGGGTGGTGAGCCCTACATCAAAAAGTTGCTCACTTACATCCTGTTCTGCCCTGCTATAGGCAAGATCTAATCTACTGCCTCCGAAGTTATAACCTATTCCTGCAGAAAATCCGCTCAAATCGCCAATGGTATTTCCATCGGCATAAGGACTTTGTTCAAAACGGTATCCCCCTCTTAAACTCACTTCGTCTATACGATATTCACCACCTACTCTAAAAGTAGAAACGGTACCTAATTCGCTAGCTACTGCCTGGTTAACAGAACTGAATAAGGGGTCAGAAGTAGGTCTTAATTGTGCTTCAGACATATCTTGATATCCATAATCAAAGCTTAACAATCCTTCTTTCCCAAATACTATGGCTACGCTTCCGGTTAGCTTTCCAGGGGTTTTGATGGTGTAAGCCTCAAACAGATTTACAATATTGAAGTCTATGAAGTTGATATCGTCATCTGCAAGGTCCGAGTTGATCCTTTGGGAAGTATCATCCTCCAATCTGTACCAGGTAGGAGATTGGTAGCTACCACCCACTCTAATATTATTGTTGAGTTTGGCTATTGCCCCAACACTAAAAGAAAATCCTGTTCCTTCGGTATGTAAAAAATTGTCAAAATTGATGAACTGAATTTCAGAATTTGCATCAAAACCTCTTTCGCTAAACTCGGTTAGCCTGTCATAGAGAACAGTATGAAAATTCAGCGACGCACCTATATACAGATTCTCTTGATATTGTGAGGCAAAATTAAGTGTGAATTTGCTGTTATAACCGGCAGTACTTTGGAAAAAGTCCTGATTTACCGAGCTGTATTGGGCATTAGCAACATAATCGGTATTATTGTCATCTGCCGCATCGACAGGATCGATCACCCCACCGAAATAACCCAGGAAAGCCTGCTGTTCGGCAAAGCCAAGACTAGATCCGATATCGAGATAAGCCTCTTCAATAAATTCTCCATCCTGGAGGAGCAATTGTCCAAACGGCACGCCTTGAGCAAAACTCAAAAAGTAATTTTCAATACTCTGAGTACTGTTACCAGAGGCAATAAACTCATTGTCAAAATTCTGCACGACATCATAATTAAGTGCCAGCGCTATTTTTTTCCAATCGGAATTCTCGTTCGTGCTCTTAAAAACAAAAACACCTCCAACCTGATTTAACTCAATGGCGTTGAGCTCTGTATTGTTTGTTCCGTTGAAATAATTTGTGGTGTTTTCTGTATTGTAATTTGATCCTGTAACGGTAAATAGGCTGTTGTTGAAGACAGCAGACCCGGCGGGGTTCACATTAAGAGCCGATAAATCGCCACCTAAAGCCCCGAAAGCTCCGCTCATTGCTTGAAAACGAGCAGTCCCCTGCAGGTTTTCTGAACTGTACCTAAGAATGTCATTAATATTTTGAGCACTTGTACTAGCGCACACCGCTACCATTATGAAAATAAAATACCTTTTCATTATCTCAATTTTTACAGTAAATGTTAATGCTGAATTTTAATTTCTCCTTCCTCCGCTTCTACCTCCTGATGATCTAACACCGGAAGATCTTGAGCCACCTCCGGAACTTCTGTAACCAGAACTTCTCGAAGAGCTACTTCTGCCTGAGCTTCGGTAACCCGAACTTCTGGCACCACTGCTTCTGGAACTTCGGTAACCAGAACTCCTTGGGGCACTAACTCTTCCTGAGCTTCTGTAGCCAGAACTCCGCGAAGAAGATGATCTTGAATAGCCTGAACTCCTTGGGGTTGTAGATCTGTAGGTGCCTCTGCTAGATCTACTAATTCCGCTAGATGTTCCTCTTCTATAGGTACTACTTCTGGGGGTAGTATTCCTATAAGATTGGTTGGTCCTTGAGCTACTGTTATATCTCGGTATTGCCCTAGTGGTTCTGCTAGATCGGTAAGACCGGTTTCTTGCAATAGCATCTGCGCTTACCCGACTTCTTGTGGTTGCTCCGGACCTGTAATTTCTAGAAGAGATCCCTGTTCTATACCTGCTGTTAGAACTTCGTGATGCAATTCCACTTCTATTAGATCTTCTGGCAGATACTCCATTTCTATTGATATTAGACCTGCCGCTATTGGTTCTATATCTGGATGAGGTACCTCTCGTCCTAGTACCAAGGTTGGATCTGCCTCTGAAAGAGTTGGCAGCAAGGGAGTTTCTGTTGTAATACCCTCTTCTACTTCTATTGTAGGCATAGCCTCTATTTCTGTAATTTCTATAAAGTCCGCCATTGTAGAAATAAGGTGGACAGTAAAAGGAGTTATAGAATCCTCCCCATCCAAATCCGAATCCGAAACCTCCTGCATATCCCCAGCCTCCATTCCATAGCCATGGATCATTCCATCCCCATCTACTCCAACCCCAATTGTTCCAGCCCCATCGGTTCCAGCCCCATCTATTCCATCCCCATCCATTCCATAACCAGGGGTCATACCATCCCCATCCGGCGCCCCAACCCCAGTTATCATATATGTTGATACTTACACTGGTAGCATTATCACCCCATCCGCCGAAACCGGCGTAGTCGTTATTGTTGTCAAAATAGTTGTCCTGGGCATCAAAATCCAGGCTGTCGGTAACACTGGAATTGTAATATTCGTCCACATCCGTAAAGATCTCATCCTCCATGATTTCATCAATCTCCTCTGCCTTTTTACCAAAGTAATCACTATAGATCCCATCACTCTCCTTAGCATTAGCTCTTTGCCTAGCCTGAGGGTTTCTGTTTACGGTGACCCTTTCCGTAACTCTTTCTGTTCCGCTGGCATAAATCCCGTCATTATCATAATAAGATGCAGATTGATAAGAACCGCAGGAAACCAGGAATACGCCCAATAAGACGATAGTAGTAATCGTGATTGTTTTAGGCCGGGGTAGAGAATGTATCATCGGTGTAAAATTATATTGTTGAACATACTAAAAATAGTTAGTTTTGCCCAACTATTTGTGTTAAGAATGACACAAGTTTTGTGCCAAACTACTATTGATGGGTAAAAATTTAACAAAACGTAGCGAAGACTATTCTAAATGGTATAACGAACTGGTAATAAAGGCTGATTTGGCCGAAAATTCTGCGGTTCGTGGATGTATGGTGATCAAACCCTATGGCTTCGCAATTTGGGAGAAAATGCAGGCTGCCCTGGACAAAATGTTCAAGGAAACAGGTCACGAAAATGCCTATTTCCCGATATTTATTCCGAAGTCTTTTCTGAGTAAGGAAGCAAGTCATGTAGAGGGATTTGCCAAAGAATGTGCTGTGGTAACCCACTATCGCTTAAAGAATGCCGAAGACGGAAGTGGAATTGTGGTAGATGACAATGCCAAATTGGAGGAGGAATTGATTGTGCGGCCCACCTCAGAGACTATTATTTGGGATACTTATAAAAAGTGGATACAGTCTTATAGAGACCTGCCATTACTTATAAATCAATGGGCTAATGTGGTGCGCTGGGAAATGCGAACGCGCTTATTTTTGCGTACGGCTGAATTCTTATGGCAAGAAGGTCATACGGCCCATGCCACTGAGAAAGAGGCCATAGAGGAAGCTGAACTCATCTTAAAGGTATATGCCGATTTTGTAGAAAACCACATGGCCGTACCCGTTATCAAAGGCACAAAGACAGAGAGCGAACGCTTTGCCGGTGCTGTTGAAACCTACTGTATTGAGGCCTTAATGCAAGACGGTAAATCCCTACAGGCTGGAACTTCGCATTTTCTTGGTCAGAATTTTGCAAAGGCGTTTGATGTCAAATTTGCTACCAAAGAAGGAAAACAAGAATTGGTTTGGGCCACTTCCTGGGGTGTTTCAACCAGATTGATGGGAGCCCTTGTAATGACTCATAGTGACGATAATGGTCTGGTTCTACCGCCTAAACTTGCACCTATTCAAGTAGTTATTGTGCCCATTTATAAGGGCTTGGAACAATTAGATGCTATTGCAGAAAGAGTAGATCCCCTGGTTACAGCATTGCGCTCGAAAGGGATTTCGGTAAAATTTGATAAAAGAGATACTCATAAACCCGGATTTAAGTTCAATGAATATGAATTAAAGGGAGTTCCTGTCCGAATCGCGATTGGACAGAGAGATCTGGAAAACAATACCTATGAGTTGGCCAGAAGAGATACCCTGGAAAAAGAAACAGTGGCGGCCTACGAGGTAGTAGGCAGAATTGAAGAATTACTGCGAAGTATTCAGGAAAATATTTATCAGAAGGCTTTAGACTACAGGGAAGAGCATATTACCGCTGTTGATTCCTATGACGAGTTTAAAAAGGTGCTCGAGGAAAAAGGCGGTTTTATCTCCGCTCATTGGGATGGCAGCAGAGAAACCGAAGAAAAAATCAAAGAAGAGACTAAGGCAACCATACGCTGCATTCCCATAGAAGTGCCAGTGGAAGAGGGTAATTGCATGGTTACGGGCCAGCCTTCTGCCCAAAGAGTACTGTTTGCCAAGGCTTATTAAATGTAATTGACAAGAGAGGGCTTTTGGCTTTATTAAGATGAATTGTTTTGTGAGAAGCCCTTTCTCGATTGCTCAGGCTTGGTTCTGCCAGCTAATTTGCTCATAACTCAGGGGTTTAGGCCAAATTATGGTTTCTCTAAAAAATAATAATCTGGGGTTGTGGTAGTAAAAAATAATTGTATTTTTGCAACCGCGTTTGCTGAAAGTACACGTGACGTTCAAAGAAAAATTGAAAGTGGAAAATGTAAAGTGTAAAACACTCTATTACAGGAGTCGATTTTTAATTTCCCATTATCAATTTTTAATTAATATGGCCCGTTCGTCTAGGGGTTAGGACGCCAGGTTTTCATCCTGGTAACAGGGGTTCGATTCCCCTACGGGCTACAAAGTTCAATGAAAAGTTGAAAGTTGAAAATGTAAAATGTAAAAGGCTCCATGACTGGAGTCAATTTTTAATTTTCCATTATTAATTTTTAATTAAAACGGCCCGTTCGTCTAGGGGTTAGGACGCCAGGTTTTCATCCTGGTAACAGGGGTTCGATTCCCCTACGGGCTACTAAAATTGGTCCTTAGGGCAATTTAAAATATAACAAGAAGAGAAGAAATGGCAAATCATAAGTCGGCATTAAAAAGAATCAGAAGAAACGAGGCGGTACGGCTTCGCAATCGGTATCAACACAAAACCACTCGTAATGCAATTAAGAAATTACGAGGGGAAACCAGTAAGAAGAAAGCCGAGGCTTTGTTGCCTACAGTGGTTGGCATGATCGACAAATTGGCTAAGAGGAATATCATTCACAATAACAAGGCGGCTAATTTAAAGAGTAAATTAACCAAGCACGTAGCCACATTAAAGAAATAGTAGCAGCCTTGCTATTAAAAACAACCCGGTTGCTTTACCGGGTTTTTTTATGCCCCATTTTTAAAGTTCTGGGAAATATAGGCAATGGCCTCTTCCTGAGTTAATGCTGCAAAACTCTTATAGCGTTCATGCACATCCACGATTTCGTCAATCGCTTCGCTTACCAAGGCGGTATTCTCCCAATGGTTAAGGTGGGCAACCACTGTTTCTAAACAACCTTTTTTATAGGCAATCTGTCCCAGCACGTGAATAAGGGTATTCCGCACTCGTGCCGTAGTGTCGTTTTGTAGTTCTTCCAGCAGGGGTAAGATATCCTGAGGATGTGTACGGCCTCTTAGTTCTATTCCATGGCAGACTTCCCTACGTATTTCCTTGTCCTGGTGATGTAGATATCCCTTTGCCCATTTCAGTGTTGGTTCAGGGTTTTTGGCTCCCATTTTTTTGACAGACCCTATTACCGCATTTCTCACTGCGTGATGCTCATCAAAAAGTCCGGTATCAAAAAAACGCTTTACAATTTCAAAATTGTACATGCCTATTTCACCGGCAGCATTTACCGTGGTTTGTCTAATGCTGAAATTATCAGAGGTCATCAGGCTCTTCAATGTTTTGAGGATCTCTGATCTAAGGGACTCCTCAGCTTTATATATTTTCCCTAAGGCCTGGTACCCGCTCTTTCTGATGTAGGTATCCTCATCGGAAAAGTAGCGATGTAAATGTTGTGTGCTTCCCTCCTGTAAATCGGCCTCAATATCGGCAGTGATCCTATGTACCAATTGCTGGCGCTCTTCTTTTGAAAGATCGTAAAACCCCATGCCCTTAGTTATTCATAAATCCTAATAATCTCCCCAGTACCTCTGCCTTCAACACTCCTGATATATCCCCTTAACATCTTCTCCATTGGGATGGGGTGGTGACCAGGAAAGTAATCCTTATACTTTTCTACGGCATCCTCTACGAGTCCGGAAGAAACAACATTTAGGCGGATGCCATGCCCTAATTCAAGGATAACGGCGCGCACGAAAGAGTGAATAGCCCCGTTCACCATAGCGGCACTTGCTGTCATTGGAACGGGATCATCTGCAAGTATCCCTGTGGTAAGGGTAATTGATCCCCCGGGATTAAGATGTGCGGTACCCAGGCGTACAATGTTCACCTGTCCCATGAGTTTACTTCGAAAACCAATTTCGTAGTCGGCCTCACTGAGATCTTTAAAAGGAGCCCATTTGGCTTCCCCGGCGGTGCAGATAATGGCATCCAATTTCCCAACTTTGTGATATAGATCTTCCAGGGACGCACTATTAGCGATATCTACCTTATGGTCCCCACTATTTCTTCCGGCAATGATCACCTCATGATGCTCTGAAAAATAAGCACTTACCTTATTGCCAATGGTGCCACTACCTCCGATAATTAAAATTTTCATATGATTAGCTTTCAATATGGGTTCTTCTCCTTCGCATAATCAGGAACCCGATTATAAAACACCCATACATGATCAAAATAAGCGCCCAATGTATCTTCCTTACCATCAGGGAGCTTGGCGTCGTATCAAATACTTCATAATGTCTTAAGATTTTTATCGGAATATATCCGACATAGAAAATGAGTATGCCTAGACTGATCCACGATAACAGATCTCTCTTGAGAAACCACTTCCCATAATTAAGCTTTAAGTCTTTGAAATATAAAATTGTACAGCCACAAAGGAGTAAAGCTCCCAGGATATAAGAATACAATTGAGATTCAAACATGAAGTTCTGAAAGAAGGGGTTTACAATACTGGCTACCGCATAAATAATGGCGCTATAGGTAATAAATCTCCTTTGGTGCTTAGAGGTCAAATAACACCAGTATACATAGAAAAAGTACAGGTAAAAGATGATCCCGTAGATATTGTAAATCGCCCAATTGTAAAAGGAGAAAAACTCGCTGAATATTAAACTGATTTGCTCATTTACATATATAAGCACTCCAAAGGTCTCGTTGAGAAGCGTATACATCAATAAGATAGGGAAATACTTAAGAGGAGTATCAAAATATCTTGGATAACGCCATATGCCTATGATAACGGCCAGCCCATACACCCATAAAAAGTAATAATCAAAAAGTACTTTAAAAAAGTCGGAGATCATTAGTGTCGCCCTTTATTCAGGATTTAATGATAGGGTGGTGGAGCAGATCCCCCTTCATTCATAAACAGGCTTTGCTCGTGATGATCCAAACTTAATACGGCATTAGGAGCGAAACCGGCATAGGCTTTTGGCCTTCCTTCTTGTTGCATGCCCATTCCTTTTTCACCATACCGCTCTAGCTGCCCGGTAAGCAACACAGCCTCCCACTTTCCATCATTATCAGCGACCATAAAAGGGTATTCCAGACCGTCTTTCTTCGTTGCCGGCACGAGAAAAATAGAATTTTGCCGCGGATGAACCACTTTATTGCCATTCATGAAGTTTGTAGAGTCTGGATAATTGGCGAAGTAAAACCGGAGTGAAGAGATCTTTACATTTGCCTTTTTGGCCTCCTGCTCTATAAAAGCCATATACTGTTTTACAGTTTCGTAGTCGTAATAGGTATAGCGAGCCACATCAAACTTAGATCCGTCAGGTTTAGGACCTTCGCTTTCTTCAATTAGGCCGGCTCTTCGTCTGGTGTAAGTGTCATAGATCTCCTTGGCCTGCTTTAACTCTACAATTTGCTTAGGAGGCTCTACCACTTCTTCTTCCGGTTTCTCGTCCCCATCTCCGTCCTTTTTTTTCTGTTCGCAATTGGTACCAATGCTGAGAATTAAAAAAGCAAAAAGGACTGTTGCAAATGATCTTTTAGTGTTCTTCATGGTTCGTAAATTTTAAATTTTGTTGTAAATAAGGTATTCTATTGTGTGGGGAAACGGTAAATCGGTTACTAAAAATAGTACTTATTATTCTTAATTGTGCGACTAAGGGCATCAATTCGATATATGACCGCAAATAAAAAATCCCAAAAACCGGGGTTTTTGGGATTTTCTTATTTGAGTTAAGCGTTCTTTAATTGTTCATTGTTAGTAAGAACTCTTCATTATTTTTTGTTTGCTTAATACGCTGTTCCATGAACTCCATGGCCTCTACCGGATTCATGTCGGCAAGGTATTTTCGCATAATCCACATACGTTGAATGGTATTTTCATCTAACAAGAGATCATCTCTTCGGGTAGAGGAAGAAATAAGATCGATGGCAGGGAAAATTCGCCTATTACTGATCCTTCTATCGAGCTGTAATTCCATATTACCTGTTCCCTTGAACTCTTCAAAGATCACTTCATCCATTTTAGAGCCCGTCTCGGTTAAAGCTGTTGCAATTATGGACAATGATCCTCCGTTCTCGATATTTCTGGCAGCTCCAAAGAATCGTTTTGGTTTATGCAGGGCATTGGCATCTACACCACCACTCAATACTTTTCCGGAGGCCGGTTGAACGGTATTGTAGGCTCTTGCCAATCTGGTAATTGAATCTAATAAGATCACCACGTCATGCCCGCATTCTACAAGCCTCTTTGCTTTTTCCAAAACAATATTAGCCACTCGTACGTGTTCTGTTGCCTCCTTGTCAAAGGTTGAAGCCACAACTTCTCCCCTTACATTACGTTGCATGTCCGTTACCTCTTCAGGACGTTCATCTATAAGCAAAATTATTTGATAAACTTCAGGATGATTGGCAGCAATTGCATTGGCAATATCTTTCAACAACATGGTCTTCCCCGTTTTGGGTTGAGAGACAATCATTCCTCTTTGTCCTTTACCTATGGGGGAGAAAAGGTCCATAATCCTGGTAGAAATGTTGCTTTGACGCTCTGCCAGTTTAAATTTTTCCCTTGGGAAAAGTGGTGTTAAATGTTCAAAAGAAACCCTGTCTCTTACCACCTGAGGATCCAGACCATTGATTTTGTTCACTTTTATCAGAGGAAAATACTTCTCTCCCTCTTTCGGAGGTCTTACATTACCAAGAACAGTATCTCCTGTCTTCAGTCCAAACAGTCTTATTTGAGATTGAGAGACGTAAATATCATCGGGAGAAGAAAGGTAATTGTAATCAGATGACCGCAAAAAACCATAACCATCCTGCATGATATCTAAAACTCCTTCACTTTCTATGATACTGTCGAACTCAAACTCAGGTTGTTTGTACTTATTCCTAAGGTCTTTGTCAAAGTTGCTGTTCTTTTTGTCCTGACCATTTTTGTGATGGTGGCCCTTTTTGCCCTGACTTTTATGCGGGTTCTGACTCTTCTGGTGTTCTCTGTTCTTTGGATTCTTATTTTGGTGCTGCTCTCCCTCATCTTTGGACTCTGAAGTCTGGGATGCACTTTCAGTATTGTCCTGGTGGTTGGTAGATGAAATTCTTTCTCTTTGAGGGCGCTCTTTGCGCGGATTTTGACGTGGTTTTTCTTCAGCCGCTTTTGCAGTTTCCTGTACTACCTTAGGATTGCTGGCCTGAAGGTCCAGGATCTGATACACCAAATCCAGTTTTTTTAATGCTTTGTACTTGGGTACATTTAAGCCTTTTGCTATTTCCTGAAGCTCGGGAAGCTTCTTGGCTTTTAAATCTGAAATCTCAAACATTGAGTATTGAATAAATTATACGTGTTTCAAAAAAAAGAAGTGTATTGTTATTTGGGTACTACGGGGGAATGACATCCCTGTTGGTAAGTGCTATAACTAATAACGAGACAATATTACAAATTATTTTCTATAATATCGCTTTTCTCTACCAATTATTTGAGGCTATAAGGCTTTAAACTGGGCAGTTTGCACTTTGAAGTAAGTTTCATTTTTTTATCATTTTGAGCAGGTATTTTTAAAAAGACACGTATTTTTGCAGTCGCTCTTCTAATCAGAAGGGCTAAAAGTTTCGAAAAATGATCCAAAGAATTCAAACGGTTTACCTGTTAGTTGTAGCCTTGGTTGCAGGATTAATGCCTGTATGGTTACATCTTTGGAATGATGCTGATGGAAATATGATTTTTGCCAGTAATATACTTTGGGTTTCTATCTCCTTTTATGCAGTGGCGGCCTTGGCGGTTATTTCAATATTTCTTTTTAATAAGAGACAAAATCAATTTGTGGCCAACAGGTTGAATATGATATTAAATCTTTGTTTACTAGGATTTTTCGTTTACCGATCACTAAATCTATCCGGAGAGACCTTGGTCTTGGAGAAGGGTATTGGGATGTTGACTCCTGTAATTTCTATCGTTTTTTTGGTCCTGGCCAACAGGGCTATCAAGCGGGACGAGGATCTTGTAAAATCTGTAGATCGTCTGCGTTAGACCTAACATCTTAGTAGTATTAGTGCGTAACCCCGTAGTGAGTTTGTCTCTGCTACGGGGTTTTGCATTTATGCCTTGTTATTTGGGCGATTCCCCACCCGTCATTACGAGGATCCGCCAGCCGGCGGAGAAGAAGCAATCCCGTCAACTGCTCCTCTAGATTGTCATTGCCAATTTAATTTAGGCATTAAGTACGGCTCCAATGACCTGGCGTTCCCTTGTAGCGAGTTTCGCTCTGCTTCAATGGCGGGCTTTCGGTAGTCGCTTTTTTTCTGTCACCTTGAGCATTACTGAAATACAAAATGTATTTTGTATTGAAGATAGCAAGCAAAGCTTGTCGAAAGGTGACAGGAAAAAAGAGCTTCAACAGTACCTCAATCCCTAACGCTTTCCTAGTTCTATAATTTCCAGATCCTTGATCTCTTCTCCATCAATCACAAACCTTAACATGGTCCTCATCCTATGGAACCCGTGCCGTCCACAGGCCCCGGGATTCATATGAAGTAAGTTCAGCTTCTTGTCCCACATCACTTTTAGAATGTGAGAATGACCGGTGATAAATAGCTTTGGAGGTTTTTGTTCTATCTCCGCCCTGACTCTCATATGATACTTATTTGGATACCCTCCGATATGAGTGATCCAAACATCAACTCCTTCGCATAAAAATCTGTTGTCTAATGGAAATTCTCTTTGAATAATGTGATCGTCAATATTCCCGTAGACCGCCCTAAGTGGTTTCACCTTTTGCAGCTTGTCTGAAACGGAAAGTTTACCAATATCGCCGGCATGCCACACCTCATCTGCTTGCCTGGCATATTTTAAAATGGCCTCATCCATGTAGCCATGGGTGTCTGATAGTAAAAGGATTTTAGTCACCAGGCTAATTTAAGCATTCGAATTGCAAAAGTACAATTCAGTCCGTCATTGCGAGCTGCAAAGCAGCGAAGCAATCTCGTTAAATTTCCTCTGCGCTTCGCAAGATTGCTTCAGTTTTTCCCATTTCTCATTTTCCATTTTCCATTTTCCACTTTCCATCACTTCTTGCCTCGCACCTCTTCTTTAACTCTTAGTTATTAATTATTCATTATTAATTATTAATTCCTCTGCGTTTGGCTTATCTCATTTCTCATTTTCAATTTTCCATTTCCAACTTTCCATCACTTCTTGCCTCGCACCCCGCACCTCTTTTTTAAC
>JBFOMC010000035.1:0-2134 GCA_040830565.1 Flavobacteriaceae bacterium
AAGTTGATTACCAGTATGCGAAGTATTGATTCCCTGGCGGATGGGGAATCTTACTTTTTCTCTGAATTGAAACGCCTTAAATTGATTGTGGACGCCTTAGGGGAAGAACGTCATTTTGTGGTATTGGATGAAATATTAAAAGGGACGAACAGTGCGGATAAGGCCTTGGGCTCCCGGCAGTTTTTGGAACGTCTGGTGGCTTGTTATGCCACGGGAATCATAGCTACCCACGACCTTGGCCTGTGTCAGGCGGCAGATGACTTTGATCAGGTGCACAATTATTTTTTTGATGCGGGTATCCAAAATGGGGAGCTGTATTTTGATTATAGGTTAAGACCCGGAATCTGCCAAAATATGAATGCTTCCTTTTTGCTCAAAAAGATGGGAGTGGTATAATCGATTGACCGTAGGTTTACTCCCGTTTATCCTCCGTTTTCTGCACTTCAACGTAATTTTTTTCGATTAGGAGATAATAAAACCAAAAAAGTAAGGTTATTACTACACATTAATAATTGGACTTAATTTCCTTTTGGTATAAACATCAATACGAAGAATCATGCTGGAGAACCCAAATCCCTACCTACTAGGATTTACCTCTCAAAACATCGATCAATTGTCCGGGGATGATGCTGGCATAAAAAGGCGCATACTGTCTATCCTGAATGAGGAATATCCCTTGGAGAGGGAGCAATACAATGCGTATAAGGAGAGCAAGGATTCCCTGGGGGCCTTTATATTGGTCAGTAAGTTGAAACACAAATTAGGATTGCTGGGATTGGATAAAGCGTATGATGGTGCTACTTCACATGCTAACGCACTTCGAGAAGGGTCTTGGGTACATATGGATGATTTTGACAGGATTCTCCAAGCCTTAGAGCAATCTATTTTAAGTTTGAAATAAAATATTACTGATATTTTACGAATTACTTTTCATAAAAGACCGTTATTTATTTAATAAATGTAGTCTTTTTATTGTGAAAATGAAGATCTTGCTACCTGTCTGAAAAATTTATCCCAATAAAGTGACCATTCATCTACACTTAACTTAAATTCGTCTAGCTGGGAATAAATAATGTTTTTTAAACCCGGAAATTTACGGCCAGTAACGAACATGACGACTAGAGATGACCATTTTATTTATTGAAGACGACCAGATTGAGACCATGAAATTACAAAGAACTGTATCTAGGCATGGTCTAAATCATACTATTATTGAAGCTAAGAATGGCGAAGAGGCCTTGGAGGTTTTAAATACGGCTGAGAAATTGCCAGATATCATTCTATTGGATTTAAATATGCCCAAGATGAATGGAATAGAGTTCCTGAAGATATTAAAGGCAGATAGTAAGATAAAATATTTACCTACGATCATTCTTACCACTTCTGAAAACAGGACTGATTTACTCGAATGCTACAAAACAGGGATAGCTGGTTATGTAATCAAGCCGTTGAAATATGAGGACTACGAAGACAAGCTCATTAAGGTATTTTCCTACTGGGATGTCAACGAATTGGTCAAAGCCTAACAAAAAATAGCGTTTCACAACATTTTTTTTCCTCTTTGTAACACAATTCCTACATTTAATTCCTAAAACATTAATAATGAAAGGAATTGTATTTACGGAATTTTTGGAAATGGTAGAGGGGAAGTTTGGGTTTGAGGTGGCTGACAACATTATTGAAAAAGCCAATCTTCCCTCAAATGGTGTCTATACTTCCGTGGGCACCTATGACTTCAATGAGATGGTAAGTTTGGTGACCCAATTGAGTGAGGAAGTAAACCTTCCCATGGGGGATCTCATCTATGCCTTTGGGCTGTATCTTTTTGATGGCCTTGTAAGGACACACCCAGAAGTGGCCCAAAACTATACGGATCCTCTTGGACTGATCTACTCCATAGAGGACCATATCCATTTACACGTCCGAAAGTTATATCCAGACGCTGAACTTCCTGAATTCAAAGTGCTGGAAAAGACAGACAACAAACTTTCCATAGTATACTCCTCCAGTAGGGGATTGTACCGTTTGGCACATGGACTTATCGAAAAGACCTTTGAGCACTTTGGCTCAACAGGTGAAATTACCTATGAACTGTTGTAAGAAGATGGTACGGAGGTGAAATTCAACATATTGG
>JBFOMC010000036.1:0-3336 GCA_040830565.1 Flavobacteriaceae bacterium
GGCCTGACCTCCACAGGAATTGTTGAAACCTTATTGGATGTACCAGAAAATATCGAGGGAAGAAGTGTCATTATTCTTGAGGATATCATAGATACGGGCCGTACGCTTCAGAAATTAGTTCACCTATTTTCCAATACCAACGTAAAAGATTTTAAAATTGCCAGTCTTTTCTATAAATCTGAACTGTACAATGGCGAATACACCATAGATTATTTTGGAATGGAGATCCCGGATAAGTTCATCGTCGGATACGGCCTGGATTATCGCGAAATGGGAAGAAACCTAAGAGCAATATACCAACTAAACCAAAACCAAATGATAAACCTTGTCTTGTTTGGAAAACCAGGTGCCGGAAAAGGCACTCAAGCTGCTTTTTTGAAAGAAAAGTATAACCTGAAACACATTTCTACAGGAGATGTTTTTAGATATAACATTAAAAATGAAACAGAATTGGGAAAATTAGCCCAGTCTTATATGGATAAAGGAGATCTTGTGCCGGATGAAGTTACTATTAAGATGTTACAAGATGAGGTAGATAACCATCCCGATGCCAGCGGTTTCATATTCGACGGTTTTCCGAGGACCACAGCCCAAGCTGAAGCTCTGGATAATTTTCTGGAGTCTAAGGACATGCAAATTGATGCTACCATTGCCCTTGAGGCTAATGATGAGGTTTTGATACAACGTTTGCTCGAGAGGGGAAAAGAAAGCGGTAGGGCAGATGATCAGGATGAAACCAAGATCAGGAATCGATTTGACGAATACAATCAGAAAACTGCCCCTCTAAGAGCGTATTATGAGGCCCAGGGGAAGTTTCATGCCGTTGACGGAATTGGTAAAATTGAGGAGATCACACAACGCTTAGTCAGTGTTTTAGACGGTTTGCAGCCGGTGAATAGGTAAGCGAGAGTAGCTTTTTTATGCCAGGAGATGAGCCCAGATATTCAACCTTATTTAAAAAGCGAACTTGTAGAAATTAGGCCTTTAGCATCCTCAGACTATCTTCCACTCTTTAAAGTTGCCTCAGATCCTCTAATTTGGGAACAACATCATGATAAGGCGAGGCACACCCCTAATGGATTTGCCTTATTCTTTGAAGAATCCATGCAATCAAAAGGGGCACTTTGTATCCTCGACGTTAATAACAGTCAGATTATTGGAAGTTCCCGATTTAAAATTATCGATATCTCGGGCAAGGTGGTGGAAATTGGATGGACGTTTTTAAAAAGAGATTATTGGGGAGGCAAGTACAACAGAGAGATTAAGAGACTTATGATTAAGCATGCCCTAAATTGGTTCAAAAGGGTAATTTTCTATGTAAATGCCAATAACCTCCGATCTCAGGGAGCCCTTGCAAAACTTGGAGCTAAAAATGTCAGTGCTCTTGATCTTTCCTGGGTCTTGGATGAAAATGAGGGCTTAACCTTTTTAATAAAAGAAGAAATTCAATAGCCATCTACTGTTATCCCAAATACGCTAAAAATGACTGAAGGTAATTTTGTGGATTATGTAAAAGTGCATTTGTCATCAGGCAACGGAGGCAAAGGTTCTACACATTTACATAGGGAAAAGTACATTGCCAAGGGAGGCCCTGATGGGGGAGACGGTGGTAGAGGAGGCCACGTAATCGCCCGTGGTAATAAAAACCTTTGGACCCTGCTCAGTTTTAAGTTTAAGAGACACTTTAAAGCCGAGCATGGAGAACATGGCAGTAAAAACCGAAGCACCGGAGCCGATGGTGAAGACGTGTTTTTAGAAGTGCCCCTAGGAACTGTGGTGAAAGATGCTGAAAGTGAGGAGGTACTTTTTGAAATTACAGAAGATCAGGAGGAAAAAATCATTTTGGAAGGAGGCCTAGGTGGCCGGGGTAACTGGCATTTCAAAAGTGCAACAAATCAGACTCCTCGTTACGCTCAGCCAGGGATACCTGGACAGGAAAAACAGGTAATCCTGGAACTCAAAGTACTGGCGGATGTAGGCTTGGTGGGTTTCCCCAATGCTGGTAAATCTACATTGCTCTCGGTTCTGACCTCCGCAAAACCGAAGATTGCAGATTACGAGTTTACTACCCTAAAACCTAATCTGGGGATTGTGAAATATCGCGATTTCAAGAGCTTTGTCATTGCAGATATCCCCGGAATTATTGAAGGAGCTGCTGAAGGAAAGGGGCTTGGCCATTACTTTTTAAGACATATAGAAAGAAATGCAATATTACTTTTTTTAATTCCTGCTGATAGTAAGGATATCAGCAAAGAATACGAGATTTTGCTCGATGAACTTCGCAGGTATAATCCGGAACTTCTTGACAAAGAACGATTAGTAGCAATTAGTAAGAGTGACATGCTAGACGAGGAACTTATGAGTCTGATGAGATCGGAACTTGAGAATCATCTTGCTAATGTCCCTTTTATGTTTATTTCCTCTGTTGCCCAATCAGGATTGCAGGAGCTCAAAGACGCTCTGTGGAACGCCCTGAATGATTAAACGCTGGAGCCGCCACTTGCCTTACTTTTTTTCATTAATTTTATATAAAATGGCAAGATGAAGAGCCTCTGTCTTATGCTGCTTATATTATGTTGTACCGCTTGCGGGACGGTAAGGGTTGCCTATGACTACGATAAAAGCACAGACTTTACCAATTATACCACTTACGGATACTACCCTGAAATGGAAACCGGTTTGAGTGATTTAGATGCAAAACGGCTTTTGAGGGCCGTAGACGCTACTATGCAACAGAAGGGGATTCTTTTTTCGGAGGAGCCCGAAATCCTCATAAATATTCAAAGCAGGGATTTTCAAAACCCTCCAAACAGCACAGTTGGAGTCGGGGTTGGAGGAACCGGAAGAAATGTAGGTGGTGGTGTCTCGATTGGACTTCCCCTAGGAGGATCTGGCCTGGAAAGGGAAATAGTCTTCGACCTTATTGACAGTCAGAAAGATGCTCTGGTTTGGCAGGCAATCAGTGAAAGCGCTTTCCGAGAAGGTGCATCGCCCTCTGTAAAAGAAGAAAAACTACAGCAAATTGTTACAAAAGTATTTTCTAAATACCCACCTAATCAAAGGAAATAAACGCAATGCCGGAATACCTCTAAACAGCACCGGAATTTCCAATCTCGTATTTCAACCTCCACATTTCTCACTCGTCCTTACCGTTTACTTTTAGATTTTTACCGCTGCCCATAAAGTAGGTCCTCAGGGATAGATTGATTGTTAAATTAGTCTTGGCTGAATAAAAACTTGCTTGTAACAAAAAGCAAGCTCTTGTAACTAATACAGTGCTAGAAGAAATTAGAAGAGAACATTAACTAATAAACAATTGAATTATGAAGCTTAAAA
>JBFOMC010000037.1:0-3062 GCA_040830565.1 Flavobacteriaceae bacterium
TAAGCTTTGATTGGCTAGAATAGGGGTGCTCACTTAACTCGATTTCTAAGGTTGAAAGTAAAATGGATAATTCGTCATTGTTAGCAACCTGATATGATTGATTTTTTTTAAACTTGTCCATCATGCGTGAAAGTAGGCCCAATTGAGGTTCTTTGGCCTTCATAAAGTCTAACGATAACCACCTTTTATCGTACATTGATATAGGCTCAAAGGTATGGCTGCCTTCTCTTGGTACGTGCCTGACTAACAGATATTTTGCCTGTGAGCTCCAGTGGTCAAGTAGGTTAGCAATCCGGTTTTCGGTATCGTTAGTGTATTTTTGGCTAACAATTAAAACTTGTTTCTGGTCATCTTCAACTTGAAGTACAAGCTCCTGATTGACTTCGTCAAAGTCACAGCTGATCCAACGTTTGACCTTAAGCAATGCATAACCAAATTCTGAAACCCCCTTAAGGTTCATCCAATCTGTTATCGCCTGCCACTCAAAGGCACCTCCTTTTTCTCTTTTGAAAAGAGTCTTTGTGCTTAAGCTAAGAGAGTTCCATCTATTGAGAGTTGCATTTCCTAAGGCGAAGTAGCGTCCGGGGAGGTCACTATTGATGGAAGCTCCAGACCACAAGGTTTGTTTGGACCAGGCGTCCTGAGGGCTAAATCCACCGCCGACTTTATTTCTCATAAGGCTAGCTGAATA
Organism: Flavobacteriaceae bacterium; assembly: GCA_040830565.1. Lineage (GTDB taxonomy): Bacteria > Bacteroidota > Bacteroidia > Flavobacteriales > Flavobacteriaceae > JAFMPW01. Next base: position 692 of record JBFOMC010000037.1, read on the forward strand.
GAGCTTTCCATCATCGCTTAAGAAGACCATAGAGAGGCCAATGGATCCACTATTATTAATCCACTGATGCCCGCCTAGGCAGAGAAGGTTCAGATGTTCAAAGTAATCAGGCTGATCTGTTTGAATATCGGCAGATGAATCACAAAGGCTATACAACATGGAAATTTGTTGAAGGATTTGTACAGAAGGATCAAGTCCTTGATCATTATTACGCTGCTCAATTAAAGTCGATAAACTGAGTATCCCGTTACCAATTCGGCGCTCACCGGCACTCTTTAAGCTGAGGGCTAGGGTAGTCAGCTCAACAATACTTGAAGGTACTAGGTCTCTTACTCCTCTTGAAACAAGAGAGATCAGCCGCTGTTTAACTTCATGCTTTAGGCTGGACCTTTCCTCGGCGATTCGGTTACTACTGGCCTCTTCTTCATCTAAAAGCCACGTTGGCCAAACGACATGATCATTGTTAAGCGCTGTATATATAACTGCAGAGGTTAACTTATCCTTGATATCGCCTCCTTCAACGGTAATGCTGGACAAGCCGCCCCCTGATCCCAAAATAGCAACCTTATTTTCCCAGCTCAACGAACAGTAATCAGGCTCATTCTTCAACAGTGCTTTTGGGGGTGTATTCGATTCCTGGTTGGTTCCACCTTCATTTTTAGCGAAATATTCTTTCCAGTTATCTATCCACTCGCGGAAGACTTTACGACAGACCACTTTGCCAGCCTCTTCGAAGAGTTCTTCCAAGTTTAACTTTGGAGGAGCAAAATCAGCTTTAGTATCATCCTCATTGATACTTGAGATTGCTGCGGCAACAATATGTTTGCACAAACCTTCGGCGGGACAGTCACACTGACTACTTTCAAGGTCAGACAAGTTTACCTTTCCATTTGCCCCATCAAAGCTATAAGTCCATACACTTTTGTCCTTGTCTTTCCATGTGACTGGATTCTTATCAAGGGATTTTTTAGCTCTTCTAACCAGACCTGCACTCGTCAAAGTCTCTAGCTGCGCTATGTTAACCATTAGATTTCCATCACTTTTGCTAACCATTCCGCGAAAAGGTCAGGGCTTAACGAGGCAATATCCATTCCTTCTGAGTTTAGTCTTGCAGTCATTTGACTATCATAAAATGGCTCAGCATCAGCAGTCATAGCTGTTATACCCAACATCTTAATACCACTACCAATCATATCCCTTGCTTGGTGAATTAGAGCTGACGGAGATCCACCTTCTTCAAAATCACTAACTGTTGCGACTACGGTGTTTGCTGGTTGTTCAGCTAAACTCTGGCAATATGACCAAGCCTTTTTAATGTGCGTTCCTCCACACATCTGGCTACTCATTAATACTTCGACAGGATCATCAGCCATCTCCGACAGATCCACAACATTGGTATCAAATAAGACCAGTTTTAAATCAACCATGGGTAGCTTTGCCAAAATACCTGCGATTACTGCGCTATAGATTATTGAGTCCATCATGGAGCCACTCTGATCGATGCAGAGAATAACCCGCCAAGGAATATGGCGTTGATTCCTAGAGCTGAAATACACGTTCTGCACTAGCAACTGCTGATTCTCAAGATCATAGTTCTTTAAGTTTTCACGCAAGGTCCTATGCCAATCTAGATTGGCCATTACTGGTTGTGGTGATCTCTGATGACGATTTAGCCTGCCGTTAAGTTTTCTCTCGAAGAGAGGTTTAATTTGCTTCATCAAGTCATCAACTACAGTTTTAATAATTCGCCTTACTTCTTTCATAAGGTCTGAATTAAGTTCGGCTCTGATTGAAAGTAATTGCTTTAACAGCGCCATATTGGGAGTTAATTGCTCCAGGCTTTCTTTGTTTGTAAGAATTTGTTTAATCCCAAACTCCTCAATAGCATGGGCCTGAATCTTCTCTTTTACACTTCGAGGAAATAGCCTCTCAGCTCTATCAAGCCAATTGACTACTTGCATTTGGCTATCATCCAAGGTACCTGATGTCCGCATTCCACGGCGCTGTAGCTGTTTTTTGTAAATTTGCTCTAAAACTTTATCTTGCTCAATATGTTTTGAGCTCAACGCGTTCGTGGAAAGTTTTTCATTGGCAAACCTTCCGAGCACCAGCCGCCATCTCTGACTTAATTGTTTATCCAATGCCCTAAACCCCGCTGTAACAAATACTCAGCAACATCACTCTGTAGCTTCTGCGCTTTAATAATCTTATCCTCGGAAATCTCGGCATTGAATACCTCAAGCTGGGCGTCCCAGCTATTTAGCTGACAAACGTCATTGCTGATACCTTCTATCGTTTTGGGGTCTAGTTTACTAAAGAGAAACCTCAGCTCAGGAAGTGAATCGAAGAACCTTTCATCTCCCCACTTGCA
>JBFOMC010000038.1:0-14983 GCA_040830565.1 Flavobacteriaceae bacterium
ATACACTTAGACCGGATATCACAGCATCAAACATTGCACTAATGCTTTATGAAAGTTTTGACGAAGATGAAAAGAAGGCCTACGATGATATTATTGTCGAGATCACCAGAGATACGATCTCTAAGTCTGAAAAGTCGAGATATGACCCCGCTATGTTGAAAGTCGGTTTGGATCAAGCAGCAATTTTCACAAATTTTTCCGATAATTTTTTGAATCAGGAATTTGATGCCATTGCCAAGAATATGGCACCCAAATATCAAACTTCCGTTCTTGCTTCTAACCTATCCGACTATTGGAAAAGTTTAATCGTACAACATGGAAGGATCATAGGATACAAAAGAACCGGATTTGGCACCTATACGACTGCAGACAATCAAAAACTACTCTATTATTCAGGCGTATTAGACTTTAAAGATGGCTCTAAAAGAGGATATAGCATACAAACCTCCCGAAATATAGATAACAACTATCTTATGGGATTTAAGTTTGATGAGTACTAGTCCTAAACTAAAGGCGGCCTAAACTATTTTTTATTTTAATGCAATTAATTGTTAAACAGCTAATTATAGTTTAAATTAAATGGGTTTTTCGAATAGTTTGATATCTGTTTCGGATTAAATTGGGCCTATGAAGAAAATTTTCAGGGGTAAAAGAAAATACTTAGGTACAATTAGCAGAAAGGGATAACTGAAATACTCAACCAAACCAAAAAAATGGATAGTAAAACCTTAACCAATTTTAGGTATAAGACAATCATATTTGTCTTTTTTACAATGCATTTTTGGCCTTTTTTAATCAATGCACAGACGCCGGACAATTACAAACAACAAGTTGAGCGTCTACAACAGTTGATAGCGAAATCTGCCAATGATACTTCCAAAGTGGCTCTCTACAATGACCTGGCTAATGTACATTTGAAATATAACGGTGAGGCCCAATTGCTCGAAACCGCAGAGCAGGGCTTGACATTGGCCAGAAAGTTAGATTTTCCAATAGGCATTCTAAAAATGAATTTGCACAAAGCCATCGCTATTGATATCATGGGGCAGGCAGATAATGCCTTGTCTTTGTACAACGAGGGCCTTGAAATGGCTTTGGATCAAGATGAAAAGAATTTAGTAGCAGTATATTATATCAACATTGGGATATGCCATTATTTTATTGGCGATTTGGAATTGGCCTTAAAGAATTACCTCTTGGCCTACGATATGCACCAATATCTTGAAAAGGATGAGCTCGGAAGATTGCTTAATAACATTGCGATTATATACCGCCACCAAAAGGACTATGAAAGGGCTGAAGAAATATACCTTAAATCATATGAACTTAAGGGCGAAATACAAGACAGCCTTGGAATGAGTGCCAGTCTCTATAACCTTGGGTTGGTTTATAATGAGATCGAAGGAAAAAAGCACCTGGCAATTTCAACCCTAAAAAGAAGTCAAAGATTGTATGATCTTTTGGGAGCTAAGTATGATGCTGCTACCTGCGATATAGCTTTAGGGAAAGTTTACTATCATCTTGATAGCCTAGCTATGGCCAAAGAAAAATTAACAAATGCTTGGAACTACCTTGAGGCAACCCCCGGTTTACACTTGGACGACAAAATCTCAACTTTAGGATTGTTGGGCGAAGTGGCACTAAAAGAGCATAATTACAAAAAAGCTGAGGCCCACATAGAAACCGCAATGAATCTGCTAACCACGTCTGATCAAAGAAAAGATCATTTAAAGTTTTTATTAGACCTGAGTATTGTAAAAGATCAATTGGGTAAAAATGCGGAAGCTTATTCTTTATTAAAAGAAGCTTATGCCTTAAACGATACGTTTACCGAAACTGTTCGCTTGCAGTCTATGGAAGAAATGCAGGCAAAGTTTGATGTAAAAGAGAAAGAAAATGAGCTGGTAATCAGCGAATTAAAATTGGATAAGCGAACAAGACAACGTAATATCTTCTTATTTGGTGCTAGCGGTCTTGCCTTGTTTGCTATGATCGTTTTCTTTCTTCTTCGTCATCGCATTAGAGCCAACAAACAAATTGCGGCCCAGAATCAGATATTACAAGAGCAAAAAATTACTGAGTTACGACAACAGAACAAACTCTTATCTTTAAATAGCATGATAGAGGGTCAAGAAGCCGAACGAATGCGGATAGCCAAAGATTTACACGATAGTTTAGGAGGACTGCTCAGCACCGTTAAGGCACATTTTACCACCATTCAAAACGAAATCTCACAATTGACAAAACTTAATATCACTCATAAAACTAATGAGCTAATTGATGAGGCATGTGTTGAGGTAAGACGCATTTCCCATAACATGATACCACACGCCCTTACCTTATCTGGACTTGCTGTGGCCTTGGAAGATATGGCTGATGGCCTTAGAACGGAAGGATATCAAGTTGATTTAGACATACAGAATTTTTCAAGTGAAATAGAAAAAACCAAACAAGCCATGCTGTTCCGTTTGGTACAGGAAGTAGTATCAAATATTAGAAAGCACGCAAATGCAAAGCAAATTCTCATCCAAATTATTGGAGGTAATGAAGGAATGAGCATAATCATTGAAGATGACGGTGATGGATTTGATTTCGACAAAGCCATTACCTCAGGTGGTGTGGGCTTGAAGAGTATCAATAGCAGGGTAGAATTTTTGAACGGCACTATTGATTGGGACACCAATTCTGGTGAAGGCACAACGATAACCATTAATATCCCAACGGTATGATCAAAGTTTTTGTTGTAGATGACCATAAAATGGTCATTGAGGGATTTCAGTTGCTGCTAAAAGATGTGGCAGAAATTGAGGTAGTAGGTTATGAGTTTAATGCAGAAAAGGCATTGAAATCAGCACCGAAAATAGCGCCAGATGTTATATTGTTAGATATCAATATGCCGGGAATGAACGGGATCGATGCTTGCAAAGAATTCAAAAAGCTACTCCCAGAAACAAAGGTTGTCGCCATTACCATGCACAAAGAGGGTAGTTTGATTAAAATGATGTTGGGCAATGGGGCAATGGGTTATGTGCTCAAAAACGCAGGACGTGAAGAGTTGATACAGGCCATTAAAACGGTATATGGGGGCAAGATGTATTTAGATGACCTGGCAAACGATATTGTAATCAATACCATGACCACTAGAAAATCTAAAAGGTCTGCAAGTCCGTTTCCAAAACTTTCGAGGAGAGAGAAGGAAGTCCTTCGGCTCATCCTCAATGAGCATACCACCCAAGAGATTGCTGATAAGCTTTTTATAAGTTTCGGAACCGTAGAAACCCACCGAAGAAATATGTTGCTCAAAACAGGGACTAGAAATACCGCCGGACTGGTTAAAGTAGCTCTTGAGTATCGGTTACAGGAATAGGGAATAAATGGTTCTTACGTCCTTGAAAATTCAGAAAATTCTATTTTAGAGAAATTAGACACCATTCCGTTCCCCCGGCAATGTATTTCTTGATATCCCTAAAACCAATGGCGTAATGTGCGTTAAGAGACCTGGTGTTGTCTGCATCTACCTCGGTAATTATGGTATCAAAATTAGGTTTAACAAGTTCAGCCATTTTCGCGTATAATTTCCTGAAAATACCAAGACCCCTGTACCGTTTTGCTATACAGATCTGTCCCATTACTATATACCTTTCATTATCCGGAATTATCGTCTTTATCTCTTCAAACATCGGTTTTAGCACTTCAATCTCCAATCCAAATTTAGGGTGCATACTTAATGCGTAACCGACAACAGATTCCCCGTCTTTAACTATGGTATGCGGACAGACCTTATGCATACGTTGTAGTAGTTCAAAGCTATGTGAGACCGTTACAAAACCCTCTTTGATTTTCTCTTCTTCGGAAATGGCCCTAGGGAGATTTTTCTTTTGAAGGCTAAGAATTTGCCTTAGCTCAACATCTGTTTTCGAAGGACAATAATTCAGTTGCATCTATTGAATCTTTAGCCAGGCCTTTCGATTATCCAATACTTCCTTTGATGGCATTTCTCCTTCCTTTTCCTGAAGTTCAATAGAATAGGCGGGGCTGACACCCAATTTCAGGTAGGTAGTTCGCTCTTGTCCATGACGCTGGAATTTTACCTCTAAAGTATCGCCAATAGTAAATTGTCCGATAAAGTCAGAAAATTTTTGGTCCTTATCAAAAGTGCTATCGTTTATAGAGAGCAGCAAATCGTCCTTGACGAGGCCAGCCTGATAAGCCGGGCTGCCAATATAGGTGTTGTTCCGGATTCTTGCTTTCCCGTCGTCCAAAATGGTCACTGAAGCACCAAAATAAGGAGTATCTGAATTTTGCTTCAAAATAACCCCCACCCCTTTAAAAAGGGAATCATATGCTGGCATTTGGCTGTTGTATATGAAATTATTAAAAAATGCATTTCCAAAGCTCTCCCCGGCATACTCATTTAAACTTTTGTGCAGGTCTTTAACTACAATTGGAGTTTCTTCCCTTCCAAAAGTAGTCCAAAGTAATTTCATATAATCGTCCAGATTTAGGCCCTTTTGACGGAGCGATAGATCCAGTGCAAGCCCCAAAACGCTGCCATAAGAATAGTATGAAATAAAGGTGTTTTCTCTGTTAACCGGATCTACGGAGGTTGCAGCGTCTACAAAGGGAGCCTGATAACTCATTTCAATAGGGTTAAAAAACTGACGGGCCGGGGAGTTCCAAACGTAATTAAAGGTCCCGGTTAATCCCTCCACGTATTGTTGGGGAGTTCTGAGGCCCGCTCTGCACAAGATCAATCCGGTATAATAGCTGGTAAAGCCTTCGGCAAACCACAGTTCCCCACTCATATTGGCTTGTTCAAAATCAAAAGGCTCCAGAGATCTGGGCCGAAGGCGTTCCACATTCCAGGCGTGGAAAAACTCATGAGAGACCGTACTGATATTTCGCTCCATCCCGCCTTTGGCTAAGCTGCGTGTACTCGTAAGAATGGTAGAATTTCTATGTTCCATCCCATCGCCGGAGGCATTTGGGATATAACATGCCAGGAAAGTATATCTACCATAGTCAAAAGCCGGGAGCTCACCAAATACGTCTCTCTCGGCCAGAACCACCTTTTTCACCCTTTCAAAGTACGCATCTAACTCCTCATCTGTCCCGTTATGGTGAAGTGCTAATTCTATGATATAATCTCGGCCATTTGAAGGGACTTTAAAGGAACGCAAGCCAAAATTGCTAATCTCTGTGGGGCTATCCATGAAATATTGCAAATTAGGTGCAGAATAGGTGGTGCCGGCGACCAAAGGAAGTTGCGTAGCAATGCTCCAGTCAAAATCCAACCTGGGCCTAAAAGTAACCTCAATGGATTGTTCAGCCAGCTGAGGAGCAAAGGCAAAAGTAGCAGGCATATTTAGGTGAGCATGCGTTTCATCTATCTGGGCATATGTACCATCACCTCGGTTGGCGTAAAGGGTATAACTGATTTTTATTGTGCCATCATGCCCTGAAATTTGCCATTGATAAGGATCAGGGCGATAAACCTTTAACGGCTTATCTTTTCCATCGGTGGCTCTAAAATTATAGACATTTTTAGCAAACTCATGAAGGGCATACCTTCCAGGCGAGGTTCTGCTCATCCTGATCTCTAGAGTATCCATTTCAATTTGAGGAAAAATGGCTGAAATCTCGGCTTCATGATGTACAGCATTTTCAAAAGAGATCTCGTATTTGACCGTCTGTCCGATTAGAAAAAAAGGACAAAATATTAAAACAATTGGTAGAAGTACTCTATGCATTTGAGGAGGTTTAGTATGGCGAATATACTACATTTGTGCTATGGCAAGATTTCCAAAGAAATTGACACTTAAACTACAGGAAAGGGTGGCAAATAACTCCTTACGCCACCTGCCCTTGAATGAGGACCTGGTAGACTTTTCTTCTAATGATTATTTGGGCTTTGCCAGAAATGAAAAACTCTTTAGAGCCACCTCCGAAATCCTCATAGAAAAACAGCAAGTTGCGAATGGATCAGGCGGCTCTCGACTCCTTAGAGGTAATCATGCCCTGTACCATGAAGTGGAACTGAACCTTTGCAAATATTTCGAAGTTGAGGCTGCCTTAGTCTTTAATTCTGGCTATGATGCCAATGTGGGCTTCTTCGCATCTGTCCCTCAACGCAATGATCTGGTTTTCTATGATGAATATATTCATGCAAGCGTTCGTGACGGAATTAAAATGGGGCATGCTAAGAGCTATAAGTTTGAACATAATGATTTGGAGGACCTCAAACGCAAGGTTGAACTAGCCCAAGCCCAGAGGTCAGAAGTTGATTCAGAACTATTTGTAGTAACAGAGTCTGTATTCTCCATGGACGGAGACTCCCCGGATCTGTTGGAATTAAGCGACTACTGCCAGGTTCACGGTATCCGATTGATTGTTGATGAAGCTCACGCCCTTGGTGTTTTTGGGGACGGGGGAAGAGGTCTATTACATGATCTCGGACTACAATGGAAGCCCTTTGCAAGAATTATAACTTTTGGGAAGGCCTGGGGTTGCCACGGGGCAGCGATCTTAGGCTCGGAGGAGCTTAGAACTTACTTGCTAAACTTTGCAAGAAGCTTAATCTATACTACAGCTTTACCTCAGCACACTGTGGCCGCTGTCCTAGCTGCTAATCAAATGGCAAATTCGGAAGAGGGGGTAAGGAAACAACAAATCCTTAAAGAGCGGATTAAGTTTTTTCAAGAAAAGATACTGGAGTTCAACCTGAAGGGCCATTTTATAGAAAGTGATTCTGCCATACACTGTTGTATTCTGAAAGGGAATAGTAAAGTTAAGAGGGTCTCTGAAGCTCTACGAATACAAGGAATAGACGTCCGGCCAATTCTATCTCCTACCGTGCCCGAGGGAGAGGAACGACTCAGATTTTGCCTGCATTCTTTTAACAAGGAGAAAGATATATCAAAAATATTTGAGGTTTTAAAAGAGCATATTGTTAAATTGAGACCATCAATACAGAGAGGTTAATAGGTTTTTATGGAACAGGAATTTTATACCCTGGGGGCATTTGAATACGTGGCCGATGTACAAATTATAAAAGGAAAACTGGAATCCGAAGGGATAAAGGTTTTTCTCCGAGATGAGAATACTTTGAACACGGATCCTTTAATTAGCAGCGCAATAGGGGGTGTTAAACTACAGGTATATACCAGCGATAAGATAAGGGCTACTGAAATTTACGACGAGATTAGGAACTATGCCTTAGATGACAACAATGAGCCTGTAGTTTGCCCTAATTGTAAAGCCGAAAAATCTGAAGTGTATTATAGTAGAAGAGGTTTGGTGAACAAGTTGTTCCCGTTTTTTGAGAAAAAGAAATACAAGTGCACGGTCTGTAACATGATCACCAAAGCCTGAATCAAATGAAGCGAATTTTTGTTACCGGGATCTCCACGGAAGTAGGTAAAACGGTAGTCTCCGCAATAATTACTGAAGCACTGGAGGCAGATTATTGGAAACCTGTACAAGCTGGTGATTTGGACAATTCTGATAGCCACAAGATCGAAGCCCTGATCACAAATAAAAAAACAATCATACATCCTAATAGCTTTGCGCTCAATCATCCAATGAGTCCGCATGCGGCTGCAGATCTGGACGGTATTGTCATTACATTAGAAGAGATCAAAGTACCAGAAACAGGAAATCACCTGGTAATTGAAGGTGCAGGAGGCCTGCTGGTCCCCCTAAATGAGAAAGACACTATACTAGACCTTATCCACCCAAATTATTATGTTGTGGTGGTCTCAAGGAACTATCTTGGGAGTATTAATCACAGTTTATTGACCATCGGGTGGTTACAAAAACTTGGATTTAGTATTGGGCTTATCTTTAATGGGTCGCCCAATCCTTCAACTGAAAGCATTATTTTAGAAAAAACCGGGGTTAAACTCCTGGGGAGGATAGAAGAGGAAGAAAAGATCAGTAAAACTGTGGTGAGCGATTATGCCGAAAAATTTAGAACAGTGTTTCAATCACTCTAATCTTTGGTAGATCTCCGCATTATCCACTACGCTTAAAACGCTATAATACTTATCTAGATATGCCTCCATATAGCTGTTTTCTTCGACCTCGTCTTTATCGAAGATTAATCGGTTTCTCCTGGCAACTATAGTTTTAGGGCGCAACTCTTCCATAATATATCGCAATTCCTCCATCGAGCTTTTCCTTGGATTATCATAAGCTGCGAACATTTCGTCTTTGCATAGGTTGCTAGGGTGGGTGGCGGCCTTGGTAGGCGGAGTCTCTCCCAATACCCAGTACCCAATATGATACCCCAGGAAGAGGACATTTTCAGTGTCTAAGTTTTGCTCAGTTATGTACTTGGGAACTGTAAAACCTTCTCCATTGTACCATGTGCCGCGTTGGATTTTGTTCTTCGCAATATTGACATATTCAAGATAGGACTCCATCGGAATTAGCAGTAGAAGAAATAGTGCAAAAGGGCGGTAGTCGAATTTTCTAAAAATGGAAAGTTTCGAGACGACAATAACCACAAGAATAACCATTAAGGGAAACAGCTGAATAAGGTAATGGCTGTTAATTCGTCCCCCCCGCACAAAGGACCAGACAACCCCCAAAATTGCCAGGGTCAATAATTGTATAGCACTATCTTTAAAGTCTAAAAGCTTAGTCTTCCAACCCCAGATTAAAAACCCCAGAATAATGAGGCAAAAAGGGGCTAATCTTAGGGGCGAATAACGCCTCGCTCCGGCATAATCCAGGGGCGCAATAAAGACAGATTTCCACCAAAGTTCAAGCTGACCTTCCAGGTAATAGGGCAGCAGAGTCAAAAAGACGATGAATAAAATTCCTGTTCCAAATGCAGTGGTATGAAGAACCCCCTTCCAATACGATTTTTGACGCCAAAAATCATAAAGCAGAAAAAGCCCGATTAATAAAATGGCATAAGCCAAATTGAGTTTTGTCATGAGGGTCATTCCCATCAAAAGCCCTGCTACTAGCATTCCCCAAAGTGTCCTGAATTTTAAAAGCAAAAAAATGGATATCATAAAAAACGCCATACAGATATGTTCAGACATTACGCCCTGTATACTCCCAAAAAGGCTTAGTAGAATGATGCAAAATACTGCTGCCCAAAATCCATTTCTCTTGTCCGATATTAAAGCTGTGCTTTTATATGTAAAAAAGGCAGTAACCGCTACAAAAAGAGCTCCAACCAGGCGTATCATAAGGAAGCTTTTACCAAAAATGTAGATGATAACTGCAAAAAACAAGAAGGTAAGCGGCGGCTTTACATCCCAAAGTTCCATGTATGGCAGATGCCCTTCTACCCAGGATTGCCCTATAAGGATAAATGTGCTTTCATCGCGATCTACATAATCTCTGAAGAAAAAAGGAAGTCGAATAAATATAGAGACTCCGAAAAGAATAAGAAAAATGAAGCTCTCGCTAAGTTTGTTGTAATTGGGAGTAAGAGATGTTATAACTTTGTTTAGCATTAGCTCAAGGGATTTATTCCCTTACCGCAAGATATATAAATTGATGTTTTAGTTAAATCTACTTGCTTGAAAAATCTTTCTGAACGCGATAAAAAACACCTCTGGCATCCTCTCACGCAGCACAAGTTACATTCAGAAATGTTGGCGATCGTCAGGGCTAAAGGGGCAGTACTAGTCGATGAACGCGGAAGGGAATACATTGATGGTATTTCCTCCTGGTATACCGCAATGTACGGTCATTGCAATGAATTCATTCTGGAAAGGGTTCAAAAACAAATGCGAACTTTGGATCAGATTGTTTTTTCCGGATTCACTCATGAACCGGCAATAGTCCTTTCGGAGGAACTCATAAAAATACTTCCTGATAATCAGGAGAAATTGTTTTTTTCAGATAACGGTTCTACCGCTACCGAGATTGGGATTAAAATGGCGCTACAATATCATTTTAATCGGGGCGAAAGGCGGAATGTATTGCTGGCTTTGGAGGAAGGCTTCCACGGCGATACTTTTGGCGCAATGTCTGTTTCCGGCCTTTCGGTGTACAATGGCCCTTTTGAGGATTTCTTTATTCAGGTAGAACGCATTCCGGCACCCACAGCGGAGAATATTGAAGCTACTCTTTCTCATTTGGAGATAAGATTGAAAGAAAAGGATGTGGCAGGTTTTATTTTTGAACCCCTGGTGCAGGGAGCTGCCGCCATGAAGATGCACTCCGCGAGTACTTTAGATCGCATTTTAAGCGTAATGCGCCGTCATGACGTGCTTACTATTGCAGATGAGGTGATGACGGGATTCGGGAAAACAGGGAAGAATTTTGCATCGGATCATCTCCAAATAAAACCAGATATCATTTGTCTTTCAAAAGCACTGACAGCGGGCCTCGTACCCATGGCGGTAACAAGCTGTACCCTGGATGTATATAATGCCTTTTACAGCGATGAGATTTCAAAGGGCCTCTTTCACGGGCATACATATACCGCAAATCCATTGGCCTGTACGGCGGCTTCTGCGGGAATCTCCTTATTAGGGTCCGATGAGATACAAAACCAAATTGGCATGATAATCGAGGCTCACAGACAGTTTGATAGGGAAATCAAAGATCACCTGAGAGTTCTGGAAACCAGACAATGCGGGGTCATATTTGCCCTGGATCTCAAGGTAAAAATGGAGCGTTACGGGAACCTAAGAGATAAGTTATTCAATCATTTTATGGGGCAGGGAATATTCCTGAGGCCTTTAGGCAATACCATCTACATTCTGCCTCCATACGTTATTTCAAGTGAGCAGCTGCGCAGGATTTACACAAGCATTAAGGAGGCATTGGAGCTTTTCTAGGAGAATTTGGAACGGTAATTTTTCCGATGCATTCTTCGAATAAGAAACAGGTCGTACCAAAGCCGGAAAAAATAACTGAGTTTTACCTTAGATTCTCCTTTGTCAACCCAGCGTTTTACCGGGATCTCATCCATTCTGGCTAACCCCTTTTCTTTCCCGTAAAAGCAAAGAAGTCTGCTGAAAAGTTCCACGTCAAACAACCATTTAGAAATAAAAGGTTCTTTAAAAAGGGTTTCTGATAATTCTGCCTTAAAGAGTTTACAACCGCATTGTGTATCGTATACCTTAATATCGAGAATATTTGAAATGAATGTTGCTATGATCCTACCAAATAAAAAGCGGGAAAATTTCCGCTCTACTACCGATCCTATCTTCAATATCCTGGAGGCAAAGACGAAAGATTTGTCCTGTTTTATAATTTCCAAATAAGAAAAGCATTCTTCAAGGGAAGTCGCCAGATCGGCATCCAGATACCCAATAACGGGTGCGCTATCTTTTGCATTGCAGTGCAATACCCCATTCCTCACCGATGAGGCCTTTCCACTGTTTTTCTCATTGGTCAGGATTGAAACCTGAGCACTGAACTTCGCTGCTAAAGACTCTAAGAGCTCTTGGGTTTGATCTGTAGAGGCGTCATTTACAAAACAGATACTGGCGCTAGGGTTCGCATTTAGAAAGGCATCAAATTTACTCTGAGGAAGGCGGTCAAATTCGTTATAACATGGTACTACAATAGCTATTTCTGCCTGGTTCATTAAGTTCTTTGGTTGGTTCACATCACTGCCAATCCTCCTCTAACAGATTGATCTCTTCGTTGTCCTTTATAACCACACGGATTTCATCATAGGTCCAGTTGTCACCTTCTCCGTGGGCAACTATATAAAGCGTCCCTCTGCCATCTGGTCCGGCTATAGGAATTTTCATATTAGCCTTTTTTGAGTTGTTATGCCAGTTAATATTACCCTGAGGCATTCCGTCTTGTTCAATTGGACTTCCGAGTAATTCAATGATCTGAGGATCATTATTTATTTTTTCAAAAGCGTACTCGTATGGCTCAGATTCTTCGAACATTGTGGTAACACCGTAAAAAATGGAACCAACAAAGAATATGATTATAAAAATTATGGTCAGACACCCTCCTACAGGAACAACCCATTTCCAATTTCTTTTCCACCAGCTTGGCTGTGGTACAAACTCATTGTTCATTGTTTTTTATTCTGTTTAGCTAAGATGAAGATAAGAACTTTTATTTTTGCCCGAAATACAAATTGCTTTGAAACCCACTATAGGAATTACCGCCATTGCTTCAATCTCCCCACTTGGAGGTAGTCTGCAAAAGACCTGGGAAAGTTATCTGGCGAGCAAACACCTAATTAAAAAAGAACTGTTGGGAGCTACCTCTGCCTGGGTGGCTAGTATACCAAAGAAGGAGAGGTTGAAAATAGAGGAAATAAGGGCTTCCAATTCAAAGTACGATGCGCTGGATGAAACTGTTCTTTATGCCCTTAGCACTTGTAGGGAAGCAGTTAAGATGGCGGGCTGGAAATCTGGAGATCGATTTGGGATTAATATCGGATCTAGCCGGGGAGCAACCGGATTGTTTGAAAAGTATCATGAAGAATTTATAAAAACTCAGAATACCTCCACATTATCTTCGCCTACAACTACCTTGGGGAATATCGCTTCTTGGGTGAGTCACGATTTGGGAGCACAGGGCCCTACTATTTCCCATTCAATTACTTGTTCCACGGCTCTGCATGCGGTTCTTAATGGCATTGCCTGGATAAAGGCAGGGCTTACAGAAAAGTTTTTGGTCGGAGGAAGTGAAGCTCCCTTAACCCCCTTTACGATAGCTCAAATGAGGGCTTTAAAAATATATTCAGAGCAGGAAGATCAATACCCATCACGGGCGATGGACCCAAACCAAAAGCATAATTCTATGGTTTTGGGAGAAGGGGCTTCCGTCGCATGTTTGGAAAGCGGCATATCTAAGAAGACCTTAGCCTTAATTGAGGGGGTAGGCTATGCCACAGAACCCCTGGAACACAATGTTTCTATCTCATCTGAGGCAATATGCTTTCAAAAGTCCATGAAAATGGCTTTAGGAAATTTAAAACCGGAAGACATAGACATTGTGGTAATGCATGCCCCTGGTACTTTAAAGGGAGACAGTTCTGAACTGAAGGCGATAGAGAGAACTTTTGGAAAACAACTACCGGCCCTTACGGGCAACAAATGGATGATAGGCCATACCTTTGGGGCATCCGGAATGCTAAGTGTAGAACTCGCCGTTTTAATGTTGCAACATCAACAATTTATTCCAGTACCTTTTTTGCAAAATGCTAAAAAACCTAACAGGATTAATCGGGTCCTTGTTAACGCAGTAGGCTTTGGAGGAAATGCCGTGAGTATTATAGTAAAAAGGCCGGGGGAGTAATTGGAAGTAATTTTAGATTTTGGGTTTTTAATATTGGAATTTCTGTAGAAATAGGTCTATTTTTGATCTGGAAATAATCACAACTTATGAGCGCCGTACGACACAATTGGACAAAGACTGAGATTCTGGACATTTATAACAAACCTTTGATGGAATTGTTGTATGAGGCAGCCAGCGTTCATAGAGAACATCATGATCCTAATACCGTACAGGTTTCCACATTGCTTTCTATCAAAACAGGAGGCTGCCCCGAGGATTGTGGTTATTGTCCTCAGGCTGCGCGTTACCATACAGATATTGAGAAGAACGATCTTATGACCGTTCAGCATGTTAAGGCACAGGCTCTAAGAGCGAAGGCGGCCGGCAGCTCCAGAGTATGTATGGGGGCTGCTTGGCGTAATGTGAAGGACGGTCCTGAGTTTGATCAGGTATTAGAAATGGTCCGTACCATAAATAAGCTCGATATGGAGGTGTGCTGCACGCTTGGTATGGTTACGGAAAATCAGGCCAAACGTTTGGCGGAGGCCGGGCTATATGCTTACAATCACAATTTAGACACTTCAGAGGATTACTATAAAGATGTGATCTCAACCCGTGCCTTTGAGGATAGGTTGGAGACTATTGAAAACGTCCGAAAGAGTAATGTAACTGTGTGTAGTGGGGGTATTATTGGTATGGGAGAAGCCCTTGAAGATAGGGCGGGGATGTTGGTGGCCTTATCCACACTAGACCCTCAACCGGAATCTGTTCCTATCAATGCCCTTGTTGCAGTAGAAGGTACCCCTATGGAAGAAATGGAACCAATACCAATCTGGGATATGATTAGAATGGTAGCTACAACAAGAATTGTCATGCCAAAAACACAGGTAAGACTTTCTGCAGGAAGAACTGAAATGAGTCAGGAGGGTCAAACCATGTGCTTTTTTGCTGGTGCGAATTCCATCTTTGCAGGAGATAAATTACTGACAACTCCAAATCCGGATGTGAATGAAGACATGCAATTGTTTGAATTGTTGGGCCTGAAAACTCAAAAGGCCTTTGTTAAAGCACCACAGCCGCAAACTGTAGAGGCAGAGGATTCACAACTAAAGGCTTTGGATGAAAAACCAAAATGGACACGCCCTGATCATACCATCCAACGCAATGAGATGGCCAAAAAGAAGGCCAAACTTTAAGGCAATCTTAAGCAAAGGTTAATTTTCGGCAGGTTTTTTGTCAGGTTTTTTACCTTTGAGGTCCAAATAATCTGACTGTTTTTTGATTTTACAGGAAATACCAAGAGTATCGACCATTACCAAGGAAGCGTTTGTAAAGAACTATTTCAAGCCGCAAAAGCCTGTTGTTATTGAGCGTTTTGTGGAAGACTGGCCTGCCTTCACCAAATGGAACCTGGATTATATAAAGAAAATAGCTGGCGATAAGATTGTACCCTTGTACGATGACAGACCGGTAGATTATCGTGATGGGTTTAATGAACCTCACGCTAAAATGAAGATGTCTGAGTATATTGATCTTTTAAAGCGAGAACCCACCAAGTATCGTATTTTCCTCTGGAATATTCTCAAAGAGATTCCCGAATTACAAAAAGATTATAACTATCCGGATTTCGGCCTAAGGCTTATGAAAGGCCTGCCAATGCTCTTTTTTGGAGGACAGGATTCCCATACTTTCATGCACTACGATATCGATCTCGCCAATATCTTCCACTTTCATTTTGACGGTAAGAAAGAGTGTATTC
>JBFOMC010000039.1:0-44094 GCA_040830565.1 Flavobacteriaceae bacterium
AAGTTTTACGGGTATGGGACTCTACCGCTATTTTAATCATTCCCTCACTCCCGAAATAGTCATTCCCACCGCCTTGCTATTCATGATCGCCTGTTCTTATCTGGCCCTTAAATACGATACTCATGAACTGGCTATAAAAGCGCTCTTACGAAGAATTCGCAAGGCCCTTTGGAATGCCATAGAGCCCTGGTACGAATTCACCCAAAGAATTATACGAAATTCACTTACCAGATTACTAAGGCTACTTGGGGCGGCCAAAAATTAATGGTGTTTTAATTGAAGCCCATCGCTTCAAAAAGGTAGGTATTCGGATATTTGACATTAAGGTGACACCTAAATGTCGTGGTAAAAACCAGTAGCACTTGATAGATTTGTTTCAAATATTAAAAATAAACAGATGCAGTCAAGATCAATAGCCTCGAATTTAGTTTATCAACGCAAAATAAAGGGATATAGTCAAGAAGAACTATCCGGAAAAACCAATGTAACAGTACGTACTATTCAAAGAATAGAAAAAGGAGAGGTACAACCTCATCTTCAGACTGTTAAATTGCTTGCGGCCGCATTGGAGATTGAGGTGGAAGATCTCCTGGCTTTAGAAAACCCTAAGGAGGAAACCATTAAAAAGAAATGGTTGTTGTTGCTTCATGCCACACCAATTTTAGGTTTAGTTATTCCCCTGGCAAATATTCTGATCCCCCTTTTCTTATGGATTCATAAAAGGGAAGACAACCCAATCTATGACCGTCATGGAAGGGCTATTGTGAACTTCCAAATCACGATGAGCCTCCTATTGATCATTGGTTTTATTGCTCTGGTCAGCGTAGAGGCCTACGGATTCTACTTTTTTGTAGCCATTATTCCCTACTCCGTCTTAGTAAGCTTATTCAATATTGTCACCGCCGTTGATTCTTATAAGTGTTTCTACCCCCTGGCAATTCCCTTTCTAAAATCAAAAGGAGGATCAAGTCGAATTATGACATCAGCGGCTATACCAATCTTATTTCTTTGTTTTATGGGTTGTGCCCAAAAAGGCCCGGAAGAAATTCGCAGATTAGACGGCTCTACAATTCCCAAAGACTCACTTACAGATCAAATCGCCAACTTGTGCAAATTAGCAAGAGTTCAGGGGATGGCTGTTAGTATTTTCGATAATAACCAAATAGACTATAATAAGACTTTTGGATATAGGAATTTGGCCGAGAACTTGGAATTAACTGATTCTACAAATATATATGGCGCATCACTCAGTAAAGCTGTCTTTGGGGTATTGGTACTAAAACTAGTTGAGGAGCAACTAATCTCGCTAGATACCCCATTAGCATCATATCTGCCAAAAAAGATTTATGAATATAATCCTTTAACTCGTTGGCATGATGACTACTCAGCCTTGACCAATGACACTCTTTACGAGAAAATTACCGCCAGGATGTGTCTTAATCACACCTCAGGATTTCCCAACTGGCGTTGGTTTGAGACAGATAAGCGCTTAAGGGTAAAATTTGAACCAGGAACGCGTTACCATTATTCTGGGGAGGGCTTGGTATATCTTCAAGTAGTGCTTGAGAAATTATCGGGAAAAAGTCTTGAAACGCTTGCACAGGATAGAATTTTTAAACCCCTGAACATGAAGAATACCAGTTACCATTGGCAAACTGCATTTGAAGACAATTTTGCTAACGGACATAGCGCAAAGGGAGAAATTTATCCTAAGGACATCGACAATGAACCAAGAGCTGCCAGCACTTTAGAAACCACTCCAAAGGACTATGCACTGTTTCTCCAGGCAGTGTTACAACAGAAAATACTCAGTACAGCATCATGGAAGGAACTATTTTCTCCCCAAGTACGTATACGCTCAGAGCGACAATTTGGTCCCTTGTCAACAAAGGAAACATCAAAATTCGATGCTATTGAGCTGAGCTATGGTTTAGGCTGGGGTGTTTTAAAAACTCCCTATGGAGCCGGTGTTTTTAAAGAAGGTCATGGAGAGGGATTTCAACATTATACCATTCTCTTTCCGGATACGGGTAAAGGGGTAATGCTTATGACCAATAGCGATAATGGAGAAGGCATATTTAAAGAAGTTCTTGAACTGACTCTTGCCGATACCTATACCCCCTGGGAATGGGAAAACTATATTCCCTACTCGCAAAGGTAGAACCCTGCGCCGTTGAAAGTAGAGCCAGGTCCAATCAGAAGTTAGCTCTGCTTAAATTATTGTTAAAATTAAATTTCACGGCCAGAACTACGACTATAGCCCTGCATACTGTTTACTATGGGCTATATAAAACATGTTACTCTTTTATGCTTTGCACTTAGTGCAATAGCGCTCTATAGCTACTTTAGAACTGACTCATATGCCTTCAATGCTTTTCCCGCCTCATTAAATTCTGTTTACGACAAAGCAGGAGTAGATCATTTTGTTAACCTGGTGATCTCCGAGGAAGATGCCATTTTAAATGCTGCTGTGATCTACATAGACACTAATTGGGAAACTTCTTTTGAGCCTATGCTTATAGAAAGTATCTATTTCACCCAAAATAGAACCTTCTCAAAAAAATTACTACATCTGCTGGCACGTAAAACCGGGAAGGATTTCGGAGCTGATTTAGACCGGTGGCATCATTGGCTCTGGAACAAGAACACGACCTACACTAAGAAATACTTTGAGTTTAAGGCAAAGGTTCATCAATTCATAGATCCTAAATTCTATAAATATTTTGCAGATAGAGCTGATCAAAGTACTATACGTTTAGACGAGGTGATCTGGGGTGGTGTTTTACAGGATGGCATTCCACCCTTAAGAAATCCGCAAATGATAAAGGCCGGTGAGGCGCAATATTTAAAGGACAACAATGTTGTTTTTGGAATAGAAGTAAATGGAGATGCCAGAGCCTATCCTAAAAGAATTCTGGCCTGGCACGAAATGTTTGTAGACACCGTAGGCGATGTCCCTGTAGCCGGGGTCTATTGTACCCTCTGCGGGACTGTGATCCTCTATAAAACAAAACAAAATGGTGTGAATCATACGCTTGGGACCAGTGGATTCCTCTACCGCTCTAACAAGTTGATGTACGATAAAGAAACCCAATCGCTATGGAGTACTTTGGAAGGAGAACCTGTTATTGGTCCTTTGGTGGGCAAAGAAATTAAATTGGAATACCTAAGTGTGGTTACTACTACCTGGGGCGAATGGAAAAGAAGGCATCCGGATACCAGCGTCTTATCACTGAATACAGGTCATAGACGTGATTACGGGGAAGGAGTTGCCTATCAGCAATACTTTGCTACAGATGATCTGATGTTTAACATCCCCGAAATAGATACCCGCCTAAATAACAAGGATGAGATCCTGGCCATTCGCATTCCGGAAAAAACAGCTACAAACCTGGCAATCTCGAGTAAGTTTTTGCGAAAAAATCCGATCTATACCTCAAAGCTAGGGCCTGTTAGTTTTGCCGTTTTTACAGACAAAACCGGCGCGCATAGGGTATATGATACGGGAGGACTAACGTTTACTCGTTACGATAGAAATAGTGAGGTCATAGATAGTATGGGAATACGCTGGACCTTATATGAAAATGAGATGGTTTCTGACGAAGGAAAAAAGCTTATCAGAATTCCTACCCACAATGCCTTCTGGTTTGGTTACCAGGCAGCTTTCCCCGAGACCACATTGATTAAATAGAGCTAGAATTGCTATGAAGAGGAGAAACCCCATCTTGTCTACGGACAGATGGGGTTATGTCGTTTTTAAATGTGTATTGGTCTGTTTTCAGTAGCTGCGAGTGCCGCCTCTTTCACCGCCTCCGCATAAGTTGGGTGGGCATGACTCATTCTTGAAATATCCTCTGCAGAAGCTCTAAATTCCATAGCCGTGACTGCTTCGGCAATCAGATCTGCTACCCTGGCACCCACCATGTGTATGCCCAGGACCTCATCGGTTTGGCTGTCTGCCAGGATTTTTACAAATCCGTCTATGTCCATACTGGCACGAGCACGCCCCAGAGCACGCATAGGAAACTGACCAACTTTATAAGCCACTCCCGCTTCTTTTAGCTCCTCCTCTGTTTTTCCAACGGCTGCTACCTCAGGCCAGGTATACACCACACCAGGAATTAGATTGTAGTCAATATGTGGTTTCTGGCCTGCGAGTTGCTCTGCCACCAAGGTACCTTCCTCTTCCGCCTTGTGGGCAAGCATAGCTCCCCGGACTACATCGCCAATGGCATAAATATTTGGTACGGAGGTCTGCAGATGCTCATTTACTTCTACCATCCCTCTTTCGTTTATTTTTACTCCCGCGGCCTCGGCATTCAAGCCATCCGTGTAGGGCCTTCTGCCAACAGAAACCAGGCAGTAATCTCCTTTGAAGACTACTTCTTCTCCTTTTTTGTTATCTGCCTTAACGGTAACCTCATTACCCTTACGCTCCACGGATCTCACTTTGTGAGAAAGGTGAAATTTCACTTTCTGTTTTTTGAGCACCTTCATCAATTCCTTAGAAAGCGCCCCGTCCATGCCCGGGATAATTCTATCCATAAATTCTACCACAGTGACTTCAGCCCCCAACCTTTTATACACCTGCCCTAGTTCAAGTCCGATAACTCCCCCGCCAATAACGATCATATGTTTAGGAACCTCAGGTAATTTAAGGGCTTCTGTGGAGGTTATGATACGCTCCTTATCTATCTTAATGAAAGGCAGGGAAGAAGGTTTAGAGCCCGTCGCAATGATGGTGTATTTGGCTTCCAGGGTTTGCGCTTTGCTTCTGCCAGCTTTAACTTGTATATGAGTAGCATCTTTAAAACTCCCTACTCCTTGATATACGTCTATCTTGTTTTTATCCATCAAAAACTGGATTCCCTTGGTGGTTTGGTCGACCACCGCTTGCTTTCTGGCAATCATCTTTTCTAAATTCACCTTTATATCTCCGGGAATCTCAATCCCATGCTCTTCAAAATGAGCAATGGCATCATGATAATGATGGCTAGAGTCTAGCAAGGCTTTAGATGGTATGCAACCTACGTTAAGACAAGTACCTCCCAGGGTACTGTATTTTTCAATAATTGCAGTTTTCATTCCCAATTGCGCGCAGCGAATGGCGGCCACATAACCTCCAGGGCCAGAGCCGATAACGGCTACATCGTATGAACTCATAGTTTAGTATTTGTCAGTGGAGTACTTATTAGTAGTTTGAAATATAATTCCTAGACAAAAATACGAATGTTTTATGGTTGGGCAAGCTTATAAAGGGGGCTAACTCGAGGCTCCTCTTAGAAATAACCAAAAGGAAAAAGATTTGAATATTTCTTAGGAAAACACGGGGATCATCATCTCCTTAGCTCCTAAGGACTCCAGATATTCTTTAACCTCCAAGGCCTCTTCACCTCCCTTAACAGCATGATGCAAAAGGGTAAAACCGTGAGGACCAAGGGCATTTAAGGTATTTGGAAATGCCGTAAGCATGGGTTTTACAATATCCATTTTCCCAAAAAGACAGGCAGTGAAAATATTTGCCTGGGCTCCTTTATCCAGAAAATACTGTACCAGTTCTTTGTGGCCGACATGACTGGCGGCTCCCAATCCTGTTTCAAAATCTCCATTTTTCCAATCGTGGGCTACATTGAGTAGTGTGGGATATTCTTCGAGCATCTCCTTGACCTTATCAATCTTTCCATGGGAGACTCGGACAAATTCCTGGACTACCATTTTATCAAAAGGCACGCCGTCCTGGGGTTTAAAAGAGATTAGTGGAGCGGCAACCGTAAACAGGCCTAAGCCTGTGGCCGACCTAATAAAGTGTTTTCTATTCATCTGTCTGGTTTTATCGACAGAAATTAATCAATTTGCAAGGCTCTCTATAGCTGTTTAACAGGAATTTAAGGCAACTTTATGAATTGAGGAATACCGCGGTGGAGTGCTTAACTTCATTTATTGCGAAGGCACTTTGGGTGCTTCCGATATTTTTGATGGCAGTAAGTTTGGTCACCATAAACTCTCTGTAGGCCTCCATATCTTTTACATGAATTTTTAGAATATAGTCGTAGTCTCCGCCAATGTGATAACATTCAGCAACCTCATCCAATTTGAGTACCTCCCTTTCAAATTGCAGCACATTCTCCTTTATGTGTTGAATAAGTTTAACATGGCAGAAAACCATAAAAGCTCTTTCCACTTTTTTCCTATCCACCAGGGCTACATATTTAGTGATGACCCCTTGTTTCTCTAACCGCTTGATCCGCTCATACACGGCGGTCGTTGAAAGTCCAAGATGGTTGGCATACTCCTTTGTGGTTTTTTTACTGTTAGCCTGTAAAAGGGCTAGGAGTTGAAGGTCTAAAGCATCAAATTTCATCCTGAAATATTTTCATCAAATAGCATTTTCAACAATAAATATAAGATTATAATTCTATTTATAGGATATAATATAGTTTTATTTTCTAATAAAATTACTTTTAGTTGAATTTAATACTGAAACGGCTTAATTTTATTGTTTAAAATTAATTATCATGAACTACAAAGCGTCCGATCAGTTATTAGACCTTCAATACTTTGGTGAGTTTGGAGGTATTAATCCGTCTATTTCAGATTCGTCTACCTATACCTTCCTATCAGCCAAAACCATGTTTGACACTTTCGAAGGGAATACCGAAGGTTGCTACCTCTACAGTAGGCACTCCTCCCCTTCTAATCTCTATCTGGGGGAAGCTTTGGCTGCCCTTGAAGGTACAGAAACCGCCAATGTATATTCGAGCGGTATGGGCGCCATTACCAGTGTTCTCTTGCAATTATGCGATAGTCAGGATCATATCATCAGTAGTAGAACCATATATGGAGGCACCTATGCTTTTTTAAAGAACTTCCTAAAAAAATTCAATATCGCCACCTCCTTTGTAGACATCACAAAAATTGAGGCTGTAGAACAAGCTATTAATGCTAATACCAAGATGATCTATTGTGAGGCCGTAAGTAACCCACTCTTAGAAATTGCCGATATCACTGCGCTCTCCAAGTTGGCTAAAAAGCATGGCATTCCTTTGGTGGTAGATAATACCTTTTCTCCACTTTCCATCTCACCGGCAAAACTAGGAGCAGATATTGTGGTTCATAGTCTAACCAAATTCATTAATGGAAGTAGCGACTGTGTTGCCGGAGCGGTATGTGGCAGTACGGATTTTTGTCTGAGTTTAAAGGATGTAAACAACGGTGCCGGTATGTTGCTCGGTAGTACATTGGACAGTCTCAGAGCCGCTTCTATCTTAAAAAATATGCGAACCTTGCACATTCGTATGAAAAAGCATAGTGAGAATGCCCTTTATCTGGTCAAAAATTTTGAAAAAGACGGCCTTAGAGTGGTGTATCCCGGGCTTTCCTCCCACCCCGGTCATGTAATCATGAAAAATCAGATGACCCAGGAATATGGATATGGAGGCATTATGACCCTGGATGTTGGCAGTCTTGAGAATGCCAATGCCTTAATGGAACTCATGCAAAAAAAGAATTTGGGGTACCTGGCAGTGAGTCTCGGATTTTATAAAACCCTGTTCAGTGCTCCCGGTACATCAACCTCCTCTGAAATTCCTTTGGAAGAACAAGAAAAGATGGGCCTTACAGACGGACTCATCAGATTCTCTATTGGTCTGGATAACGATATTCACCGTACCTACATTACCATGAAAGAATGTATGGTACAACTAGGAATTTTATCCAATAGCACAGCCGCAATTTAGCCATCAGTTTAACGGGTTTGCAGAAGACTTCTCAAAATCGTAATATTACTTGCAAACTAAATAACCATCATGACCGCTAAAAAAAAGCCCTACAGACAAGATGAGCATATTGTTGAAACTAAAGAGTTAAGTATTTGGGAAGCGCTAATTCCCGTCTTTGCCTTGGTGGGGATGCTGGCATATAATGTCTACGTATTCGGGGACGATGCCATAAGCGGTTCAAACCAATTTATTTTACTTCTGGGGGGTGCGGTGGCCGCTATCGTAGGTTTTGCAAATAAGGTGTCGTACAAGCAGATGCTTGCAGAAGTTGCCGAAAATGTAAAATCGACCACAGGAGCATTACTGATCCTTTTAATGGTTGGTGCACTGGCAGGTACCTGGCTCATAAGCGGCATCATCCCGGCCATGATCTATTACGGGCTTCAAATCTTAAACCCGACGATCTTTTTAGGCGCCTGTGTGGTAATTTGCGCCATTATTTCTATTGCAACAGGTAGTAGTTGGACCACTGCCGCAACTGTTGGTATTGCGCTTATCGGCATCGGTGATGCCCTGGGGATCTCCTTGGGAATGACTGCGGGAGCCGTACTTTCAGGAGCCTATTTTGGAGACAAAATGTCTCCCTTGAGCGACACCACCAATTTGGCACCCGCCATGGCCGGAGGGGAGCTTTTTAGTCATATTCGCTATATGTCTATGACTACCATACCGACAATTTTGGTGACTCTCACGATCTTCATAATCATTGGCCTCAATCTGGATACCAGCGGTGAGGCGGATACCCAATCTATTTTGACCTCCATCAAAGCAACTTTTGACATCAACGGATGGCTCTTTATCGTTCCCTTGGTAGTAATCGCTATGATCATAAAAAAAACACCCCCACTTGTTGCACTCTTAATGGGTACTTTGCTGGGAGGCGTATTTGCTTTGTTTTTTCAGCCCGATATCGTTGCAGGGATTACTGGCGCTGATTCTCTGACTTTTGAATCGGGTTACAAGGGTATTCTCAATGCGATAACTCGAGAAAATTCAATAGCCACCGAAAACGAAGCACTCACCAAATTGTTTTTCGCAAAGGGTATGGAAGGCATGTTAGGCACCATCTGGCTTATTGTATGTGCCATGGTATTTGGGGGTATAATGGACGGGATAGGGGCGCTATCCAGGATCACCAAATCCTTGCTATCGATGGCCAAAACAACTTTCGGACTCTTTGCCAGCACCGTAGGAAGTTGTCTTGCCTTGAACGTTACCGCTTCTGACCAGTACCTGGCAATAGTGGTTCCGGGAAAAATGTTTTCCAAGGCCTATGCCGATAGAGGCTTAGCTCCTGAAAATTTAAGTAGGACCCTGGAAGACTCAGGTACCGTTACCTCCGTACTCATCCCCTGGAACACCTGTGGTGCCTATCACAGTGGGGTTTTGGGCGTGAGTGTTGCAGATTACTTTCTGTATGCGATTTTTAACTGGTTGAGTCCCATTACCACCTTAGTCTTTGCTGCTCTCGGGATTAAAATAAAGCAATTAGCGAGCAAAGTAGCCTAAGCCCATAACTCTAATCAGAATTAATTTGGGCAGGCTTAATTTTTATTTATTAATTATCCTTTAATTTTTTAATTTCACGAAGAATTTAAAATACTATCTATGGCAGCTATCACCTTAGGGGGTACCCCGGTAAATACAGTAGGAGATTTACCAGAAATCGGAAGCCCCGCCCCTAGTTTTGAACTTACTAAAAGTGACCTTTCTATGACCACACTTGCCGACTTCAGCGGCAAAAAACTGGTGCTGAATATTTTTCCGAGTGTAGACACCGGTACCTGTGCAAAGTCTGTCAGACAATTTAATCAGGAAGCCGCAGCTTTAGAGAATACAGAGATATTGTGTATTTCACGAGATTTGCCCTTTGCTCAGGCCAGATTTTGTGGTGCAGAAGGTATAGACAAGGTTCATATGCTTTCGGATTATAAAGACCACAAATTTGGTAAAGACTATGGAGTAGAATTTGCCGATGGCGGATTTGAGTCCCTACTATCACGAGCTATTGTAGTGCTTAATGAAGAGGGTACTGTCACTCATACTGAACAAGTTGGCGAAACAGCTGATGAACCCAACTACAATGCCGCCTTAGAAGCACTGCAGCATGCCTAAAGAAAGTTTCCTTTCTAACAGAATAAAAAGTGTTGGTTTTGCCTTACGCGGCGCTGTACTATTGATAAGAACGGAAGGTAGCATAAAGGTGCAGGTCTTTATCATGCTACTGGTGACCGCTGCGGGCTTTTATTTTGAGATCTCTAACACAGAATGGATCTTGCAGATCTTTGCTTTCGCTTTGGTCCTCGGTATTGAAGGACTAAATACTGCAGTTGAAAAGATATCGGATTTTGTGCAGCCAGAGTTTGATCATAAGATTGGATTTATCAAAGATATTTCTGCCGGAGCCGTTATGATAG
This sequence comes from Flavobacteriaceae bacterium, assembly GCA_040830565.1. GTDB lineage: Bacteria > Bacteroidota > Bacteroidia > Flavobacteriales > Flavobacteriaceae > JAFMPW01. The sequence goes on from JBFOMC010000039.1 coordinate 10,196, forward strand.
TGTCCATTGCGGCGGCCATAATCGGCCTGATTATTTATATCCCCAAAATTTTTTAGTACGGATGTCTTACAGGCATCCTGGCTAAATTTGTATTTTTGCCCCAACCTATAGCAAGTTTTAATGGCAAAAAAGAGAAAAAAGTCGACCCGGACATCTACCAAAAAAGGGACTTCTTTAAAGCTTTCCAAACAGAATAAAATAATACTGGGTAGCCTTTTGGTGCTCCTGAGTCTTGCCTTATTCTTTTCTTTTATCTCTTTCTATTTCAGTTGGCAGGACGATCAAAGCTTGCTGACCGAGTTTGCAGATAGAAACGAAGAAGCCAAAAATCTGCTCAATAAGTTCGGCGCTAGTGTGAGTCACTTTTTTATGTACAAAGGTTTTGGGCTTGCCTCCTTCATTTTTCCTTTTCTCTTATGTATAACGGGGCTTTACATGTTCCTGGGGATGGACAAAAAGGGACTTTTGAACAAATGGATATGGGGTCTTGTTTTTCTAATATGGACTTCAATAGCCCTGGGCTTTTTTGCCTATAATCGTCCGCTCTTAGGAGGGCTGGTAGGGTATGAAATGAATGATTTTCTACAAGACTATACCGGGAAAATCGGTGTCATGTTATTGCTGCTTTTTGGCTTAACCGTCATCCTGGTTCGCTTGTTTAAATTCAGTCCGGAGGGCATTGCCGCATATTTTAATGAAAAAAGAAGTGCATTAAAAACTTCTTCAACCAAGTCGTCCAAAACTAGCGAGACGTCAGAAACCATCATTCTGGAGCCGGAAACAGAGACGCCTATAGTTATAGATACCTATACTCATAAAGAGGATATTCCTCCATTACATCCCGAGAAGGAGAAAAAACCTCCTGTTAAACCCAAGGAAGTAAAGGAGGAAAACATTCAAATGGAGGTAGAAAAGATCAAGGAAGAAAAGGAGGAAAAAGATGTACTGGCGGACAAGTTGGTAGAGGACTTCGGCGAGTTTGATCCTACTCTTGAGCTCGGAAACTACAAGTTTCCGCACTTGGATCTCTTGGATCAGCACGGTTCTTCCGGGGGTATTACCATTAATCAGGAAGAACTTGAGGATAATAAAAACAAGATTGTTGAAACCCTCAAAAACTACAAAATAGGAATTGCTCAGATAAAGGCCACCATAGGACCAACCGTCACCCTATATGAGATAGTTCCCGAAGCCGGGGTTCGCATTTCCAAGATCAAGAACCTCGAAGATGATATTGCACTGTCTTTAGCGGCTTTAGGAATACGTATCATTGCTCCAATCCCAGGAAAAGGAACTATAGGGATTGAGGTACCTAACAAAAATGCAACTACGGTATCTATGCGTTCCGTGATTGCTTCATCCAAGTTTCAAAAGGCCGAAATGCAGCTCCCGATCGCCTTTGGTAAAACAATCAGCAATGAAACTTTTGTTGTAGACCTTGCTAAAATGCCTCACTTATTAATGGCCGGTGCAACGGGCCAGGGGAAATCTGTTGGACTCAATGCGGTCCTCACCTCCTTACTTTACAAAAAGCATCCGGCGGAGGTTAAATTTATTTTAGTAGATCCCAAGAAGGTTGAGCTTACCCTATACAACAAAATTGAGCGACATTATTTAGCGAAACTACCAGATTCTGAAGAGGCGATCATTACAGACAATACCAAAGTAATTAATACGCTGAATTCGCTTTGTATTGAGATGGACGACCGTTATGAGCTGCTGAAGCTGGCTATGGTAAGGAACATTAAGGAGTACAATACCAAATTCAAAGCCAGAAAATTAAACCCTCACGACGGACATAAGTTTTTGCCCTATATCGTTTTGGTGATTGATGAGTTTGCAGATCTTATCATGACTGCAGGCAAGGAAGTAGAAACTCCTATTGCCCGTTTGGCACAATTGGCCAGGGCTATCGGTATTCACCTGATCATTGCAACACAAAGACCATCGGTAAATGTAATTACCGGAATTATTAAAGCTAATTTCCCCGCAAGGATTGCCTTTAGGGTGACTTCTAAAATAGACTCCAGAACCATTTTGGATTCTCAGGGAGCGGATCAACTTATAGGTAGGGGTGATATGCTTTTCACCCAGGGAAATGATGTTACAAGGATCCAATGTGCCTTTGTAGACACTCCTGAAGTGGCAAAAATTACCGATTATATCGGATCTCAAAGAGCATATCCTGAAGCTCATATGCTTCCGGAATACACGGGAGACGATTCTGGCACAGCTATTGATTATGCTATTGAGGACAGGGATAGTATGTTCAGAGACGCTGCCGAGGTGGTGGTTACCGCCCAACAGGGTTCGGCATCCCTGATCCAAAGAAAATTAAAACTGGGGTACAACCGTGCGGGAAGGATCATTGATCAGCTGGAAGCTGCAGGTATTGTTGGACCCTTTGAAGGTAGTAAGGCAAGACAAGTACTTGTATCTGATATGTATGCTCTTGAGCAACTTTTAAATAACGAAAGACAATAAGCAGTCAAGCCAACAGTTTGTTCTGCACATGTGACCAATTGAAAACAATAAAAATAAACACATGAAAAAAGTAGTATTCTTTTTTTTAATGGCATTGGTGACCACAACATCTTTTGCACAGAATTCTGATAAGGCCAAAGCCCTTTTAGACGAGGTGTACAATAAGGTGCAGAGTTACGATAATATTTATGTCGACTTTAAGTTTGAGCTGCACAATGCGGAAGCCAATATAAATACGGAAACAAGGGGCGATGTAACCCTGGAAGGCGATAAGTATCTTTTTAATTCTCTGGGAGCGCAGCAATTATATGATGGTAAGAAGGTATACACCGTGGTCCCTGAAAATGAAGAGGTGACCATAGAAGACAAATCAGACGATGAGAATGCAATGACTCCCTCAAAAATGCTAACCTTTTACAAACAAGGACATAATTATGATTGGGATATCCTGCAAAATGTACAAGGACGCAAGATCCAATTTGTAAAGCTTACTCCTATTGACACCAATTCTGAAATAGCGTCAAGACTGCTAGGAATAGATGTGGAGACCAAGCATATTTTCAAGCTTATCGAGACAGGAAAGAACGGCACAAAGACCACGATTACTGTTAATTCTTTTAAAACAGATCAGCCACTGTCAAAAACCTTATTTACTTTTGATGAGAATAAGTACCAGAACGACGGGTACTACATCATAAGAAATTAGACCTTTGCGGATATTAGACGCCTATATATTAAAACGATTTCTCTATAATTTTTTCAGTTCGTTTGTAATATTGATGTTTATCTTCATATTTCAGACGATCTGGCTTTTTATTGACGACTTTGCTGGTAAAGGGCTGGATATTGTAATCATAGGTAAATTTCTCTTTTACCTGATGCCAAATTTAACCGAGAAGGTGTTGCCCCTTACGGTACTCCTTTCCTCTATTCTGACTTTTGGGACTTTTGCGGAGAACTACGAATTTGCTGCTATGAAGGCCTCGGGGATTTCCCTGCAGCGATCTATGCTAAGCCTTATTTTCTTTGTGATTATTTTGGGAGGGGTCACCTTTTACTTTGCCAATAATGTCATTCCAGCTTCAGAACAGAAAATATATAACCTTAGAAGAAACATCGCAACCGTAAAACCTGCGGCGGTTATAGAGGAAGGGGTTTTTAGTGATTTTGAGGGAATGAACATTAAGGTGGATAACAAGCATGGAGAGAACGACCGCTTTCTTGATAATGTGATCATTCATGAAAAATCAAATCTTCAAAAGAATACCAAGGTCATAAAAGCTAAATCCGGAGAACTTATTAGCAGTGAGGGTTCAGAAATCATACAATTGGTCCTTACTGATGGACACTACTATGAGGATATCGTGCCCAAAAAGAAAGAGAATAAACGCAATTTCCCTTTTGCACGAGCCAACTTTGAGAGTTACACCAGGAATATAGAGATCCCGGACAATACCCAGGATCTGGAGGAAGAGCGCAATGTGCGAACCGGTAAAATGAAGAACATCTCCAGGCTCATAAAAGATATTGATTCGCTTGAAAGGAATAATCTTCAGGTGGTCGGTGCCTTTTCCAAAAACATCGCCAACAGAATGGGACTTTTTGTTCCGCTAACACCTAAAGATACCACCATAGCACCCAAATCTGCAGAAGGGCTAAAAATGGATTCCATAGTTAAGGCAAACAAAAGCGAGCAAAATGTAGTACAGAAGGTAAAAGATACGGCGGTTGAAGTAGCTGAGGTTCCTGAGGTCAAAAAAACTGTCGCCAAAAAGCCCGGCGAGCTTGCTGATATCTTGGAGCTTTACCAGGATTGGCAACGACTGCAAATCATAAATTCTGCCAACAATAGTGTTTCTAACATTTTGAATTCGGTTAGCGGTAAAAAGGAGGAGCTAGACAGGCGCTACAAGATCTACAATATGCACATCCTGTCTTTACACAAAAAATTTGCCCTGGCATTTTCCTGTATTATCCTATTTTTTGTAGGTGCGCCCTTAGGTGCTATAATCAGAAAAGGAGGACTTGGACTGCCTATGGTCATAGCCATTGTCCTGTTTCTGACCTATTATTTTCTGGGAGTGTTTTCGGGTAATTATGCCAAGGAAGGAAAGATAAATACTATTCTTGGAGCATGGCTACCTACCTTAATAATGTTACCTTTGGGGATCTTCTTAACCAGGAGGGCAACAGCAGACAGGGGCTTGACGAGTTTCGGGCATATAATTGATTTCTTTAAGGAGCTGTTTAAAAGGAAAAACAAAGCGAAGGCCATATGATTGCGAGCATGGAAGACAAAATTCAACTGAACACCATTGAAGAAGCCATCACGGATATTAAAAATGGGAAGGTCATCATTGTAGTTGATGACGAGAACCGTGAAAACGAAGGCGATTTTATTGCAGCCGCCGAAATGGTGAGTCCGGAAATGATCAATTTCATGTCCAGACATGGTAGAGGTTTAATATGTGCGCCTCTTACAGAAGAGCGATGTGAGGAATTAGACCTGAGTATGATGGTAGAGAACAATACCGTCTTGCATCACACCCAGTTCACGGTCTCAGTGGATCTAATAGGACATGGATGCACCACCGGGATTTCTGTGCATGACAGGGCTAAAACCATAAAAGCACTTGTAAATCCTGAAACCAAACCCCACGAACTAGGTAGGCCGGGCCATATTTTTCCCCTTCGCGCAAAAAATGGAGGAGTGCTCCGGCGAACAGGCCATACTGAAGCTGCCGTAGACCTGGCAAGACTGGCGGGCTTTGCCCCGGCAGGTATTTTGGTTGAAATACTGAATGAAGATGGCACCATGGCCAGGCTACCTCATTTGGTAGAAGTGGCTAAGAAGTTCGACCTTAAGTTGGGTTCTATAGAAGATCTTGTGGCCTATAGAATGCGCCATGATAGTTTGATCATTAAAAAGGAGTCTTTTGAAGTTGAAACCAGATTTGGGCATTTTACACTGCATGCTTATCAACAAACCACAAACGATCAGGTGCATTTGGCGCTTACAAAAGGAAGTTGGGCCCTGCATGATCCCGTACTTACTCGGATCAACTCTACCCTGGTGAACAACGACATTTTAGGGACGCTGACCAACAATGCGGACAAGAAGCTCGATGATATGTTCAAACTTCTAAATAAAGAAGGAAGGGGCGCCATTGTCTTTATAAATCAGCAAAGCGAATCATTCAATTTATTGAAACGTATCAGAGGACTAAAGGAGAATCAGGAAAAAGGCGTTATGAAAGCACCAAAGATTGCTATGGACGCCAAAGACTTTGGTATTGGGGCTCAAATTCTTCACGATTTGAATATCAGCAAAATGCGTCTAATGACCAATAGCCATCAAACCAAACGTGTGGGGATCATTGGCTATGGTCTTGAGATTGTGGATTACATTGCGTACTAGAGGCGGGAAAAGAGAGAAGAGATAATAGATAAAATCAAGTCCAAGTCCAAGTTCAAGTTCAAGTTCAAACTCAAAACCCTATTATTTCTCGCTGCCGGATCACTTCGCGTGGCTGAGCTCCTAAATTCTTAAGGCTCCTACTATCCCAGGAGTTTTCCATTTTCAACTTTCAATTTTTAATTCTTAACTCTTAATTCTTTAAGATGTTAACGACTCTTTTAAGACTGTGACCATCTTTTCTGCTCTTTGGTGGACTTCATCTTCGGTCCAGGCTAGTTTTATCAGGCAAGAAATGTTTCTACCGATCCATTGATCAGACTGTGAAAAATTGGCATTATTGAAATCTTGCAGGCCTTCTTTCACCTCCTTAGGCATTGGACCAAGACTTGTCTGTTTTTTTAAGTGATCCCATTGGGTATGGTAATGCCAGTTATTGTCGAACCAATAAAAGCAGCCATCAATCCCTGCTTTTCCAAGGGCCAGTTGAGCTTTTTTTGCTAAGGCCGCCGAAGGAAGGAAAAAACTCAAAAAGGAATAATTTTCAACTCCCCTTTCGGGTACACGTCTGAAAACCAGCTCCGGAATATTGCTTAAGGCCGCTCTTAGGATGGCATAATGCTTTTCCTGTATCTCTAAAAATTCATCTAGTCTGGCAATTTGTGCCAGTCCCACAGCCGCATTTAATTCTGAGATTCTGTAATTATATCCGAGAAACGGGTGCTCCTCCGCTCCCCTATCCATTCCTACATGATCATGCCCATGATCAGAATAGTGATCTGCATTTGTATAGAAGTCGGCATTGTCAGTGATCAGCGCACCACCCTCGCCGCAAGTTATCGTCTTAACATAGTCGAAAGAAAAGCAGCCCAGATGTCCGTAGCTTCCCAGTGCCTTGCCCTGGTAGCTACCACCAATAGCCTGGCACGCATCTTCGAGTAGTATGAGATTATGCTTCTCACATAGTTCTTTTAAGGGTGCCATATCTGCCATGGAGCCACACATATGTACGGGCATAATGACTTTGGTCTTAGCATTTATTGCCTTTTCAACGGCTTTAGGGTCTAAGGTTAGGGTATCGTCTACGTCTACCAAAACAGGGATGGCTCCAAGGGCCAGAACAGCCTCAAAACTGGCGACAAAGGTAAAGGTAGGTAAGATGACTTGGTCACCCGCTCCAATTCCAGCTGCTGCCAAGGCTACGGTAAGCGCTGCTGTACCACTGCTGACAAGCTGGGCATGTTTAACGCCCATTCTAAGAGCAATGGCCTTCTCCAATTCTATGGCCTTCCAGCTATCTTTCCGCATTCCATCAAAACCATAACGCATGAGCACCCCGGTATCTAACACCTGTTGTACATGTGCTCTCTCCTGCTCTCCAAATAGTTCAAATCCCGGCATTCTTGTAATTAAAAGTTGAAAATTAAAAATTGAAAATTAAAAACGAGCTAAATAATTGATCACTGTTTACTTCTTACTGCTTACTGTTCACTGCTTACTCATTACTGTCTACTCACAACCCAATCTCAATCACGCTGTCTTCCATATTCCGCCTTACTTTTTTAAAGCCGGAGAACATATCGTCTTCTGCCCTATAACCGATCGGCATAACCAATACGGTTTTAAGTCCTTTCGCTCCCAGTTCTAACACTTCATCATAGGCTTTTGGATCAAATCCTTCCATGGGGCAAGAATCTATCTTCTCTATAGCGCAGATAGTTAAAAGGTTACCCATGGCCAAATAAGCCTGGTTCTTTGCCCATTCCTGAATTTGAGTGCTGTTCAACTGAGCGAAATTGGATAAAAGGGCCTCTTTAAAAGGGTTCAAGATCTCATCGCTCGTGCCTCTGATTTGTTTTACCCTTTCAAAATAGCTACTTATATAGTCGCTGTCAATCGCGGCTTCGGTACAAAAGATCAGTAAGTGGGAGGCCTGGGCAACTTGTTGTTGATCCCAGGAATGTGTCACCAACTGCCTTTGTAAATCCCTATTTTTAAGCACAAGTAGTTTTATAGGCTGTAACCCATAAGATGTAGCTGTGAGATTAAAGGCCTGTTTTAGTTTCTCCACCTTTCTATCTTCTAAAATTCTCTTCTCATCAAATTTCTTTACGGCATAACGCCACTCAAGATCTGCTATAATATTTTCCATTTCATTTATTCTTAATTACTAGCCCGTGGCTCGTAGGGATTTGGATCAACTAAAAAAACCACAGTTTTATCGCCATGGCGACCACCATGATCACCAAAAAGGTTTTAATAAATCCATCTCCTTTATTTACGGAGATCCTGCTGGCCAGCCAGGCTCCAGTACCATTGCCCACGGCCAAAATCAGTCCGACCTCCCATATTACCTTATCGTTCAAAACAAATACGACCAGGGCGGCAAGGGTATAGATCAGTACCACAACAACTTTTGTGGCATTGGCCCTGACCAGGGACATTTGGTTAACGTAGTGCAAAAATAAAATAATTATAAAGCCCAATCCGGCATTTATAAAGCCTCCATAGATACCGAAAAAGAAAAAGGCAATGATTCCGAGCCACAAGTATTTCCCTGTGATCAATTCCTGCATTTCCTCTAGTTTAATTTTAGGCTTAAAAATGATGATCAATACCACAATGATCATGATGATCGCAAGAATCCTATTAAAGGTTTCTCCTTTAATGTCTACAGCTATATAGGCGCCTATGATCGCTCCTAACAGGGCAGAAATACCGAGATATGTATTAAAAGGATAGGTGGAAACACCTTTGCTCTTAAAGCCTGCTGTGGCCATAACGTTTTGAATAGCCACCGCTACCCTATTGGTGCCATTGGCCACACTGGGCGGGAGTCCTAAAAAGATGAGTACGGGTAAGGAGATCAGGGAACCACCTCCGGCCACGGTGTTTATGAATCCCACTGCAAAACCCACAACCACCAAGAGTACGTAATGGTACCATTCCTCCATAGTACAAAAATACAAGCTTCAATTCAAAGGGGCACCATAGAACAATAGCATACCAACAATTAACCGGAAATAATTCAAATGTGTAATAAAATTGGATCTCTGAATGCTAATTACTTAAAAATCACGTTAGTAATATGATATAATCAAAAACAACTATCCTATGAAGAAACTTGTATTATTTACATTAGCACTCACTTTTGGAGTTTTATCGGTACACGCTCAAGGTCGTTTTCAGGCCGGGGGTCATCTTGGATTACCCGTTGGGGATGCCGGTGACCTGGCCACCTTTGCCATCGCCATAGACCTGGCTTACATCTTGGAAATTGATGAAAACATCAGTGCAGGTCCTAGAATTGGGTATTCGCATTCTTTCGGAGATGATGTAACTGTCGGAGGATTTACCGTCTCGGTAGACGATGTGCAATTCTTGCCTATCGGAGGCCGTGCTCAATTTGATATCACGGATCAATTTCTCGCCAGAGCAGAACTGGGCTATGCTGTCGGGATTAGCGACGGCAATGATGGCGGATTTTATTTCAGTCCGCAAGCAGGATTTAGTTTCTCAGATGCCGTCGACGCCATACTATCATACCGAAGCGTTTCGGTTGATGGCGGTTCCTGGGATATGATTGCTTTAGGAGTTGACATTTGGATAGATTAATTCCAATTAAACTTTAAAAATATGAAGCCCCGGAAAACCCGGGGCTTTTTTTGTGCTCTGTTGCAAAAAAAAAGGCAAGCTTCCGGGATTCCCAAACTCTAGCTCTACTTTTTGATGAAGTCGAGAACTAGCTTATTGAAGTCTTTTGGGTTTTCATACATCAGACCGTGCGAAGTGTCGGTTAGAGTTACCTTTCCGTTGTCTTCAATACACTTATCGACCTCGTTGGTCAGGGCAATCAAAATCTCGGGAGATCGATCGCCTTTTACTAACAAGGTGGGCACTTTCAACTGTTGTATCTCCTCACAACTCAGTACAGGAAAAAGATTGTCTCTTGAAACAATCCCCTTTAGCTCTACTGTGTTGGCTATCATAATATCCCTATGTAATTGAGATGCCTTTGAGAAATATGCAGGGTCTGCCAATACTCCGCCAATAAATATCTCGACCGCTTTTTGTTCATCATTTTCAGCAAAAGCCTCTGCAGTGGGCACAAATGCCTCCGTAACAAAATCGTTTAGCATTTTTTCACCATTGGGCACGTTGGGCAAGAGCGACATTATCGGGCCTTCACCCAGTGTTAAACTTCGCATTAATTCAGGATGTTCCAAGGTCGCCACCAATGAAGTAAGGGCACCATAGGAGTGGCCTATCAGATGTACCGGACCCAAATTCAGTGCTTTTAAAAACTCTGAAAGGTCTTTAGCATGTGTCCTAACGGAATAGTCGGTAGAGTCGTTTACCATTTGATTATTCGGATGTGCATATCGACGGCTATAGGCTATTACTCGATGATTTTTGGAAAAGGCGTCCATTTGGGCCTCCCATGTACGGTAATCGCCTACTGTACCGTGCACAAGGACAACAGGTTCGCCTTCCCCAATATCGATATAATGGAAATTGTAATCGTTTACATTAAGGGTTTTTAGCTTCGGAGCAGCAAGCTCAGTGGTAGGTTGTGTTTTAGTGATATTGTGCTGTTTGCATGCACAAAGAATGAGCAATAGCAACAATAAGAAAATTGGGGTAGACCGGTCCTTTTTCGGGATACATATTTTTGCTTTCATTCTATGAAGATTTCTTATGTTTTAAAAAATTATGGCTCGTATCTCAGATGTTGGTGGAAAATTTTAGTCATGGTATCAAAATACTGCTTAGTCTAAACTTTCTTGGGTTCACCTTTAGTTAAGTCATGCTCGCCCTCCTTGATTATTATCCTATTGACATCCATAGTATAAACACAGTGCGCCAGATTAATCAAAGTTCCTCCTCGAGGAGGGAAATTATCTACTATAACCACAGAATGTTTGTTGAAAAGGAAATAAGATTTGTTGAAAAGGTAATTTGAACTGTTTCTAAAAAGGCAAGTATTTAGACTTGGCTGGGCCGCATGTTGTATTTTTCTTTAAACGCATTTGAAAATGCGGAGATACTTTCATAACCGATTTCCATAGCTACTTCGCCTACCCGCATTCCTTCTTTGAGCATCAGATAAGCACGATCTAGGCGATAGTTCTTCAAATATTGGTATGGAGGGTGGCCATAAAGTTGTTTGAAACCCAATTTGAGGTCGCAAATGTTAATTCCGGCTTGTCTTGTCAATTCGATAAGTGAAGGCGGATTGTTATAGTTTTCGATTAATAAATCACGACATTGGGTTAATTTTTCTTTCTGATGAGTGAGTTTGCCCAAGCAAGACGTTTGCGTTATGTTTTGCAATTGGATTGAGATCAATTCCAGTATACGACTTTCGACCAGAAACTGACGACTTAAACCTGTTTGATCAATGTTTAAGAGTTCGTGTAAAATCCTAAATTCTTCGTGTAATATTGGCGTTGTTTGATATACTTCTGAGCTGTTTTTTTGCATAAATGTGCAAAATTCCTCAGGAAGATCCATGTTGGGGAAATCTACCAATTCGCGAAAAGCATCCATAGTGAAGTGAATGCTCAAGTGTATGTGGTTATCCTTATTGTAGTGCATGTTACCAAATTCGTCATCGGGATGCAAACAATAGACTATTGAATGATTGGCGGGTAAGATCAATTCATTCTTAGTCGTTCTAAATATTGATTCTCCTTTTAACCCGTAAGAAAAGCCAATCAGAGGATAGGTAAAAGGAAACTGAATTATAAAATCAGCATATGTAGTCAAAACCCCAGAATTCAAAACTATGCCATCTCTGATCCTTATGGTTTGAAGGTCATAATTAAACCAGTCATGTCTGAGAGATGCCGATAATTCGGTATGATACAAATTGCGACTCAAGTCGGCAGCTTGAACCTTCTGGTGACGACCAATGAGGTCTAAAAATTCCTCGGTTGAAATCATGTTAGGCATAACATCTTATCTCCGTTGGTGGCAAATATGAATATACTACATAGGAAATTACAAGTCAATTTTATATTATGAACACTAAAATTGTTCAGTAAGCAGAGCTTATTAAACTTAATGTATCATAGTCTTCCAGCTGGTGGATATGGCAGACACGAAGTTGAAGTGTCCATGGGATTAGCTAGCGCTGATCCGCAGGAAGGGGGGAGTCCTACAAAGAAAAGCTCCTAAGCGGAGCTACTTTTTTATTCCCCTGCGCAAGGGATTAGCTAACGCTGATCCGCAGGGGGGAGTCCTACAAAGAAAAGCTCCTAAGCGGAGCTACTTTTTTATTCACCTGCGCAAACCTCAAACAAGTTTGGCTTTGCTTCGGGGAATAAAAAAAGCTTCATTTTCATGAAGCTTTTCTTTGCGGAGGAAGAGGGTCTTTTTTAAGTTGGAAAAATCCATTGTTTTTAAGGCTTTTCAGAGGGTTAAATTTTAGATGACACCGAAAGTGGCACTGATTTAACAAAGTTTTAGCATTTAAATAGTTTGTTAACATGCCCATGTTTGAGTAATAGTGGTTTTTCAAGGACTAACCTTTTAGATTAACACCAACCTTTTTATCTTTTGTTTTATCACTTATACTGCTTCAATTTATCACATTGTTGTGTGATGGGCTTTAGTCTTCAAATGGCTTAAAATCAACAGTTGCATTAATTTCCGGACACAATTTTTTGTAGTTTCTGACAAAGCATTCTTCAATAAACTTCTTCTTTTCCTCCAATTCATTTGAAGGAACCTGAAAAAGGACAGCATCGTGCATCGGAATTAAGAATTCGATTTTCTCATCTTTTGAGACATCGATAATCGATTTTTTTAAAATGTAAGATGCCGCTCCTTGTATTAGTTGACTTAGTACAAATCGTGTTTCTGATTTCTTACCCTTACCAGCTTCGGTTTGTTCTATATTTCTTCTTAGGGTTGTTTCAGACTGAATATATGCGGATTCTATAGCTTTTTCTGATTCTTGAATCTTGAATTTTTCTAAATTTTTAAACTTTGAAAAAAAATCCGAGGCGGATGTATCTTTAGTGAGACCCTTCTTTTTTATGACATCTTCTATGGAGTTAATTAATTTCTTATTTGACATGCCATACAAATAAGAGAGAAATAGAATTTTAGCTTCCTTTCTTAATGCCTTTGTGCCAAAAATATACTCGCTAAAATTTGTATAAATATCTTCACTGTTATATAAATCGATCATTACTTTATCTTTGGAAAAAGATGCAAGAATGCCTGGTTCGAATTGATTAAAATCACAATATAAAAGTGTAAAACCTTCTTTGGCTTTGAAGATTATTCTATTTTCCTTTTTTAACTGTTGAATATGTGGGTAACTAATTAATATTCTGGATGTTATTGTGCCAATACAGTCAAATTCTGGGTAAATTAAATTTTCATCTTCAGTAATGTATTGTTTAAGCTTTTCATAATCTGATTTAACTCTGAGTGTAATGTAAATATCTTTACAAATTTCAGATGTGATTTGAGTGGTCTTTAAGAAGCTTAGAAGATTGAAGTAATTATAGTCTTTTCTAGATATTTTAAATCCTTTACCAATAAGAAATAACCTTATTGATTTGTAGTTTAGGTCAATTAAGTTGTATTTATATCTGAGTTTGTTGACTAACGCGTTCTTATTTACTTCTAATTTGGTTACTAGGTCTTTTAAAGTTGTTTCGTCAATATGGATGCCTTCAATCTGTCTTTTATGAAGTATTTGTTGGATTTCATTTTCTAGGTCATTGAATCTTTCTAGTTGGTTTGATTCTTGAATTAATACCGCCGACTTTTCATAGTATTCTTTTAATTTCTTTGCTAGAAATTCAAGAGTTGGAATTAAAGCATCCTCATCCGTTTCCTCTCTTATTGTAGTATATAACTTTTTTGTTTCTTCAACGCCTATATCTCTTTTAACTCTGTTCCAAAAAATCCATGGATACCGACCTTTAGGGTATGATTTTTTAGACCTTCCTACATTTACTTTTACCATTTGCCCAAAGTCAGTAATTTTTGGAATCTTGCCATTATACTTTTTTCTAATCTCATGAAGTAAATATCTTACTTCGTAGGTGATAATTTCGTTTGGGTAATCTATTATTTGTTCAATACTAAACCTTTGGATTATTCCATCTTCAAAGACACCAACGTATATAGATTCAGATAAATCATAAATATCTATTTTATGCGAGAGAAACACTTTCATCTATGATATAAATTCAGGTAACTCATCGTAAAAGTCTTTGTAGTTGAGCTTTGAAGGAGTTATACAGTAAATTTCATCGTATTGTGTATTTAATCTTTTGTAAGTTCCTTTATGAGTTTTGTCCAAGAACTTTTCTACAGAACCTTTAATAATTGAGGCGTAGTCAAGGTTTTTAACACCTATTAAGGCAATTCTTTGAGCAAAGAAATTGTTGAGGTTTTTAAAATTATCGGCTATTTGTTTTCTATCGTTTCCATCACCAATTGCACATAAATATAATGCTGACCCTGCAACAATTGGTACGTCAGTCGCCCGATTAATCAAGTTCTCTCTTGCTTTTTCTAATAATTGAGAACTATTATAATTACGACTAATTAAAATTCTCCAAATGTGATATTCTTGCCATTCATAAATATTCCTCTCGTCATCCAAAAGGATGTTTACAATTTTCTGCACCTGATTTTCACTCAAGGGAGTGCTAATTAAATATCTTGCAAACGTATCAGTTGACCATGGTTGGTTCATTAACTCGGAAATTATGGCGTTAGTAATTTCGTCTAAATCTAATTTCGATCTTAATTCAGGTATTCTTACAAGTCGCTCTAGTCGGTTTACACAAAACCTGAAATGTCTGTCTAAAGTTCCTCTGCTTTCTATAAGTGAGATGGTTTTTTTCCTTAACAATGGTACAGCAATTTGGACACCTCTTGCTTTTTTGGATTTTAATAAACTCTCAATTTGATCTATTTGCTTGTCATTTTTTTGTAAAGCCTCGTTAACGAGAGGTCGATGTTCAGAATTGTTTAAATCTAAAATTTGAGTTTTTTTTGAATTAATATTTAATCCTTTTTTTCTTAGTTCTTTAACTAATAATTTCAACGCCTTTCTTCCCTCAAATTTATTTTTACAGACGATTCTAATATCATCCATATATCTGAAATATTGATAACCAGTTTTAATCATTATATCATCGACTGGATTTAAAAATATATTTGATAGAAACGAGGAAGCGTCTCTATTTTGAGGAATACCTCTTCTAGTATCTGGTTGGCACCAGTTGGAAAGCAATTTATTAAGTTGACTTGAAACTTTTTTGAATTCCTTTTTTCTTTTAGGGTCAATTTTTAAGTTCTCAATTTGGAAATTGAGTGTATTACTTAAATCCTTAATGCCAATAGATTCATAATAGTTTGATAAATCAGTAATTAGTAGTACCTCATTCTCTTCTTTATCGAGTTCTATTTTGGTATCTGATAAAAAATTATTCCATTCGTCAACCGCATATTTAAAGAAATATTTATTTCCCCAATCTGAATTTATTCTATGTGAGTAGATTGAAGCTGAATGAATTTTATCAAGTTCAGGGGCGATAATGTCAACACAAGCTTGATAGATTAATCTATCAACAATGTTAGTTTCGCTTGAATATCTTATTGTAAATCCAGGTTTTGGAATGTCAAAGTGTAATGCAGTACCTGGTTCGTATAGCTCATTGGATACGGAATACTTATGTAATTGTTCTAAGAAGTAAGTTTTATTTTCACAAATATCCCTGAATTCTAAAAAATCAGGGAACCAATCATCTCTTAAATCCTGTTTTAGTCTTTTAAGAGCAATTTCTAAATTATATTCAATTCCTCCGATTTTAACTTTTGAAAAGTCTATTTCGTTTGGTTCAGTTTGTTTCTTCAATTTATCAATGTTACTTTACCTTGTGCACAACTCATTATATGTTTATAAATATAGCAGATATCCAGTAAATGTCTTTGAAGAAGCTCAATAAGGCGCATTCTTTTTGAATTTTTGCAATCACTCTTAAAATAGGAGTCCTGGATCCTACTTGATTTAATAAATCAAAAAAAGAGGACAAAAGGAAAGCGCTCAAGCTCACGGTCCTAAATTTACTTTCTTTTGCCCCCAACTTTAAAAACTTGAGCAAAATAACGGTAATTAGGATTACCCGTTTCATAGAAAAAAATTGTGTTGGTCAAATAAGATGCGTTCCTTTTTAGAGAAAAATGAAATTTAAGCGAGCGAAATAACATTTCGCGCTGCAAGTCCCAAACCTTACACAAACTAATCTGTTTGCGAGGCTATTTTGAGTTTTTACTCTAAAAATGAACGGTTAAATGGGGCCTAGTAGGGTTTTTACTTTAAAAATTTAATTTTTTCTCAGAGTCATCATCTATTTAAAATATTGTTAATCAAATAATTAGCTGTCAGTAACACCGGCTTGCCGTGTTACCCTCTTGCTCTTCTTTTTTTCATTTGCGAATCAAATAAAATTGCATGATAACATATAGAGTTCTTCATTTTGAACTCATCGGTTGTTAGGAAATTCGTTGATCCAATGAAAGCCCCTTTTCATAAGATAGAAGTCACTTTTATTTCGGACCTTAAAAGTAATTTCTAAACTGTCATAATCTTTAGTTCCGGTTAAAACCAAAGTTTGATTCTTGAGATGATATTTAAAACGATAATTAGAGGCATCTTTGAAAGACTTTAATTCTATATACTCGTTGACGGTATCAATCTCTTTACCAACGTAAAAGACTTCATCATTCATTTTGGTAACATTCGCATTATACCTGTCAATCACCAGCCTTTTCCATCTTGTATTATGTGATACTATTGGAGGTACAGTATCATTGTTCTTTACGAAGCTTTCAACCTCGTAAATACCATACAATATTGGTAACGGAGCTTTGCGACCAAACTTCCATTGATTTTCATAGTTGTTAGAAATCATAGTAGAGGCAATAAAAAGGATGAGAATACCCTTAATAAAATACCCAAATCTATTATGTAAGGTCTTGTTGAAGTAGGGTTTTGATTTATAAGAATCTGCGGACCTATTTAAGATGAAAAAGTTAACCAATCCTCTTAGGTATGGAATTAATATCAGAATGCTGAGAATTAGCAGGTGAAAAGAATAGAGCTTTACGGGGACATCATAGCTCATATTCAAAACAAATATGTTGAGCAATATTCCAAACGCTATTAGTGCACCTAGCTTTGCGGTATTTCTAAAAAACAATAGTGCTCCAGCTAGGACCTCTAAAATGCCGGTGAAAATAATATACGAAACAGAATACCCCATGAATTTCCATAATAGCCCCATAGGAGATATATCTCCAAAAGGTTTAAGTAAATCTGTCAACTGCGGTTCCCAAAATTGGTTAGGAAATACTTTGGCCAAGCCATAAGACAATAAAGTAAACCCTAAATAATAGCGCACATAGACCGTTATAAAAGATCTTATCTTATTATAAAACACCATTTTCTTATCGAGTAAAAGCCAAATTATGGAAAGTACAATAGCTAGTATGGCTTGAACCACTACTTTAAAGAAATGATAAGTGCCGTCTCCACTGCCGTTATTCCTTGTGGCAATACTTTCCGAATAACCTATAAGGTCCTCCGCCACAAACAATACTAGCCACTGCCAAAATTCACTGATAAGCTCTGAAATACCTTTTCCAATTTGAAATGGGAGCCAATCTAGAGGAAAGGGAAAGATATAAATGAAAAAATAGATGGCTAAAAACAATAGCAACCAAAAACTCAGATAATGCAGTATCTGCTTCATGCGAATAGGATGGATGGCAGTTTTTGGAAATAGGACGAAACAAAAACTGCCTTTTCAAATATAAAGAATCGCCAAGTAGAATGCGCCCTATCCGATTATTTCCTAACGCTTATCTTACCGAACGCTAAAATAATCAGACAGGATACATGCACAAAGTTTAAGGGTAAGATTTGGGGCCTCCTTCTTCAAGTAAAAAAATAATTTTAATGCGTCTCTGAAAAGGCGGTATTGTCCTTTCACGGAATTACTTATTTTCTTGTGTAAAGTATAAGGCTCCATCAACCAACTGAACAATGTCATTAGAGGTGTTAGCAGATTCTAATTCTCTTAGAAAATTGTTCAATGCCTGTTCATTTACTGAATCTAAATCAAGATGTTCAATCATCAGTAGTGTAGATTCTTGAAGTCGTTTTTTCAATTCTGCAAGTTGTTTGCTGGCACTTCCGTGAAACTTGAATCCCTTACCATTTTCAGTATTGATAAGGTTGAGCAGTTCCATTTTTGAGGCGCGTCGTTTTCGCTTATCAAAGCGCAAGCCTCTGTTTAGAAAAGCTTCATAGAGCATTCCTTTTGTCTCGATTGTTTTTTCTTCTTTACCTAATTTCATAGTTATACTTATTTATACGATTTGCCGGTCTTTTTTTATGGCTTCGAGAGTGGGTTTTAGATAATCTGGTTCTTCGCCTTCAAAATATTCAAGAATTAAGGGATTTTTTGCAAAAAAATGACTGGTGAACATAATCCAGTCTTCAACGTTAAGCTCGCCATTAATTTTGAACAATTTTTTGGATGTACTTTTTACTTGGTATTCGCCTTTTACTTTACTATTGAAATTATTGACTCTTCGCTCATAATATTCTTCTTCGGTATAAAACTGTAGGGCACCATCAAAATGACGAAAGTGCTTCAAATCCATATCGTACTCTGCGTGCAAGTATCTCACGGGAAAGTACATTTTCTTGTCTATTTTTATTGTGACATTGGATTGCTTAAACTCTAAAACCTGAAATACCTTGATATTTTCATAGGAATACCAGTAAACATCCAACGCAAAGGCATCAGCATAAAAGAGTTCCAGTTCAATATCATCCAAATATTGAGGTGGCCTTAAATGAATTACACCGTCTTTGATTGAACCGATATCTTCCGAAAATTTACCGCCGTACCAAGTATCTCTTTCAATCATAAAAAAGTCTTCAGTATCAATTCGTACCCTGTCTAAATCTAATGCAATACCGACTTCATTGGCATTGAAGTCGTGTTTACAAAAATGGTCCATGAAGAGTGGTGCAAAGTTATTGTTCCCATAAAACCCTCTACGAAAAAAGCTACTGGCATAAAAAATGTATTTGTCGGCATAGAATGCTCCTTCAAAAAATGGATTCATAGAATATGTATCGAGTAACCCTTTAAAATTGTATAAACCTTCTTTATCTGACACTATCCTTGGATTTATTCTGAGAACAATATCTTTTGAACGACAATGAACACCTAAAGCATGGTTGTAATCAAAATCAGAAGATTGTAATTCAACTCCATAATTTTTGCAATGTGCTATAAAAGAATCTATGAGCTCTTTATTTTCTTCAAGCTTTTCTGCCTTTTCCTGTGCTATAAACACTTGGTATTTCTTAATTCTTTTTGCTCTATCCATAACCTAAACTTCCCTGAACTTCGCTACACGGTTTATCCTTGATAAGAAGTGAATGTTTTCTATATCCGCTTCGTTTTGGTTCATCGCCAAATCGATTTTTTCCAATAATCCTCGTACCGGACTCAATCGTCGCAATGGTTTCTTGCTCAATAATTTCAAAATGAACATTGCTGAACCAACTGGTAATCCGCCACTCATTCCCAAAGCTGCGGTAATAGCCTGAGCCGTCAGGTCCACGATGATATTCGCTTTGGTTTGGGCATTAAGAAACTTCTTTACTTCAGCATTGTAATATTTCATTTTCTCATATTGCTCTTCTTTATTGAGGTTTGCCAGCGTTTCGATCAGCCTCTTGCTATTTGGATAAATGCTTTCCTTGCTCAGCACATCTTCAAGCTCTAAGATGGATATGTAGTCATTCATTTTAAACAACTCAACGGGATTAATGACGGAATTGCCCTGAAACAATAGTTGCTCACCTGCCACGTAATTTTTAAGAGATGCCATTGTCGCACTTTTGTAAAAGTTCAATAGCGTACCCATTGTTTCGGTATAGGTTGCATCGGTAAACCCATCTTCACCCTTTACAGGAAAGTAGGTAGCATTAAAGGCATTGGAAAGATGCGCAGCATACGAAAATACATTGAGCATAAATTCACTATTCTCGCTAAGCTTTCCGTTATGTGGATTGCAAATAATCTTATTAACACCATATACCGAAGCACTAAGTATGCCACCGGATTGCAACACATCAAAACTCTTGCGCTTAGCTACCATGGGCCAAGCCAATAATTTGAATACCATCGCAGCGTCCATTTTGCCTTGCTTGGCTACCATATCGCTTATAAACTGTAGTTCTTTTGCCGATACGCCGTCACCAAAAATGTAGTTATCTGCCGTTTCTACGATATCGCATTGCTGCAAACTCCCTACCGCTCTTTGCGTGACCAACCCATTTGGATTAATT
The DNA here is from genome assembly GCA_040830565.1 of Flavobacteriaceae bacterium. Lineage (GTDB taxonomy): Bacteria > Bacteroidota > Bacteroidia > Flavobacteriales > Flavobacteriaceae > JAFMPW01. Next base: position 30,505 of record JBFOMC010000039.1, read on the forward strand.
GAAAATACTTCGTCAAGGAATTTCCTGTCATAACGGGATACTTCTTGAACCAAAACAATGGTAATGCGTTCGCGAAGAACCAGTTCCATAAAATGCGCTCTTTTTATTCCAATCTTTTTGAACCATTCGTCAATATCTTTGGTTATAGGCGGTGTAAGGAAGATGCGCTGGTAAAGCAGTATACAATATCTCAAATCTACATTTGGGTAAATACTGAAATCGATATAACAGGTGTACTCATCTTCTTGAAGGAAGAACAGATTGTTTTTCTTGAATGTACCCTCAAAGATGCCAGTCACGTTATCATACCAAATCGAGTCATCTCGTTGAATGTACTTTGGCTTATTGAGTGCCAATCGATTGCAATAATATGTTGATGCATCATCCTTAGAAAAACTATTCTTCTCTGACGGTGGCTCATCAAGCTCGTCAATATGAATCCTAAACTCCATACCGCTTTGGTGCTTTTTCAAAAAGTCTACGAGCTTACTTTCTTGAAACCGGGTCAGGAACTGATATTTTCTCCTTCCGTTTTTCTCTTCAATCCAATAATTGGCTATATGTATATGAACGATGCCATCTTCATCGGAAATTTTGTAGAAGTTGATATTTGGGAACTTTGACATCAGCATATCTGCCCATTTGTGTTTGGGCATCAATATGCCTTGAAGGCCTTTGGGAATGTCTTTGTCTTCAAGCTGGGCGATGATTCGTGGTTTACCTTTTGGCTTTCTAAGGGAAAGCTTTAGGGGTACAAAAATGGGTCGTATGGATTTTTCAAACTCGTGGTCAATAGTTTCAAAATCAATTTTTTTGTTTTTTAGATGGATGACAAAACGCTCATTTTCTGTTTGGTAAATGGTGGTTTCTAAATATGGAAATTCTGCCCGCAGCAGCAGGTCCGTTTTCCGAACCAGCCCATGATAATACTGTTTGTTGTTTTCTATCGATATATAACCCATTTAAATTTATGTCATTGTTCCCATCTAAAAGCCCCTTCCATCAATTCCATTTCCGAACTCTTAATTCCTATTGCTTCCGCCACACTTTTCCAATCTTTAACCACCGATAATACTTCATCCAATATAGCTTCCATTTCTTTTTCACTTAGGCGAAAATATTCACCTACGCTTCTCACTAAATCAAAGTTCAGAGAATTGTCATCCATATCAATATTCAACGAAAGCCCATCTTTTTCTACGGATGGGTTTAAGTCGTAGGCAGGTGAAAGCACCCAACCCTTATCGGTCAATATAAAACCGTGGTTTCGCAGATGGTCGTCGGTATTTGAGATGGCGATGTTAAATACTATGCGTCGCCAGAGTTGGTGCAAATTGGCTTCTACATCCATACCATTGTTCTCTATAAATTCCACAATTTCAAGATAGCTGGGCGATGCATCTTTGATGGTCTCTTCGGTATTGCCAGTCATTGTCATTGCGGATGCAAAGTGAATTCGTTTTCCCTCTTGTCTATCAAACCGTTTGGTCAAAAAAGTATGATGCTGACCGCTAATCTTTTTTATGTCAGATTCTGACATATCGATACCGGCGGCGATGGCTAATTGGTAAGCCAAATATTCCCATAGTGCCTTGTCAACAGTATCCGTTTTTGATGGAAACTTGGCAATCCACAAGTGCTTTTGGGTATCAAAAACATTGGCCTTGGGCCTGGCACCACCCAGTGAAGACCCTGGGGCTATCAACACAGCAAGCCATTTCAGTATCTCATCACTTTGCGCATCATTTTCCAGTTGCCTGGCGGCCTCTTGCAAATCACCCAAAGATGACCAAGGTGGTGTCGGGTTTTGGGCATCGTTATCTAAAAACAGCCCGTCCAATGTTGTTTTGAATCGTAAAGCCCCCATTCTACTTTCGTCATAGACACCAAGCAAATAATCTATCTCGTAGAGTGTCTTTGCCTTTTCATCCTTGGCGCGTGCATCCTGTGCTGCTCTACGTTTCATTAGTGTTTTACCCCATGTATCTGGCATGCTATCCAAGAAGATTCCAAAATTTTCTTTGTCTGCGGGATATTGTGGTCCAGAATAGAATTCTATATCTGGGTCTAACAGTCGTTGTGCAGTTGTCTTTAACCAATCCTTATCATACTCAAAACTGAAAGCCTTTTTCCCTTTTGCATAATGGGCCGAGAGTACACCTATCATAGTCGGTTCGGTCAATCCAATCCAATCGGCAAATACATAGATGTCAAATTTATCTCCTGCCATAATAACTATAGTAAATCCAGATCCTGAAGTTTTCTACCAAATTCATCATCCACTGCCAGTTTTAGAAAATCGTCCTGAAGGTTGAATACCTTAAAAACATTAAAATAAAGACCTATGGCTACTGCCGGGTCGCCCTTTTCGATGCGATAAAGGGTGGCCCTATGAATGCCGGCACGCTCGGAGACTTGCTCTGTTGTGAGCTTTCTTCTCTTTCTGGCCAACTTTATATTTTCCCCTATTTGTTCAAAAACTCTTCGATACTTAGGAAGAATTATTGCCTTTTTTGAGTTCATAATGTTGTTTATTTACGACAAATATACTATTTTTGTTGCAAATAAACAACGTTTTTAAAAATGCCTTCTAGGAAAGAACTGAGTAAACTATACCGAGACCCTGTAAAACCCACGGGCTATGATCGATTGGTTCAGGACCTTTGCGATAGGGTGTTCAATAGTGAGGAAATTTCCTTAGCGGAAGAACAATTTATAGGGGGTATCATAGAACAACTAAGGAAAGGGGATGGGAGCAGGGCTTTTAAAATCGAGGACTATGAAAGTTGCATGAATTACCATTTCAGAAGCCGGTATTTGAGGTATGTGAATGACCTGAACGGCCACCGAGAGGTTATGGACTACGACGGACCGATACCCATTTCTCGAAAACAAAAGGACGTAGCATTTCTTCAAAGAACCTACGAGGAATGGGAACACTGCTTAAGCGACAAAACCAATGGTTTTCAACTGATCAATTATGTGGCACAGGAGACTTATCAGCAACTAAAACAGCTCGAGAAATATGCTAAAACCATCCAGATAGGTGGCAACTATAAAGAATATTTACGAAAGACACTGATACTGCATGGTAAGTATATCTACCTTTTGGTAAAGGAATTTTACCAAGAACTGGGCAAAGCATATGAAGTCATTGACTTGAACGGCCATAAAATTTTGATCGATGGGTTCACTTATGTACATACGATGTTCCGGCATTTCTCCTCACATATAAAGAAGCATCAAACCGATAAGTCCTACCATTTTGACACGAACATCGGATTCAAGGAAATTCCCAACTTTTTGATCGATGCGATTCATGCATACGGGGTCATACCAGAAAGCAAGGCCTTTGACCAAAGAAAAATTTACTTTGCATACAATTCGAATCCATATGCAATTTGGTTCCGGCCCTTCAAAAAGGATTTAAAGGGTGGGCAAAGGGAAGAGTATCTACGGGCACAAACATTTTATCCAATAGAAAATCCAGCTGAACGCTCCAAACTATCGGAGATGATTCCCTTGGAAAGTGGAATCTTCTCATTCTACTTCTAGCCCAATTCATAAGAATACCATGACCAAAGAAATTGTATACTCAATAATCCAAAAATCATTAGATAATCTTTATTCAAAAGATGCGCTATTGATGGATGCCGCCTATGACATCAACGAAAGAACTGTTACACATCGGTTAGCAATATACTTAGAGTCTTATTTTAAAGAGTTCGGTTATATAGCGGATGTAGAATATAATCGGATAAGAGGAGACTATGACAGTGATGCTGTGGGAAATCTGATGGGGAAGTGTCTAAATTGGCAAGACAATGAACAAGGCTCAAGCTATGTGTATCCAGACATTATTGTTCATAAAAGGGATACTGATGATAATTTATTACTAATTGAGGTGAAAATGGCCTGGAAGAGCAGTAAAAAGAATGATGACCTGCTGAAAATCAATAAATACCTTAAAGAAATTCGCTATCGCTATGGCGTGTATATCGAACTCTCAGAAAACCGGGACAAAAGTCAGGTACAATTTGGTCCATTTTAATCAAATAGCGACCTAACTTCATTATAAATCCGCGTAGAATGGTTTTCCAAAAAAGTATTTATTTCATTGGTTAATGTGGCATGTGAGGTATGAACACTAATTGTTAGAGTATACTTTCATCCCAAGCTTCTCCAAATACCCCCTTAAACGCCATCAATTCTTCGATTGTTTCATCTTTAATGAAAACCTTTCCATTTTTCAGGAAAAAGTGTTTGTCATCCAAGAAATCAAACCGATTTTCAAATCTCAAAATTCTTGTAAGATACTCCCGATGTTTTAATCCTAAAACCTCACATATTGCCGTTCTTTTCTTAATCTCTAATGATGCCAATTCATTCTCTATTTTTGCAAGCTCCATTTCCAGTTTTGAAGTATCTATGATTTTTATCGGCCTACCCTTGTACTTTTGATTAAAAATCCAATGTTGATGCATTCCGCATTCCTCATGTAGAAATGTGGTAATCCTTTTCTTAAGTTGTTCCTCTGTCTTGTACTCATTCCAATCAATCCAGTTAACTTTCAAGTGTATTTCAATACAATTTAGTTCAGCTTCTATAATACGTTCTTCTTTTTCATACCCAACTTCGTGTGAATAAGCGAACTCAACAAGCAATCTTTTACCTCTCGCAATAGCAATTGCATCAGGCTGAATATAAATACCTTCATATTTTATTTTCTTTTCAAGAACAACTGAGTCAAATTCAACTAAGTTTTCCTCAAAATCTAAAAGCTCATTTCTTTGATTTCTTCTTTCGATTCCAAATAATAGTTTTTTTGTTTCCAGAAACACTTCTTTTGCCAGAATGTGAATAATTGTTTCCCCTGAACAGTTGGATTCTTTTAGGTGGTAAAAATGTGCGGATTTTTGATTTGGCCTTAAGACTGTTTCTCTCGTTTTGCCCTTGTTTTTAGCCCCTAATGGTTCTCTACAAACACCACAGAAACACCTAGCATTTTTTCCATAGGGGACGTCAAAAACTGAAACCCTATTGTTTTTCTCATCATAAGCGTATTGGATACAGGTATGGTCTATCATATCTTCAAAACTACGTTTTTTGTAATCAGTGATATGGATTTATAACCACTACCTAATTAGATGGTATAACAGAAAATGCTGCGGTGGTTTGTACTAAGAAAGACCAGCTGAGATAAATGCTCAATGGTCATACATCTATTTTATGCGTAGCACAACAGGACATTTACCGGTTTATTTGGGGGCCTAAAACGGCCGTTTTGCACCGCTCATTGAATACTCAAAGTATTAGCTATATACCCAAACTACTTAGATTGATAATAGTTACCTCCAGTGGATAGCTTTTTTCTCAACATCCGCATATCCTCACTCACCTTCCTATTTAAAATTTTCGCATAATGTTGGGTAGTCCTAAGTGATTTATGCCCCAACATCTTACTCACAGATTCAATAGAGACGCCATTAGACAGGGTTACAGTAGTTGCAAACGTGTGCCGGGCCAAATGGGTGGTCAGATGCTTTTTAATGCCACTCAGCACCGCTATTTCCTTTAGGTAGGCATTCATCTTTTGATTGGTTAATACCGGAAGTACTTTGCCATTAACTAAATAAGGACTATCCTCATATTTTTCCAAGATCATCAATGCCGTGGGCAATACTGGAATATTGCTTTTTGTTCTGGTTTTAGTACGCTTAGTGTTTATCCAGAGTTCCCCATCAATACCGGTTACAAAATCATCATGGGTCAATTTCTTTACATCTGCATAAGCCAAACCTGTAAAACAACAGAAAACAAAACAATCTCTAACGTGTTCCAGCCGTTCGTGCTGAAATGGTGTATCCATAAGCCGCTGTAGTTCTTCTGCGGTTAAAAACTCCCGCTCTACATTTTTCAACCGTACTTTATAATTCGCGAAGGGGTCTTTGGCAATCCAACCATTGGCATATACAATGCGTACAATCTTCTTGAAATTAACTACATACTTAATAGCGGAATTATGGCTGCACTTTCGCTGTGTTTTAAGATAATACTCAAAGCCGGTTATAAAAGCATGATCAACCTGAGTAACCGGAATATCTTTTCTTCTATAATCGTGTTGTATATAGTCAGCTAAATGACTTTTGGCTGTACGGTATCTTTCTGCAGTCCCTGCAGCGAAGTCCTGGCCGACTAATTTGTCCACCCGATCATTGTGTTCCTGGAAGATTTCAAGTATCATCTTAACTGGCCTATCTAACCCCAAATAAGCCTCTTTTAGTGACACCGCGGTTAGGTTCTGTTCCTTATCTTTCAACTTCTCGGCGTGCCTATAAAGATCAGTTTTAATCTTTTCTAACTGTGCATTTAACTGCCGTACTTCCAGTGAGAAACCAAGCACCTTTCCGTACGCAGCGTCCCATTTACTGGGATGTACCTTACGGCTTGTACTGAATTCTGCACGCTGGCCATTGACGGTTATTCTAACATAAATTATAGATCGACCTACGCGATCCGTCTTGTATTTTCTGAGGTAGAAGAGAAGTGAATACATAAAAGTGACATCGATTTTAACATTATTTCGCTTGAATTTAGGAAAAAAATATTAAAAAGTGATCCTTGTAAGTACTTGATTAACAACATTTTATTTGCTATTAGGTGCCCCTTTTTGAAGTCAAATGGAGGGGCACCGAAAAGGGCACTTTTTTTATGCTATTATTTGATATTAAATGAAACGGTAAAAAATGAAAAACCCTGTAAATCATATGTTTACAGGGTTTATGGTAGTTTTTGATGTCTACCCAGCGGAGGAAGAGGGATTCGAACCCCCGGAGGTGTGACCCTCGCTGGTTTTCAAGACCAGTGCATTCGACCACTCTGCCATTCCTCCTTTTGCGAGTGCAAATATATAACCCTTTTTTTATTCTTTGAAACCTTTTCTTGCTTTTCGGGCATACAAAGAAGCAAATATTCATTAGTCTAACTTCTCCGTCTTGATCAATAGCTTCTTGCAGTTCTCCCATCTATAAGTCTTTCTTTCATTACCTGCGGTCTGACTAGTAACTACACCGTCTTCCTCACACAATTCATAGGGTTCTTTCTTTCCATTTTTCCAAATAAAACCTTCTAGTTGCTTCTTTTCAGCATTCCAGCTCTGACCGATAATATTATCCGGAACCGGGAGTTGCTCCTCCCCTTCCTTTGTTTTATCATAGAGGTAATATCCTTCTTTAGAGACAAACAGATATTTGGGGCTTCGCCCCTTGTCTTCCTGCCAATACACAACTTCTTTTATAGAGGTGCTCGATCCTTGCAAGGGATTTCCCTTAACCCATCGTTTCCTGGCTACCTCACCATCCGGTTTGTAATAGGTGGTAATCACAGTATCTCCTTTTTTAGGATAGGTATGTGAGAACATTACCCTATCCTCATAATCGTAAAATTTCCATTCCCCAATAGGTCTTCTGTTAAAAAACTGCCCGTCTCTTCTTACACTACCATCTTCGCTACGAATTTGAAATTTGGAATCGGTAAGAGCCGCTCTCAGTTTAATATAACGTTCGTCATAGGTATCAACAGCCGCCAACAAAGAGTCTGGCATCTCCTTCTCTATCTGGCTTTTCATCATAAGTCCGAGACTAAGACTCCGATAACTATAGTCCTGATTGTCGTCTTCGGGTAGATCATCGATCAATTGAAGGTCCTCTTCGGTTAACTCGTTTACCGGAATGGAGTTAAACAATCCTATTTTGGCAAGCACGTTGTGCTCATTAACTTCAAGGGCTTGCTGAAATTTTTCCCAGGCATTTTCCTTGTTACGATCAAAAAAGTGATGCCAGCCTTCTATTTCAAGGGCATGACTTTTTTGCTCTATTGATTGCCCTTGCTGAGCTTGAAGAAAAGAGAAAAAACTAAGAAAAAAGACCTGTATAGCAAATTTAAACATTGACCTTTGATTATTACTTAATGCATAACGTTAGGGGCAGCTAAGATATTTCAACACCTTGGTTACCTTCATATTCTTAGATATCCCTTCAAACTTACCCATTGAGCAATTGCACCAGCTTTAACCGACTATTGATCCCTATTTTAGAATAGATCCGATGGGTATGGTCTTTTACCGTCTGGAGGCTGATAAAGAGCTCCTCAGCAATTTGCCTGTTGGTCTTTCCTTCGCAGATTTTGTTTACTATTTCTTGCTCCCTGGGAGAGATGCCGTAATGCTCAAATAGTTTTTCTTTTTTTTCATTGCTGGAATCGGTGGCAAAAATGGGCATAAAAACCAGATCTGCTTTTCGGTATAGATACAGCAGTGGAATACTACCAGACAGAAAAAATAGCAGTATGGCACCGGCTAAAAACCAAATGTTTATAAAGGCAAGGGAAAGTACCAGAACCCTTAAAAGGAATACCAGGCATAAGAGTAAACCGAATAGTTTCACATGTTCCCGTACCCCTATTGCTTGCTTTTTTAGTTTCCCAAAAAGCAATGCACTAACATAGCTTGTAAAAGCCAGATCTGCCGACAAGCCGGCGAAAATAAAGCTCTGCATGGCCTCGAGGCCCATTCCACCAGAAAAAATTCCTGAGAAAAATACGGCAAACAGTCCAAGAGGTAACAGGAATCCAAATAGGACTACAAAGCCGCCAAGTATTTTGGGCTTGGCAGGCGCATTCACAAGCGCATGTACAGCCAAACACAAAGCAATCCATGAAAATAAAAGAAAAGGGATGCCAAAAAATGGCAACAAAGCGGCGGCCTGTTGAATAATATCATGTTGCCCTGCTTCTGATCCGAGCAATTCCCTCATCAGCAGCTGCGCCCAAATACCATAAAAGGCAAAAGCATAAAAGTTTACCAGCGAATAAAAATAATACTTGTGAAAACTGGAAGCATAGTTGTTCACCATTTGCCTGCTCAGCCATATTGCCCCGGCAGCAATCCCAAGACAAAGTATAAAAAGCCCTATAAAAGCAATTCTGATCAAGGTGGTGGTTGTTTAGGGTAAAATTATCGAATTGATAGTATATAAGCCTACCTACTATAGTAGTGTTTTTAAAAATCACTACTAAAGTTGGATGTATAGATAAGGTGAGCTTCCTAATTTAGTCTCACAATTCAATCACCATGGAACAAATAGCAAGAGATCTGCCAACGAGAGCCGGAATTTCAACCAGTTATGGACATGCCTGGAAAAAACTATGGGTATACTTTCTCCCATTGGCCCTGGTAACCTTAGTGGTTGGCCTGGCCGAATCGCCCAATTCGGTTTGGCAGGAATCAGATTCAGATAGATCTCTGTATACCCTTTTCCTTTACTTAATCGCTACGGTATACAGTCTTTTGCTTCTGCCCGTACTTAAATACGGTGCCGCTTTGGTATATGTAAAAGCCATGCGCGACGAAAAGCCGCAGTTAGAAACCTTTATGAAAGGCTTTAGAGAAAATTACTTCAATATTGTTCTTGCCCATTTAATTAGGACCGCTCTTATCATTCTTGGTTTGGTTTTCTTTATTGTTCCCGGAATTATTTTGGCCTGTCGCCTTGTCTTTGTTCCTTATCTGGTGATGGATAAGAATTTAGATCCAATGGCCGCTATTGAAAAGAGCTGGGACCTTACCCGCAACCAGGGTTGGAGGGTTTTCGGAATGGCACTCCTGGCAATTCCCATATTTATTTTGGGCCTGCTCTGTTTTTTGGTTGGAGCCTTTATTGCCGTGATGTGGATCTCTGCGGCTTTTGCCTCTCTCTATGAGATCCTCAACATGCAGGATCTCAAAAAGAATGATCCTTATCTCGTGAGTTAGCAGATACACGGCTAAATCTCCTATTAAAAAGTTCTCTTTAAATGTCATATTTTCAAAATCCCTGTAAATAAACTATTAGAGACAGGATCTAAATATGACCAGGGCACTCGAAAACCTCTTTTTAAAATCGCTGGAAGAACATCAGCATAAATTACTTCGCATATGCTCTGTTTATGCAAAGAATAAAGAGGATACCGAAGACCTTTTTCAGGAAGTCCTGATCCAGATTTGGAAGTCGATGCCCACATTTGAAGGCAAAGCCTCTGTTGGCACCTGGATGTACAGGGTCACGCTAAATGTATGCCTTCGCTTTAAAACAAAGCACAGTAAAAAATTAAAGCGGTTCATACAATTAGAAGGCAGCCAAATGGCGGGCTTTAAAGCAGAAGAAGTGCTGCCAGACAATTCCGGGAAGCTAAATCGCCTCAGAAGCTGTATTAAACAGCTCAATGAAGCAGACAAAGCAGTCATATCGCTTTACCTGGAATCTCTTCCCTACAGAGAAATATCGGCCATAACAGGTTTAGCTGAAAACACCATAGCAGTGAAGATCAAGAGGATCAAAAAGAAATTGTTGAACTGTATAAATGAGGGCTTATGATGGAAGATGAATTGATAACGATCTGGCAGTCCTCTCCTAATGAGGAGCGCTTAAAATTTGAAAAATCACGCTTTATAATCGACCTCCAAAGCAGTTTGGACCGCCTGCAAAGATCATGGAAATATATGGAATGGCGCGAGCTTATAGCAGCCTTGATCGTTATTCCGGTTTTCGGATATAAGGCCTTTACATTCCCAGATTTACTCGCAAAGCTTGGAGCCATATGGATTGTGTTTGCTACCCTTTATATCAGTTTCAGATTGCTTCGTATCCGAAAATATAAACCCAGCGCTTTTACAGAAAGCTATTTGGATTATCTGCATAAAACCAAACAATATCTTGAGATTCAGAAAAAATTGTTGAATTCTGTCATGTACTGGTATTTTTCACCTATTGCCTTTGGCTTGCTCTTGCTTTTTATTAACGATTATGAAAGTGTTCCTAAATTTTTATTGAATATAGGGGTATTGGTAATCATGGGAGTGATTGTCTACTACCTCAACAAAAGAGCCGCTCAAAAATCCATTGAACCTAAACTCAAAAAAATTGACGAACTTATAGCTCTATTGGAGGCACCTTAGGGATAACATTAGTTAGCGATTCACAATTAACCGATAATTCAATGCCATGTTAAAACATCTCTTTTTTCTTTTCCTGATTTCTCTTGGTTTGTCCTGCCATGCGCAGAACGGTTTACCAGATGAAGTTCTTGCCAATGTTGAACTTCGTGTAGAAAATGACATCCACCCGGGGGTGGTCATCGGAATTATAGACGATGATGGATCGAGGTATTACAGCTTTGGGGTTAAGTCGCTCAAAACCAATGAAAAAGTAGATGAGCACTCCATCTTTGAAATAGGCTCTATTTCCAAAACTTTTACCGGCATTCTGCTTGCGGATATGGTCATCAAAGGCGAGCTAACATTAGAAGATCCATTGCAAAGCTTATTGCCCGAGGGTGTAACAGCACCCACAAGAAATGAGGCACAGATTAAGTTGGTGCATATGGCTAATCATACCTCAGCCTTACCGCGTATGCCAGATAATTTTAATCCGGCGAATCCCTTTAATCCTTATGTAGATTATACAGAAAAGCAGTTGTACGACTTCCTTAGCGGACATAGCTTGCGCCGGGATATTGGGGCGCAGTATGAATACTCCAATTATGCCATGGGGCTGTTAGGACATGTGCTGGCAGCGAAAAAGAACACGAGTTATGAAGAGCTTATGCTGGCCGTGATTGCTAAACCATTGGGCATGGACAATACCGGCATTACGCTCTCTGAGGTAATGAAAAAGAACCTGGCCATGGGTCATAACGGAGGTGTTGAAGTTGAGAATTGGGATTTAACTACCTTGGCCGGAGCAGGTGCTATAAGATCTTCTGCCGTGGACATGATCAGTTTTCTGGCCGCCAATATGGGTAAAGAGGAAAGTACCCTTTATCCGGCGATGCAGTTGGCACATAAGAACAGCAGGGAAGAAGACGCAGAACCCAGGGTTGGCCTGGGTTGGCATATCAGAGTCAAAGAGGGGACGGAGATTATCTGGCACAACGGGGGCACCGGGGGCTATAGAACCTTTGCGGGTTTTGTTAAAGACGAAAATAAAGGCGTTGTGGTATTAACCAATTCGACCGTAGGAGCTGATGATATTGGATTTCATTTACTCGATCCTACTGCTCCTTTAAATAAAATTAAACCCGCCATTGGAGCTAAAATCAGGGAAGTAATTGATAAAGAGGGAATTGCTGAAGGCATTAAGGTGTATAACGACTTAAAGAAACAGCCAGAAGACCTTTATGATTTTTCGGAGAATCAATTGAACAGCACAGGCTACTATTATTTGGCTAAGGGAGAAGTAAAAAAAGCTGTAGCGGTTTTTGAGTTAAACATTGAAGCTTACCCGAATTCGTCAAATGTATATGATAGCTATGCTGAAGCCCTTCTCGAAGATGGAAATAAAGAAAAAGCCATTGAAAATTATAAGAAATCGGTTGAGATCAATCCGGGAAATCAGAACGGAATAGATAAATTAAAAGAACTTGGGGTAGACAGCAATGAGCTAATAGAAGAGATCGCCATAGATCCTGAAATCCTTGAGAGTTATGTAGGCAAATATGCCCTGGCTCCAGGCTTTGTTTTAACTGTGAGCAGAGAAGAAAACCAAATGAGCGCCCAGGCGACGGGACAGGGGCAATTCCCCATCTTTCCTAAAACCGAAAACACCTTTTATTATAAGGTAGTAGAGGCACAACTGGTTTTTAACAAAGATGAAGACGGTAAAGTAAAAAGTGTAACGCTATTCCAAGCCGGACAGCAATTAGTGGGTGCTAAAATGGACAACTAGTTCTCTACGATCTGCTCTATTAGTAAAACACCTCTGAGGAATAGTGCACTAGCATATTGACGCTATAAAAGTGCCGCCGACCTGGACTTTTCCCTAACTACTTGTCAGGCAAAGTTCGAACCTCTTGGATTATTATCTTAAAGTTTGTTTAATGTTTTTCTTTTTTACTTAAACAAGTTGTATTTTTACACTATTGAATTTAGAGTGGTAAGAAATCAAAAACTAAGTAAGGATGTTTAGCATATTTAAGAAAAAGTCGGAAAAAGAGAAATTGGCGGAGCAATACAGGAGGCTCTTAAAGGAATCGCATGCCTTGTCTACGATCAACAGAAGGAAAAGTGACCAGAAAGCCTATGAGGCCGATGAAGTGATGAAAAGACTAGTCACCTTAGACTAAATACTTCACATGTCCGGCACCAAAAAAGCCCTCAGTCTGAGGGCTATAGACCGTATTATAGAAATGGCCTGGGAAGACCGGACTCCCTTTGAAGCCATTTTATATCAATTTGATCTGAATGAAAAACAGGTGATCAAACTGATGAGGACCAATCTTAAAAGTTCGAGCTTTAAGCTATGGAGAAAGCGGGTGAACAGTGGCGTAAGTAAAAAGCACTTGAAGAAGCGGCATCCTCAGATCTCCCGATTTAAATCTCCTATGCAAAGAAACATCACCGCAAACAAGATAAGTAAGCGATGATGCCCTCTCTCTTTGAAGATGAAGTGCGGCCCTTCCCTGTCGCTCTGGAGGAGATCCTACAAAGGGTAGAAAAAATTGACCCGGTTAAGTACGGGAGAAGTCGCAACTATATAAACGGAGCAGTATCTTATT
>JBFOMC010000040.1:0-4623 GCA_040830565.1 Flavobacteriaceae bacterium
GGAAATGCCGGCTATTTTGCATTGGGGGCTCAATCACTTTGTCGTATTGATTAAGGCGGGCCGTAAACGATGTCTTATCCATGATCCCGCTCGTGGAGCACTTACGCTTCCGGTTGATGAGGTTTCAAAGTACTTCACGGGTGTTGCGTTGGAGCTTCGCCCGACTACCGACTTTGAAAAAAAGGAAGATGTTCAACCGGTTCGAATTACGGATTTCTGGAGTTCAATCAAAGGGCTGATTCCAAGTATTGCCCAGTTATTTGTTTTGAGCCTGCTGCTCCAGTGTGTTGGGTTGATCATGCCATTGTTTCAACAAATGGTAGTGGACGATGCGATTACAAAACAGGATTTGGACTTTCTAACGGTTCTGGCAATCGGCTTTGCGATGATTGGTGTCATTAACATCGTTTTGGGCTGGCTGCGTTCCTACTTGGTCCTGTATTTTTCTACGGCTTTGAACTTTCAGATGAAACTTAATTTGTTCCGTCATGTTTTGAAGCTGCCTGTAGAATTCTTTGAGAAACGCCATATAGGCGATATTACCTCCCGGTTTGGCTCGCTTTCTCCGGTTGCTAATCTCTTTACGTCTGGATTCATTGCCATTGTTTTGGATGGCATTATGGCTATTACCACCTTGGTAATGGCGTTTTTCTATAGCGTAAAGCTGACGTTGATTGTTCTTGGGTTTCTGGTTATTGGCTTTCTTATTGAATTACTTACGTTTCCGTATGAAAAGCGGAAAAATGAGGAGATCCTGCATCGTTCCGCAAAAGCTGAAACGAACTTCTTGGAATCAATACGGGCCATTAGGGCGATTAAACTCTTTGGGCAGGAGTCTGCTAGAGAGTCTCAGTGGCAGAATCTGAATATTGATACTCTGAATTCCCAAGTTACCCTGGATAAGTTTGTTATCAATGTTGGTGTGGGCACCGGCCTTATTGGGGTTGCCCAGTCCATATTAACAATGTACTTGAGTGCTCAACTGGTAATCGAGGGCAGTATGACATTGGGCATGCTGTTTGCCTATCAAGCTTACTCTGGGCAGTTCAGCACTCGCCTGACGGCATTGATCGGTCAGTACATGAGTTTTCGTATGCTCAGGCTGCACCTGGAACGCCTGGCGGATATAGTCCATACGGAGCCTGAAATTCCAGTGGCCGAACAGAAAGCGCTCGTGACGAACAATAACATCCGTGGGCATTTGATGCTCAAGCAAATCGACTTTCGCTATGGCGAGCAAGACCCCTGGATATTGAAGAACATTGATTTAATGATTAAACCGAGGGAAATGGTTGCCATAGTGGGGCCTTCAGGTGGGGGGAAAACCACTTTATTAAAGATTCTGTTGGGCATACTGAAGCCACAGAACGGTGAATTACGGATAGATGGCACCCCCTTAAGTCGTTTCGGATTGGAAGCTTACCGCCAGGGAATTGGTGTGGTGATGCAAGATGATCAGCTTTTATCGGGTTCTTTGGCGGACAACATCAGCTTCTTCGATCCCGAGATTAACCGCGAGGTTATGGAGAAGTGCGCCAAAGCAGCGTGCATTCATGAAGACATTGTTAAAAACCCAATGGGGTACGACACACTGATAGGTGATATGGGAACTACTCTGTCAGGTGGGCAGAAGCAAAGGGTGCTAATTGCCAGGGCCTTGTATCGAAGACCGCGTGTTCTTTTTCTGGACGAGGGCACGGCCAATCTTGATATGGAGACCGAGACAAAAATAGCCCAATTGGTTCGCAGGCTTTCGATTACCCGGATAGTTATTGCTCATAGGCCAGCACTGATCGAATCCGCTGACCGTATCTTGCATATGCAAGATGGGGTGTTGAGGGAAATCACTCCTAAAAGTCTTGATGGTGAAACACGGTGAGCGGCTTATTCCGGCAGGAAGCAATTGAACACCAGCGAACGCGCCTTTGGGGAGAAGTATTAATCGTTCAACCCAAAAGCTTTAAGTGGCTGGTAATGATTTTTTTACTGGCAATTTCAGCCGTTGCGGTATTCGCCAGTTTGCAAAGCTATAAGAGGAAGGAAACCGTCGCAGGTTTTTTGGTGCCTCAAGGGGGCTTAGCCAAAGTCAGCAGTGAAAGAGGGGGAGTGGTTACGGAGGTGCTGGTGGAAAATGGCCAGCAGGTAGAAAGCGGACAGAACCTAGTGAGGGTTATGCAGCCCCGAAATACCCGTAGTGGGCAAGATAATGATAGTCGACTCAAAGCTTCTCTGGAAAGAGAACTTAAAGCCGCAAACGAGCATTTAACACATGTCGATGATCGTTATGAGAGTGAAGTGGCTAATCTGCATAAACGCTTAAAGGGCAGAAAATTGGAAGTTGGAACCTTAAGGGCTGAGTTGGATTTGATTAAGCAGCAGCAAGAACTGGTCAAAAGTCAGCGTGAAGGCGCTGAGCGGCTAAAGGAAAAAGGTTTTGCGTCCCAGAATAACGTCGACACTTTATTGAGCAGAGAGCTGGATTTGCAGCAACAAGGCCTGAATCGACAACGTCTAATCGATTCAATCGTAGCGGATATTTCAAACCTGAGAAACGAAATTGAAGTAAAAACGCCACACTACTTCGACGAAGAACGTATGAACCTGGAGCGCAGGCGCGAGTCCTTGATGCGCGAATTGGCCGGCGTCGAATTGTCTTCAGCGTATACATTGACTGCGGCAATAGGGGGGATTGTGGGTGATCTGATTATTCACAGTGGAGAAACAGTAGTTCCAGGACGAACACTGCTAAGCTTGCGGCCGAATAATTCAAAGCTGATTGCTCGTTTGCTCGTGCCCAGTCGAGCTGCAGGTTTGATTGAGGCTGGCCAAGTCGTGAAGATTCAATACGATGCCTTTCCATATCAACGCTTCGGCGTGTTCAATGGCGAGGTATTGGAAATTTCACAGGGGGTGAGAACCCCCAATGAAATGCCTGTCCCAGTAGCAATCAAGGAAGCCTTCTATCTCGTGGATATCAAGTTGGAAAGCCAGACGATTACCGCACAAGGCAAGGATGTTCTATTGAAACCCGGTATGCAGCTTAAAGCGGATATTGTGCTCGAAGAGCGATCACTTCTGGAATGGTTGTTTGAGCCTTTGCTGAGTATATCGGGTAGGTTTTAGCGACAAAGCCTGCATGGCATAGGATGTAAATGGGCGTTCTGCCTACAAATTTATTCTCTTATATGTGCATCTCACTACTGGCTTGATCTGATATTGAAGAGATCAAAAATGTATAACTTACATCACAATCATATGCATCATGCTGAAAACTATGGATGTTTATAAAGCAGATACGTCTCTTGGAAAACTCAGTGAAAAGGAAGTGATAAACCGTATATCCTAATAGGAGGATACTGATAGCTGGTTAAAACCACGACATGATTCTGTCAAGAGTATGGATTCTGCGAATGATATTAGAGGAATTATCCACTTTGTTTTAGAACTAATTTCTTAAGAAACGCCTCCCGTTTTTGGTTAATGCTCGGAGTTAGAATCTTATTGGAAAATAAGAAGCCAGAATGCAGCTATCTTCATCCAACTGCTTTCAGTATTGGAGTTCATTGTTTTTTGGTGCCATTGAAAATTGAACGATTCCGCTAAAAAAAATTGTTTGATGTTTTTAGTAAAAACGCACTATTGATGACTGATTAACCAAAAAGTTATATTTACCTTTCCTTAATTAGGAATTTTGTCAATTTATTGTAAAGGGAAGTGTGATTATGATCAGAGAATTATCAGCCGAGCAAATCTCATTCGTTTCCGGCGGGGAAGATGAATACCGTTGGGAAGATATCCAGGTGGGAGTTGGACTTGTCAGTGGGAGTCTGGGGCAATATAAAAATGGCGTGGAGGAGTACTATGACTTCCTGTCTGATATTTATTCTGATATTTGGGACTGGTATACCGGGGAGGCATCAGATTCATGGGCCACAGTTAAAAAGTTTTACGGTGATATGGTCAACTAGGTTTTGGCTATCATTTTGATGGGCAATAGTATGGATACTCCTTTGAGTGGCAAAGTTTTTTTTCTACAAATAGTTGGTGCATTTTCGACCTGCTATTTGGCTTCGGTATTGTTCGATATTATTTATGTGTTATACATAAATGCATCCTCAGGAGCAAACTATGCACTTACTGGGATCTTCAATGGATACCCTGGAGGCTTTTCACCAGAATATAGGTGGGATGCATTCCTATTCTCGCCCATTGTAGAGACACTTGTTTTTCAGGTGTTTCTATTTAAGCTTCTTAATAATCGAATTTACAAGTTGTGGTTAGTGGTTCTGGTAATATCGATTCTTTTTGGTTGGTTCCATACTTTCAATTATTCACCGGTAAATGCTGTTCGAGCTGGAGTTATCATAACGCCTATTACACTGATCTACATCTATGGAATAGAACGAATTGGTTGGAAGCTTTCAGCCCTTTCAGTGATGATTGCCCATTCACTTCTTAATGTTGCTTTGGTGATATTCTAGCCAGATGATAGCTGCTATATTTGCTTCATATCTCTGATTTATAAAAGATTCGGGCGTTGTAAGCTGTTGAAACGAAGCTTTTGAGGCACTTAGGATTTGGTCTGGATTTCTCTCAATTCATCAAATATCTTGTAAATCCGTA
>JBFOMC010000041.1:0-12201 GCA_040830565.1 Flavobacteriaceae bacterium
CCAATGTATGGTTTAGCTCCACTGAAGGTCATATTTTGCATTATTCCGATAATCGTTTAATAAGAACGCACGACCTAACTCATCGAGGTGCAGGCATATTTTTTATGAACGCAGACCAACAAGGAGATCTTTGGTTTTGTCAGGCTCCTTCGGAGCAGCCCATAGTTGGAGTAGCAAAAATAACAACCGAAGGAAAGGTTAAGGAGTACGGGAAGAAAGAAGGAATAGACAATAGGATATTGGTAGTAAGGGAAGGAGGAAGAAACGAGCTCTATGCCGCTGGAATCGGGACCAATTCATATCTGTATAAATATGATAGAAACACTGACCATTTTCAGAATAAGAGCCTTCCTTTTAGTTTTGAGGTCAGCGGGAATTTTGAAGTGCACGATATGGCTATCGACGGTTTGGGTATCGTTTGGTTAGCCACAACGGACGGACTATTAAAGTACGATACAGAGAGCATAAGAAAAGTTGATTTAGGTGCTTACACCCATGGAGAAGTTAGATCGATCACGGCTTTAGACGATGGGGAGGTATGGATCTCGACGGATACTAATGGATTGATTTATTTGGATTCTGCGGGCAATTATGTGCGTTTCGACGAAAAATGTGGAACTCCTTCACGGGTCGCCTCCTACAGAAGCCTCATATTAGACAAAGATTCGAGGCTTTGGGTAGGAACGGCCGAGGGTGCAGTATATTCTTCCAGGTCGAGTCCCAGACCCCTGCTTACTCAGACCCCGTTGTTGAAATCTGCTGATATCAATAATGAAGGAGTAAAACGGTTAGAGAAAATAAAGATGAGCGAATATGATCAGCTGACGCTCAATATGGGGACTGTTACTTATCCGGGTTCGGAGGTGCATTATGAGTACAAGATCTTTGATCAAAATTTACCAGAGGACGAACTGCCTGATATTTCATGGGTGTCATCTAACTCAAAAATAGTCCTGGACGAGCTTTCGGAAGGAAGCTATAAACTGTTGACCAGGGCACAAAAGGAAGGAGGATATTCCTGGAGTTCTCCAATAGCGGTAAATCTTGAAGTGGCAAAGAAATGGTATAAGCGTTGGTGGAGTTGGTTACTCTTTTCGGTAATACTGGCCGTTTTCCTCAGATATTTTGCAAGACAATGGATCTTGACCCAGGTGAGCGGTCTTCAGGCCAAACTTAGCCAGCAACAACAGGAGTTAGATTTGAAAACCGAAGCTTTGGAAGCTCAATCACATCTTTTAAAGAACAAGAAGGAGGAGCTTAAAACAGTCGGGGCCAATGTATATATGCTCCATAAATTGATTGATTTGATACCGCCCAAAGCCGACTGGGATGACGTGCTGACCGTGATTAAGAGATTAACGGAATTACCTACGGGGATAGATGCAGCTTATCTTACCCGGAAGAAGAGCGATAAGATGGTGTTTTCCGGGTATCAAAGAAATCGTAAAGCAAAGGTGCTTTTGGAGCGAAACTTTAATGAAAAGGAAAACCTACCCAGTATAGTTCTGGCTTCAGGGAAACCTATCACAATCTCGGATTATGATAAACAATTTACGCAATATCTCCTTGCGGCAGACGAACTGGGATACCTGTCAAGACTGCTCATCCCAATAAGACGCGAAAAAGACACCATCGCATTGCTTTGTATATATGCTGAAAACAAGGGAGTTTTTAGCTCACGGGAAGAGACCCTCTTAAGGATTCTCACCTCTTTTTTATCCGCCAACTTGAAACCAGGACTGAAATAATATGAAACAGGTACAAAAGAATAGGGTTTTGTTACTAATCATTTTTTTGGGATTGGGATTTGCTGCCTATCCTAGTATTGCTAGAGATAGCCTTGTGGTTGGTATTCATCTTGACCCGCCATTCGTAGTAAAGGACGCTAACGGATACTCCGGAGTTTCTATAGACCTGTGGAAAGAAATGGCAAGCAACCTCAATGTCAATTATGAGTTTGTAGAATACAGCGATGTTATAGGAATAATAAGATCACTAGATTATTCCGACATAGATATTTCAATTAATCCATTGGTAAATAGCCCTCAACGCACCGAACAGTTTCAGGTCAGTCAGCCCTTCTATATTTCAAGTATAGGGGTGGCAGCCGCTTCAAACAGTCAGGGAAAATTTCAAATATTCCTTAAAAACTTTTTTTCACGAGATTTTTTGAATGTCATCCTCCTGTTATTGATAGTACTCCTTTCTTTTGGAACCATACTGTGGCTGGTTGAGAGAAGAAAGAATAAATATCAGTTCCGGCCCGGTGTAAGAGGCTTATTTGATGGTTTATGGTGGGCTGCGGTTACCATGACCACAGTTGGTTATGGAGATAAGGCACCTAAAACCCACATGGGCAAAGCTATCGCTATTATTTGGATGTTTACTGCTATAATTATCATTTCCGGATTTACAGCCACTATAGCTTCCACGTTAACCGTGAATATCTTGGAATCTGATATTAACGGATTGGAAGATTTACAAACGGTGAAAAAGATTGGGGTAGTAGGGGCATCGGATAGTGAACTTTTTGTGAGGCGTAACAACCTCAGATCTTTTAAGACCTTTAGAACTGTACATCAGGCTATCAGGGCACTAGTACGTAAGGAGATTGATGTCCTGGTCTATGACAAAACCACCATGGAGTACATCATAAAGTCAGATCAGTTAGAAAATAAAGTAAATTTACTTCCCCTAACATTTAAGAAACAATACCGGAGCTTCATAATGCCTAAAGAACATCTCCTTTTTGAAGCTGTAAATAAGGAGCTCATTACGCAGGTGCAATCCATTTCCTGGCACCAAACCCTAAAAAAGTACGGATTGGAAGAATAGGGTCGCTATTATTGCTCCTTGTCATCATAGAAAAACCTTAAATTGAGATAATAACTTTTGATAACTTTCAAAGTAAGGTTTTGAATGAAAGACCTACTTTTATACCGATAATAAAACTTGATCATGTCAGAAAAAATTGAACGTATAAAAACCTTGATCTTGGGCTCTGGCCCGGCAGGGTATACCGCAGCTATTTACGCGGCGAGAGCAGATTTGAAGCCCGTTGTATATACAGGAATGGAACCAGGAGGTCAGTTAACTACCACAACGGAGGTGGATAACTTTCCAGGATACCCTGAAGGCGTGGACGGACCCACGATGATGGTGCAACTTCAGCAACAGGCAGAGCGGTTTGGAACCGAGGTGCGGATTGGAATGGCTACGGCTGTAGAGTTTAGCGATGAGGTAGGAGGAATTCATAAGGTAACCATTGATGGTAATAAGGTGGTGGAAGCTGAAACGGTGATCATTTCAACCGGAGCAACGGCAAAATACCTCAATATCCCAAGTGAACAACGTCTTCGGGGAGGTGGAGTTTCGGCCTGCGCTGTATGTGACGGCTTTTTTTATAAAGGACAGGATGTGGCTATAGTTGGCGGGGGAGATACTGCCGCGGAAGAGGCCTCGTATCTTGCAAATATTTGTAATAAAGTGACTATGTTGGTGCGCAAGGACCATATGAGGGCTTCCAAGGCCATGCAACATAGAATTGAGAGTATTCCTAATATAGATTTGCGTTACAACACCGAGGTAGACGAATTGTTGGGAGAGCAGGTTGTTGAAGGACTTAGAATGGTAAACAATCAGACCGGAGAAAAGGAAGAGATCGCCATTACCGGTTTTTTTGTGGCTATAGGACATAAACCCAATACAGATATTTTCAAGGGGCAATTGGAGATGGACGATACGGGTTATCTTATCACCAAAGGAAAGTCCACCAAAACCTCTAAGCCCGGTGTTTTTGCCAGTGGTGATGTGCAAGATAAAGAATACCGACAAGCCGTGACAGCGGCAGGTACCGGTTGTATGGCAGCCCTGGATGCTGAGCGCTATTTAGCGGCCATTGAAACTCCCCAGGAAGTCAGTTAAGCCGAACAGAAGGTTATAAGTAAAAAGCCCCAATCACTGAGATGCATTGGGGCTTTTTGTGGCTTGGTATTGTAACTAGTCTACCAGTTTATAATTCTCAGAGAAAGTAGGATTACCTTCCTCGTCTAGCGTAATTTGGCTATAGGTAGAATCTGTCAATTTTAATTCAAAGGTAAAGTTTCTTAAGGTTTGCAAAGCCTTCATCATGCTGTAGTCCCCATATTCGATAGTTTCAATCAATTGTGATTCCGTAATCTTGTAGGCCCCAAACCCAAAGCGGCCGACGGTATCATTTGGATCTGTACGAGACCACATCACCTTGCCGTTATAGTACATTTTCACTTGCCTATACCCCTCCTGGAGTTCGGCAGTTGTAATACTATCTCCATCCCAATTATAGAAATTTTGAAGCTCCCAGGTACCCTCCATAGAGTGCATGGCTGTTGGCTTGGAAGAAGTGAATACAGTAGCAGATACCAGCAGTAACATCAGTACAACTAATCCGAGTAATTTTTTCATGGTGGCGTGTTTTAAATTATTCTCATATTTTATCTTAATAAGTTACGAATTTTTTCTAGAATTTAACATTTAATAATGCTGATTCTGAAATTATGCTGATTTTTGAAATTATACGGTTATCCTCGGATAGTGTAAAGTTCTAGGGCCATATTGCTCGTAAGATGTTGAAATGCAAAAAACCGCCCAAGAGCTATAAATCAGGGCGGTTTTTATTATCAGATAAGCTCTTGTTCAGTCTAGCCTTCTATAATTTTCAGAAGATACGCGATTCCCATCAGCATCTATAAAAATCTGTGTGTACGAATCAGCTTTTAAAATGAGCTCCATATTCCATACCAATAGTTCCGGGGCTATTTTCCGAATAGAGGCCGACATGTATTCCAGCTTTTCGGTTAAAGTGCTATCTGTAGTCTCATAGGAGCCGTATCCAAACCATTCAACGGAATCTTGAGGCACATAGCGTGTCCACATAATTTTTCCGTTGTAAAACATCTTAATTTGCCTGTATCCATCAACCGTAGGTATAGTGTCCGTTACGTTCCCTTCTTCATCGTAGTTGTAAAAACTCATTAATTCCCAGGTGCCTTCAATGGAAGGTTTGGCCTGAGGTTCAGAAGCGTTGTACGTGGTGGCAGATACAAGAATGAACGTCAAAAAAACCAATCCGAGTAATTTTTTCATGGTGGCGCGTTTTAAGTTATTCTCATATTTTATCTTAATAAGTTACGAATTTTTTTGTTAAATGATGGGAGTTTTTAGGGTTAATTGAGGCGCATAAATTCGGGAGAATTTGGTGCTAGCCTTTATTGAAATAGCTTTTAAGATGCTTGCTAAGTTCTGCCAGGTGTCTTGACTCATGACCTGCGCTTAAGACAATTCTGCTGGTCAGGTCGGCCGCCTCAGTAGGATAGGAGAAATCCGTGACAATAATCTGATGCTCAAGAAGAAAATTGGTGAGCGACTTATCGGTATAGCTGTAGACAGGGTAATCCGGAATCTTGCTAATGGCAGAGAACTTTTCAATCTCCCTGGAAAAGACAGTGATATGTTCTTTTAAATATTCTCTCTTGCTTGTTAGTATTTCCCGGGCGTCTAAAAGTGTGGCCATGTAGGCCGGGGCGGCCGGACTTGCGCCCCCATAGAAATCGGTATCCACAAGATCTTTGCAGCGTTTTTGACTGCAAAATATGGCTCCGGCCTGTACTCCCATGGCTTTACCCAGGGAACAGCATACTAGCAATTCCCTAATCCCAAGTTTCGCCAATATCGGATATACCCCCGCTCCTGCCGGCCCCACCACTCCTATGCCATGAGAATCATCTACTATGAGAATTACCTTTTCCAATGGCAGGGCTTTAATGCCCTCGAAATCTGGAAAGTTGGTACCTGAAAAGTCGATAGAGTCCATGAGAATAACAGGAACCACTTCGGGGTTCATTTCCAAATGCTGACGAACTGCAATATTTAAAGAGGTATAAGTGATATAGGGTTTCCTTTTTTTCTTCTCAGAAGAGGAGGGGAACAAGGCGGCATGACAATTTGGAGCATAAAATGCACGGTATTTATCCGAACTAAATCTATCAGAAACTAACTGGGCGGCCAAATATCCGGAGGAAAGGGTTACACAGGCTTCACTTCCTGTCCAACTGGCCAGAAAACGCTCCACTTCGTCATAGATGGATA
Organism: Flavobacteriaceae bacterium; assembly: GCA_040830565.1. GTDB lineage: Bacteria > Bacteroidota > Bacteroidia > Flavobacteriales > Flavobacteriaceae > JAFMPW01. The sequence continues at coordinate 6,127 of JBFOMC010000041.1, forward strand.
GGCGAACATTGGATTTTCTTGAGGCACCATAGCTGGTTCCATACTTCAGTATGTTTGCCTTAAATATTTCTTGAAACTCTGTATTGTATTGGAGACCCAAGTAAGCAGTACCTCCAAAATACAGATAGGTCTTTTTGTTGATCTCGATTTCAGGTCCCGGAAATGTTTCAATAAAATGCGTCATCGGTACATAGTAATTCCACTTCCGCCTAATTCCGGAAAGACAACGGCTCCATCGGAGCTTATCTCTATGCCTTTGGCAATATCTTCAGATAGCAACATAGCCCCATCCATGTCTACATAATCCAATTGCGGAAGTAATTGTGCAATGGCAGATATCCCTACCGTTGACTCCGTCATACAGCCAACCATGATCTTAAGCCCCAGATCCTTCCCTTTTTTGATCATTCTTAGAGCAGGAGTGAGGCCGCCGCATTTTGTTAGTTTGATATTGATACCATTAAAATGAAGCGCACATTTTTCAACATCCTCTTCCAAAACACAGCTCTCATCGGCTATTATGGGTAGTTCGCTATGATGCGCTACTTTTTCCATTCCTTGCCAATCATCTGCTTTTAAGGGCTGCTCCAAAAACTCCACGCCCAATGCTTTGAGCTGTGGAGCATTATAAATGGTCTCTTGAGCTGTCCAGGCACAGTTTGCATCTATCCTAAAGACGGCATCGGTATGCTTTCTGAGCTCCTTTACAATGGCCACATCATCGTTTGTACCCAGCTTTATTTTATAAATAGGCCAGGGCTTCTCTTGCATTTTGGCTAGCATGCGGTCAATACTGTCAATGCCAATGGTATAGTTGGTAATGGGATAATGAGCCGTGGTGGTACCCCAAATTTGGTGAAGGGGCTGGTTTAATAGTTTTCCATAAAGATCGTGGGCTGCCAGATCTATTGCACATAGTGCAAAATTGCTAAGCCCTTTTTGAGACAAAAAAACATGAAAAGCAGCAGGTGTGGTAAAATCATAGGCTTCAATTGTAGGTCTTAGGGCTTCAATTTCAGCCTGCATACTTTCAAAAGTGAAGTTGTAGTATGGATTTGCAGTAGATTCACCGTAGCCTATTTGCCCCCTCTCCTCCAGGGAAACAATCATAGTGTCCTGAAAATCATACGATTCTCTGGAAATGCTAAAGGTATGTTTAAGAGGGAGTACAAACTTTTTAATGGTAAGCTTCACAAAATATTTGTTTGTACTAAGATAGCGAAAGAGCTCTCAGCTTTCCAAAAGCTGAGAGCTCTTATTTATGTGAGTTAGATTGGATGCTAAAGATTAATATTTATGGACACTTCCTGAAACAGATTTTCTCTTCTGAACTGTGGCATCTCCACTATAAGAGATATCGGCACCACTGCTCGCATTTGCCGTTAGCGATTCTGAAACATTTACCGAAATATCAGCCCCACTACTGGCATCAGCAACGCACTTTTTTACCAGTAAATCTCTGGCTTTAATATCAGATCCACTGCTGGCATCTGCATCCAAGAAATTGGCTTCCCCAGAAACTCTAATATCTGCGCCGCTGCTGGTACTAGCTTCTACTTCATCGGCCACTAATTCGACCTGAAGATCAGATCCGCTGCTTGCGTCTAAACTGATTTTTCCGGTCTCTATACTATTTTTGCCGATCAAGTCTGCTCCGCTAGAGCTTTTAAGGGCTGTGATTTCCGGAAGAGATACATAGACTTTCTTAGTTGCTCTACCGATATTCTCTATGGTGTGCACCTTAAGCCTACCATCTCTGATATCTGTGCCGATTAGGTCTATAACATTTTCATCGGCCTCTACAGTAATCTCAAATTCATCGGCCTGGGTAACATAAACATCCAAACCTTCTGAGGCTGTAACTACGGTAAATTCTTCGGTTACTTCTCTACGGTCTTCGGCAATTACTCCATTTCCTTTTTTGCCGTCTCCGAAACTGATGTCGAAGGCACAGGAAGACAAGAAGATTGCCATTATTAACCCGATTGTAATTCTTGCTAGTGTTGTCATGATTGTTGTTTTTTTAGATTGATATAAAATTCCGTTTTCTAGTTGTTTTAAAATACTATTTATGGCCCAACTGTCGTATCGGGCTACTGAACTGTCATTATAAATGATCGTCTTCCTTTGCTTCTATGTTTACCCCTTCTTCGTCTATCTTCATCTTAAAAGAATCTCCATTATCCTTAATATCGATGTCTACTCCGTCCTCATTGATAATGATCCTACCATTTTCTTCATCGCTATCTTCGTCCATATCATCAGGACAATCAAGGCATTCCATTTCACCGTTATCCTTCATAGACCAGCGATAATCAATAAGGTCGCCTCTATAGATGGCTTTGTCATATCTCGTAGATCTTCCAATATGCCTTTTGGTAGTTTCATCAAAATGCACTTCGGTACCTGCAGGAACATAGATAGTAACCATAACTTCCTGATCCCTTACTTTGTTCTTAAGATCTGTAGTAAGAAAATCATCAAGTAAAACGGTATTCCCTTGAAGTGCGTAATTGTAATTGATCTTTCCTGCTCTGTCTCTTGCATTGCCAAAAGAACTACCATCGGCATCTTTTCTTATATAGATGTGGGCCATTGAATCTCTCGATTTCTTTACATCGAATCGCATGTCATCTGAAAACAGTAACCTGTTTCCATTATCGTCCTGAGTGATGGTCATTCCGTTGATTCCTACATTTTCCTGCATTTCGTAAAGATCGCTGGCCTGAAGGCTTATTCTAACGGTATCCATCCCATCAGGGAAGTTTAACTGCTCTTTAACGGTAACACTTCCTGTAAAAGCATGCGCTGAGGCTTGTTTTATACCTAGTACGCTAAGACCTATTATTGCAAGTAACCATAAGCCCAAAAGGGAGAATTTTGCAATATTGCCTATAGACTTCAGGTTATTGACTAAAATTTTCAGTCCTAAATAGAGCAGGAAGAAAAATGGGATTCCTACTGCAAAGAAGGCCAGTAGAGAAACTAACCATACGGGTGCGTCTGTAGAATTTACCATGTCGTAGAAATCTACACCAGGCAGGTGAACGAGGTCTAGTATGCCTACTGTAAAGAGTCCTATGAAGAGTCCTATCAAGGTAGCTGCTCCAATAATAACCAGGAGAATTCCGATAAACTTTCCGAAGACCTTAAAAAGGAACATGATTACATCGCCCAGGGTGTCAAAAAAAGTTTTGCCACTGCTTTTGACCTTACTATAATCTGCATTTTGAATCCTATCCGCTACATCTTCGATACTTTCTTTAACCTTTCGCTCAATATTACTGATATTGACCTTTTCTCCTTTCATATGCAGTTTTTGAGAAGTAGAAGCGGCTTCAGGAACAAGGATCCATAATAAGATATAGGCGATAAATCCAAAGCCGGTAAAGACCGCCAGGAGGATAAAGATCAGTCGGATCCATAAAGCATCAATTCCTAGGTAATGCTCCAGTCCGGCACAAACACCTCCAATATATTTATGATCAATATCGCGATAAAGCTTCTTGATTTTGCCGGGTTTTTCTTCAGTAGACCTTGCTCTGGGTTCGTCCTCAAAGATGTCTTCATCTACCATATAATCTTCTGGCTGCCCCATGATAGCTATCACTTCATCTACTTCTTTTAGGGTGATGACCTGACGCTCATTTTCCATCTTTTCGTGGAAAAGCTCTGCGATCCGGGCTTCTATATCGGCTATGATTTCATCGCTTCCTGTAGTGCCGGAAAAGGACCGTTTAATTGCCTCCAGGTAGCGTTGTAATTTGTTAAACGCTTTTTCATCTATGTGAAAAAGTATATTAGCTAGATTTATATTTACTGTCTTGTTCATTGTTAGTTGTTTTTAGCATTGGTAACCAAATTCACTGCTCCTCTTAGCTCATTCCAGGTACTATTCAATTCTTTAAGAAAAAGTACCCCTGTCTCTGTGAGCGCATAGTATTTTCGAGGCGGCCCCGATGTAGATTCCTCCCAACGATAGTTGAGCAACCCCGCATTTTTTAATCTTGTGAGCAGGGGATAAATGGTGCCCTCAACTACAAGCATCTTTGCGTCTTTGAGGGTTTGAAGGATCTCAGAGGCATACTTATCTTCTCCATTTAGGATGGAGAGGATGCAGTACTCCAGTACTCCTTTACGCATTTGTGCTTTTGTGTTTTCTATATTCATAATTTCTTGATTCTTAATTAAGGCTTCTTGCTGTATAAGACAGCTGTAGCACTTGGTTAACTGTTCGTTTTTGTTAGATCATTTTGATTTGTTTTGCTGCCCACGGCAGATTGATGAATAAACTCCGTTTTTTGATTAATAAATAAACTCAATATTGGGTGTGATGAAGACCCATTTTACCTTATACATTAGTTATGCAGGCTTATTACCCGCGAGATTAACCAGTTATCTCCGTCTTGCTTCCAAATCACAATAAATTTGCTTGGTTCGGAAACAGCGTCCGGTTCCTGATTGTTATGAAATTTATGCATACCTATCTCAACCGCTCCAAAACCGTTGATAGGGTATACTTCTATGCTCCCGGCTACCAACTCTCTGGTAACCTTTCCGCAAATATTATTTTCAATACTTTCTAAAATATCTTTTTTTGAGGTCGCTAAACCTCCTTTATCGTGATAGAACTCCAGATCTTCTGCATACATCTCATCTTGCTTTTTCATATTACAATTGTTGTAAGCCGTAAAGTAAATACTGTCCAGTGCAACAATGGTTTCATAGAGGGTCTTTTCTTTACTGATATCCCCAAGAATGTGCCCATCTACGGTTCTAAAGGAGCTAAATAAGATCACCAAAAGGGACGCAGAGGCAATTATCAGGGTTTTATATGTTTTAGTATTGGACAACATTACTTGATGAATTTTATGGTTATAGGATATTTAAAAGTTTCTCCTTCATTGGTTCTCAATGTGGCCAGGATGGTATAAACTATATTGACCAGAAAAAGAGCTACTTGCAGCATCCCGGTTATTCCTAATGGCCAAAACCGCCCGATGCGAAAATTATCGCTGTCGAAATGAAAATCAAAAACGTTGAATTCATTAAAATGACGCACGTTAAGGATCCCTCCTTCAAAAATATTAGGTAAGAAACCCAAGAAAAAAGGCACTGAAACAATACCCAAAACAACGGAATACAGTAAAAGGCTGATCTGAAAATTCAGAGCCTGCTTTCCGTTGTAGTCTACAAATTGATGTTCTTTCCTATTAGACATCCACAGGATTAAGGGTAGGAGAAAATTACCAAAAGGGATAAAGTATTTGGTTAGGGTAGAGGCGTGTATAATTGCCGCTAAATTTCTTTCGTGTTTGCTCAATGTCTCGGTCATGATTGTTGTATTTTCTAATCGATCCTATGAATAACATAATAACTTACAATGCAAATATATGGCCAAAAAAAGGTATTATGCAAAACATAGTACTATAATTTAACTTTTATTTAACAATTTGCTGTTCGATTATTTTAGCTATTTTTAGGCGACATAATATGAGGTAATGGCGAAGAACACCAGTAAATTCAACACTTTTACATTTTTTAAACTTCCATCGGCCTGGTGGTGTGGGGTGCGACTAAGACATTTAGACGAGCAAAAGGCCGTGGTGACGGTAAGGCATAGATGGTTTAATCAAAATCCTTTTAAATCCATGTTTTGGGCAGTTCAGGGCATGGCTGCGGAGCTCAGCACCGGAGCAATGGTCATAGATCAAATAAGAAAGAGTGGGAAAAATATCTCCATGTTGGTTGCAAACAATAATGCAAGTTTTACCAAAAAAGCAACTGGGAAAATTACTTTTACCTGTGAAGATGGACATCTCATTGAGGATGCTCTTAAGCAGACCATTGCCACTGGAGAGGGGCAGACTTTTTGGATGAGATCCGTCGGGGTAAATGAGGATGGGGTAGTGGTCTCCACTTTTAATTTTGAATGGACGGTAAGGTTGAAGAATTAAGAATTAAAAGTTAAAAATTAAAAGTTAAAAATTGTGGAGAGGTAATTTCTTTCTTTGGGGTGTAACATTCTTGTGTCATTAGACAACTAATAATCAGTAATCAGTAATCAGTAATCAG
>JBFOMC010000042.1:0-49491 GCA_040830565.1 Flavobacteriaceae bacterium
ACATTGCCCATTTCGGAATTTTGTTTCTAAATAATACATGGAGTTTTTATCTTGTTCCGACAATTATTTGGGTGGCAGGGATGTTTCTGGTGAGCTTGATATTCTTTAAAATGAAAAAACTATCAAACTCCATTTGGGGGGCAGTATTATGCCATGCAGGATTCAATTTGGGAATGATCTATAGTATTTTTTACTTGCTATAGCTTTAAAACTTGTACTATATGCAGAATTTTGAAGAGCGGCTAAAAGGCGGACACCCAAACTCCCTGGGAAACACTGTAGAAATTGTAGAACAGGTGCTGGAGCAAAACCAACACTTTGATGAACTTTTCAATTGCTATTTTAGTTCTGACGAAGTCGTAAGGCTGAGAACCTCAAATGCTATGAAACGTATTTGTAAGGCAAGGAAAACGCTAATAATTCCCTACATAGATAAATTCCTCTCGGATATTGCAAAAATTGATCAGGCATCAACACAATGGACGCTGGCAGATTTATTTGGAATGCTTGAAAAAGACATGAGCGAACCTCAAATTGCCAAAGCAAAAAGGATCATGAAGCATAACCTTGAGAACCATCAGGACTGGATTGTGCTCAATCAAACCATGGCTACCCTGGCAAACTGGTCTGAAAAAGATGCAAAACTCAAGGCATGGATTTTACCCCAACTAGAACGACTTTCTATAGATCAAAGAAAATCGGTATCGGGCAGAGCACGGAAAATGATGGCAAGACTTGCCTAGGCAATATTTAAAAATTAGAAAGAAACCCGATAAATGTTGGGGAAAGCTTCAACCTACTTTCAAAAGAATATCAAAGTTTTATGGTACTGATAGGTTCCAAAAAGATTTTGTATTTTGGAATTTGCCCTGATCAAGGCAGATCATTGATGTGTGCCTACACTGTTTTTATAGCGGTTGGATACACTGAGACAGTTATGGCTAAGGCCATGTAAAAATTAAACTTTTTGCAAATCATTAAATTTCAACAAGATGAAAATCAAATTTATCCTATTAGCCCTTGTAGCCGTTACGCTATTTGTTGGTTGGCAGCCAAGCTCCTCTAAAACAACTTCCAAGATCAAAAAAGGTATGATCAAAGTTGCCATAATGTATCCAAACGAAGAGGGAAAAACATTTAATATGGACTATTATACCAAAAAGCATATGCCGATGTGCGCTACCCTATTTGGAGATTCCTTACAGCTATTACAAATAGACAAAGGTATAGCAGGCAGGACACCGGATGAACCGATCCCCTATATAGCCATTGGATATTTTTACTTTAACAAGCTCTCGGAATACCAAAGTGTTTTTGGGCCAAATGCCGAACAAATTGTGGGAGATATCCCCAATTATACAGACATTCAACCGGTGGTGCAAATTAGTGAGGTAATGGAATAGATCCTGAGAGCTTGTATTACATTATAAAATCTAAGGTTTCCCGGGAAAAACGAGGAACCTAGATATGGACAAGCGAAAAATAGATTTGGAAAAAAAATAATCATCCCTTTGACTCAACTTTGTATCGTAATTTAAAACGATAAAACATGAGTCGAAAAACAGCAATTATCACAGGAGGAAGTAGGGGTTTAGGTAAAGATATGGCCCTTAATCTGGCCCAAAACGGTATCAACATTATCTTTTCTTACCACAGCAATGAAATCCAGGCCCGGGAAACCATTCAACAGATAGAGCAACTTGGGTCAAAGGGAGTAGCCTTTCAATTTGATGCTAATGATTTTAATAGTGGTAAAGATTTTATAACAACAGCTACCAATTACCTAAGGGAAGAAAATGGAGATGGAAATTTTGATTTCTTAATCAATAATGCGGGAACGGGAGCCTACAATTTAGTAGCTGATACCACTGAGGAGCAGTTTAATGAAATGATGAATGTACATCTCAAAAGTGTCTATTTCTTAACACAGGCCGCGCTCCCCTACCTCAACGAGTCTGGCAGAATTATCAATATCTCTAGCGGTTTAGCGCGGTTTAGCCTCCCCGGTATGTCTGCCTACGCCATGATGAAAGGAGGGATAGAAGTTTTTACACGATATTTGGCCAAAGAATTAGGGAGTAGAAAAATCACGGCCAACGTAGTTGCCCCGGGGGCTATAGCCACAGATTTTGCAGGGGGAAGTAATAAAGATGAAGAAAAGCAGGCGATCATATCAAGTATCACGGCCTTAGGAAGAGTCGGTGAGGCTGAAGATATTGGCGGCGTGGTCTCCTTTCTTTGCTCAGAGAAGGCGGCTTGGATCAATGGGCAAAGAATTGAAGTATCTGGAGGAATGTTAGTTTAAGTATAAGTTGATGAAGGAATTGTTGCATTTTAAGAAGATCAGTGACTATCATAAATTGGCCAATTTGCCGGCCCCTGAACATCCTTTGATCAGTCTGGTAGATTACACTCAGGTACAGTACCCATCCGACATAACAAGCATGCGATGGAAGCAAGATTACTATACCCTGGGCCTCAAGAGGAATGTAGCCTATAAGTTCTTTTACGGGCAGCAGGAATATGATTTTGATGAAGGGTTGATGACCTTTATCGCTCCTAACCAGGTCATGAGTTTGGCGGAGAATCCCAATCTTAAGTCGGGAAAAACCTCTGGCTATCTCTTGTTGGTACATCCAGATTTTCTCTGGAATACACCTCTGGCTAAACAAATTAAAAACTACGGTTTCTTTGGTTATGAGGTAAATGAGGCGCTATTCTTATCAGAAAAAGAGGAACAACAAATGCTAGAACTCCTCGAGAATATTCGGCGAGAATATCAATCCAATATTGATAAATTTAGTCAGGCTATTGTTATTGCCCAGTTATCCTTATTGCTGCATTATGCCGAGCGCTTTTATGAGCGACAGTTTATTACCCGTAAAATTTCTAATCATCAAATCTTAAGTCGGCTAGAGGAAGTATTGACAGAATATTTTCAGGATGAAAGGCTGGAGGAGAAAGGCCTTCCAAGCGTACAATGGGTTGCCGACCAGCTTTACCTATCTCCTAACTACCTGAGCGGGCTATTAAAATCCCATACCGGTCTAAGTACCCAGCAACATATTCAGAACAAATTAATCACCAAAGCCAAAGAGCTGCTTACCACTACCCCATTATCTATAAGTGAAATTGCCTATTCTTTGGGCTTTGAACATCATACGTCTTTTTCTAAACTCTTTAAAAATAAAACCGAAATGTCTCCTTTAGCATTCAGGAAGACCTTCAACTAAAATTTAGGCTAATGACAGCAAAAAGTTCAGTCAGGGATATTGGCATTTCTTATTTAGACAAATACGCGGCAAAAGACCTGGAAGGTGTTGCCGCTATGTTTGCTGAGGATATTGTATTGCGCGATTGGAAAATTAGGGTGATTGGGAAAGAAAAGGTGATAATGGAAACCCGTAAGAACTTTGATGCGGTAGATACTATAGCTATAGAAGTACTTTCAACTCATGAAAGTGCTAACACGCTGGCAGCAGAATTAAAAATAACTTTAAACCATAAGGAGGAGCTCTATGTGGTCGATGTAATTACTCTAGATCCCGAAGGTAAAATAACATCTATAAGAGCCTATTTAGGCAGAGGTGATAATTAACATTGTTTTAATCAGATCTCGTGAATAGAAATCTTAAAACTACTACCTTTAAACTGGTTAACTGTCTTGTTGTAACAGGCGAAAACAAAGATCAACATCATGTGGACTTGTCCAAAATGCAGACAGAAATTTGTGAATACCAATCAGTGGCATTCATGTGGGACAAATACTGTTGATCAATTTTTAGAAAATAAAACTGAGAAGGCCGTGGAGCTCTATAAGCTGCTTATTTCAGAATTTCAAAAGTTAGGCGATTTCGATCTGCACCCAGCTAAAACCCGAATTGCTCTTAATAAAAGAATGCGTTTTGCTTCGGTCAATAAACTGGGAAAAGACTTTGTAAACGCACATCTGGTATTTCCTCAAAGATTTGATGAGACGCTCTGTTTTCATAAGATTGACACCATTACCGAGAATGCTCATGTACATCATTTCAAGCTGTATTCGAAGGAAGATCTCACACAGGAGTTGAGAGCTTTTATGCGTATGGCTTACAAAATTGGATCTAAGAAGCAATTCAACTGAAATTATCATTAACACTTAACAGCCCGGTATTCCAAAGTGTAGTCCGGCAGAAATAAAATGGAAGTACTAAAATTACCGCAAACCCCAAACAGCATCCAAAAGGGTGTACCCTTAAAATTGGTATTAGACAAAGCCGCCGTAACTCAGTTAGCCAGTAATTTGACGTTAGTACATCCTCAATTCAAAAAAGACGTCTTTATCAAAGAGGTGCTTGCAGATATAGAGGACTTAACCCTAAAAGAAAGAGGAGGCCATATTGCAGAGGCAATGAAAAACTATCTTCCAAACACCTATTCAGAAGCTATAAAGGTCCTTCTTAGTTCTTTAACCCCACCCATTGAAGATACCTCAAACCTGGGATTATCCGGAATGTTCTATTTACCTCATGTGAGCTTTGTTGAAAAATTCGGTTTAGACAAGGATTATAATAACAATGAGGATCCCTTTGAGATTTCTATGCAAGCTCAGTACGAATTGACCCAAAGATTTACCTCAGAGTTTTCTATCAGGAGATTCATTATTGAGCAGCCAGAGAGAACCTTTTCCTTTTTATATCATTGGATGAACGATCCTGACCCCCACGTGCGCAGGCTGTGTTCGGAAGGCAGCAGGCCCAGACTACCCTGGGCGCAAAAAATTGATTTCCTGGTACAAGACCCAAGCCCTTCATTTCCTATCTTAGAAAAGTTAAAAAATGATGAGGACCTTTATGTGAGAAGAAGTGTGGCCAACCACATCGGAGATATTGCCAAGGACCACTTAGAAATTGCCCTTGAGTTGTGCGAGCGCTGGACAGTCGATGCCTCTAAAGAACTTAAATGGGTCATCAGGCATGCCCTTCGTCACCCAGCCAAAAAAGGTGACAAAAAGGCCCTTGCACTTAGAGCAAAAGCGAAATGACAGGGGAATCAATAAAAATCCTTCAAAGGAATTGTGAAGCATTTTAAAACCATTACGGAATATTGTCAGACCATTGGAATTCCCGGTCCAAAGCATCCGTTTTTCGACATAAGGACCTTTGAAGAAAATATGCCTACCGTGGTACATGCCATGCCTCCATTTCGTCACGAATTCTATGCCATAGCCCTAAAAGTGGTTGGAAAAGGTGTTGTAATTTCCGGGCATCATACGGATTTTCCCGAAGGTTCTACCATCTTTTTCAATTCCCCTTTTCAGATCTTGTCTTGGGATATCGTTCCAGATTGGAGTGGGTTTTATATTATGTTTACTCAAGACTTCTTGGCAAAATCTAACCATCTACAGGACCTATTAAGTCATTTCGCTTTTCTCAAAATTGAAAAGGCTGTACCCTTTGAAGTAGACAAAGAAGACGTTAAAACTATTTTATCGCTCTACGAGTCCATAAGACTTGAGTATCATCAAGAAAACACGGATAAGTTTTTACTCATTGAATCTTACGTGCTCTTATTGCTCAACTATGTGAAAAGGTATTTCCGAAAAAACATTTCTGAAAACGAGGCGGAGCAAGAGATCAGAAAAACCGATCTAAAGTTGCTAACTCGCTTTCAAACGCTTATTGAAACCAATTTTTATCCCGATGCCGAGTTATCTTCCCTTAAGAACCTCCATGCCACCTCGCATTATGCAGAACGATTGAACATACATCCAAATCATCTGAACGCCGTTGTAAAACAAATAACAGGGCATACTGCCAAACAACACATTCAAAACCATATTCTTCAACTGGCAAAATCTCGCCTTATCCATACCCAGGAAAGCGTAAAGGAAATAGCGTATTCTCTTTACTTCGACTCTCCGAATAACTTTAGCAGTTTCTTTAAAAAACTAACCTCGACCACGCCAAATACCTTTAGGAAAGAGGCGAATCTTTGATTTTCATACTTCTTGCATTGATTTTATAACAAGTCCGGAGCCAGTTAGGACCACCTTTGTAGTGTTCAAAAATCAGAAGCAATGAAAACAGTATTATTTACTTTTTTGGCACTGGCGTCATTAAACATAAAAGCACAAAATATGAAACAACCTCAGGAAGTAGTTACCCAAATGTTTGTAGCCACAGACCAAAGGTCGTGGCAAGTTGTTGAAAATTGCTTTGCAAGTTCTGTGAACTTGGATTATTCTTCAATGACAGGGCAACCCGCATCAATTCTTAAATCAAATGAGATTACCGCATCCTGGAAAACCGTACTCCCGGGATTTGAAGCTACCCATCATCAGCTTGGAAATTTTATCTGTACCATTAGCAACGATACAGCAAAAGTCTTTGTTTATGGCACAGCTACCCATTACCTAACGGATGAAAAAGGGAATATCTGGACCGTTGTTGGTTCTTATGATTTTGATTTGAAGCAGGAAGAAAAGCATTGGAAAATCACTGCTATGAGATTCAATTATAAGTATCAGGACGGCAATACTCAACTCATTAAAAAAGCTATAGAAAATGCTCAGTCAAAGTAGTATATCAAAGATCTTTTTGTTGGCCTTGGCCAGTTTGTTTTTCTCATGTTCAAATTCTAAACAGCTTGGAAAGCCACAGACTCGTATGAGCCAATTAAATCAACAACAAAATAGTATTATGGAAACCGCTAATAAAAACAAAGCCTCGGTCAAGGCATTTTTCAAAGCCTTAGAGGACGAAAATGTAGAGGATCTGGTAAATCTGTTCGCTGAAGATGCAAATCATATAAACCCCTATCATTCAGGGATCTTTCCCAAAGGAGCTAAGGGCAAAGAGGAAATCAGGGCCTATTGGACACCGGTATTCCCCAATTTTGAGGGCATGTCTTTTAATCTTCAGGAGGTCTATGCCATGGAGGATCCAAACATGGTCTTTGTAAAATATCAGGGGGACATAAAGCTGAAGGAAAAGGCCGGAATATATAGTAACCAATACTACTCCACCTTTAAGTTCAACAAAAAGGGTGAAATAATAGAATACGTAGAAATTTTTAATCCAATAGTTGCAGCCAAAGGATTTGGCTTGCTAGATAAAATTAAACAAACAGTTATGAAAAAAAATGTCACATTTAGGAGTGAAGGACTAGAGCTTGCCGGACATCTTTATTACCCTTCAGATTTTACAGAGGGCAAGGAATATCCCGCTCTGGTCATTTCCGGAAGCTGGACCACAGTTAAAGAGCAAATGGCCGGATTATATGCTGAGAAGTTATCAGAAAAGGGCTTTATTACCCTGGCATTCGATTTTCGAAATTTTGGCGAAAGCGAGGGAAACCCCAGATACTTTGAGAGCCCCTCCCTAAAAAAGGTAGATATCGAAAATGCGGTCGAATATCTTGAGTCATTACCAGAAGTTTCCAACTCCAAAATAGGAGCCTTTGGGGTCTGCGCAGGAGCCATGTATACTGTGATGGCTGCGGCGGAGGATGATAAAATAAAAGCGGTGGTGACTGCCGCCTCCTGGCTTCACGACGCTGAGGCCGTTAAGTTGTTTTACGGTGGTGAAGAAGGCGTACAAGCCAAAATCAAAGCAGCACAAAATGCCAAACGCAGTTATGCTGAAACCGGCATAATAGACTATATCCCTGCTATTTCAGAGACCGATGAAAACGCAGCCATGTTCGGTCCATACGACTATTACCTCAACCCAGAGCGTGGAGCCATAAAAGAATGGAGTAACGACAAGTTTGCGGTCGCTAGCTGGGAAGATTGGTTGTTGGCCAACCCTATGCCATCGGCCAAAAAAATTGATCAGCCCATTTTAATGATCCATTCAGATGGAGCCGTACTGCCTAATTACACCAAGAAATTCTTTGATGAGCTTTCATCAGCCGATAAGAAATTACATTGGTTAGAAACCGAACTGGAATCGCCATTTCATCAATTCAGCTTTTATGACCAGGAAGAGGAAGTAAACACAGTCGTAGAAGAGGCTAGCAAATGGTTTAGAAGTAATTTATAAGAACGCTCTTCAATAAACGAAAAGCAATGGCCCTTAGAGAAAACCTAAGGGCTGTTGCTTTTATATTTGGTATATTCCTTTACAAAAAGCACCTAAAAGGGTATTATTTTAGGCATATTGAAATGAAATATTTTTTAATTCCTATCATATTAATTGCAACTTTGAGTTGTCAAAAACATGCTAGTATGAAGCAACAGCAGAGAAGTATGATCAAAGCCTATATTAACGCTTACAACAATATGGATGTTGATGGTATGACAGAGGATTTGGCAGAGGATGTGGTATTTGAAAATATTAGCAGTAACAAAGTGGACCTAAGGACCGAGGGCTTGCAAGCGTTTAAAAAACAGGCAGAATCGGCCCTTCAATATTTCACTAAGAGAAAGCAAAGCATTAAAGATTGGGAGTTTAGCGACTCCAAAGTTACTATTGTCATTGATTATGAAGCCATTTTGGCTATAGACCTTCCAAACGGCCTTAAGAAAGGGGATACACTGAAGCTAGAAGGCGCGTCTGAATTCGAATTTGAAAAAGGGAAAATCAAGAGTATCAGGGACAAAAGTTAACAGAGAAACGGCTATCGCAATGGGAAAGGAAATATGGCAATTTGAACACACCGTAGCGTGTAATACCGACAAGTCTTTTGCGTGGGCCTTTTGGACAGATGTACGTAATTGGGAGCGATTGGAAGGAAATGCCGTAGAATGGATAAGGCTAAATGGCCCCTTTGAAAAAGGGACTTCTGGTGAAACAAAATCTCAGGGACAAGAGCCCCATTCCTGGAGAATTACGGCCTTAGAACCCGAACAATCTGCCACTATCGATATAACATTAGATGGAGCAGTATTCTCTAATATCATTTTGATGGACACTATAGCCCCAAAAAGCACAAAGATTACCCAGCGTTTGAGTCTGTCAGGTGATAAGGCCGCCAGTTTTGTAAATGGCATGAAGATGTTCGAAACAACAGCTCCTCAAGGACTTAAAAAGCTGGCCGAGGCCATCGAGGCGGCGAGCAAAAGCTAATCTGAATAGCTACCCTACCGTAATTCATTGATTTTCGAAGGCATCTATGTAGCGCTTGGCCCTTCTATTACCATTGTCTAGTTCCAAAGCCTTTTTGTAATTCTCATAGGCTTGCAAACTATCTCCACTCTTTAAATATCCTTCTCCCAGGCTGTCGTACACATTATCACTATCGGGATATAGGGCCACATTTATTTTAAATACTTCTATGGCGTCTGTGTATGCTGAATCTCTTAGGAATTTATACCCGAGCCTGTTAAACTCCCGCTCGTTGATCAATACGCTGTTGGAGTCTTGCTTTTGTATTCCCAAATATCCTTCCAGGGCCTTCGCATATGCTTTATTCTTTAGGTGCATACTGGGCGTGTTGTAATCATCCGCCACTTGAACATAATCATAGCTCACAAGCGCTTCATTCTCTTTTGAAACCTCGGATAAATACCATTTTTTCGTTTCCGGATGCTGAACAAACTGTAATTTCTTGTACAACTGTTCCACAAAAATGGTGGTTTCATCCAATGCAAGAGGTTTTATTTTTTCTTGCCCTCTCCACCTTAAATACAGGGTGTTATCCTCATAAAACACCTCTATAATATCATCCTGATTATATAAGTATCGCCCTGAGGTTTGTTCAATATGTTCGGGAGAATAGGAGACGCCCCCGGCACAGCTGACTGCGACGATCAAAATTGCCAGGGAATACAGGACAGTTTTAAAATTCATTTTTTAGAAAGATTAGCTATCAGATTATGCAGTTGTAATATAAAAACATCACTACTAGTGAGACGTTTCATTTAAAATTATGTTACTCTTTTATTTAGAAATCTCCTTCCAACCGCAAAACTAAACTGCATTTGAAATAGAGGACTTAAACATATCTATACTAAATTTGAAATCAAAGTTGTGCCCTTTTAGATGCTTGTCAGAAGAAACGATTGGCTTACCAACTGTAAATGGCCAACTAAATATTACATGAAATGCTAAAGTTTGAAAAATTCTTAGATCGGCATAGAGATTTCGGGATCTTCTTACTTAGATTATTTATTGGTGGCCGTCTGCTATATGGTGTTATTGACAATGTCCTAAGTTGGGATCGTATGATAGAATTTGCTGATTTTTTAGGTTCTAACGCCTTTCCGTATCCTTTAATTAGTGCTATAACTTCTGTATACGTTCAATTCTTAGGTGCAATTTTGATCTTGATTGGGTTTAAATTGAGGATTGCTGCTATGCTTCTAATCATTAATTTTATAGTAGCACTGACGGCCTTCCACCTACGCGTTAATGATAGTATTGAGGCCATGACCCCGGCCTTGGCAATGTTGTTTGGTTGTCTGACCCTCTTGTTTATAGGAGCCGGGAAAATTTCAATAGAAAACTACTTAAGGCATAAATTGAATAAATGACCGAAATAATAGACTTAAGTCAGGATATCTATCAAGGGATGCCGATATACAAAGACCTTCCCCAGGTAAAAATGACTGTTCATAATTCTCACGAACAGTGGGAAGGATTAGAACACCCAACTAAAATTACTCCGGCTGTCCACAAGTTGGAACTGGGCGAACATACGGGAACCCATGTTGACGCCATAAACCATATGGCAAAACAATACGAGGGGCAGTCCATTGATCTAATGCCTTTATCCATGTTTTATACTGAAGGTATTTGTCTGGATTTCTCCCATAAGGGGCTTAGTGAACTTATAGAACCCGATGAACTAGAGGGATCTATTAAAAGAGCAGGCTTAAAAATAAAAGCCGGAGACACAGTTCTGTTGTATACAGATCACTACAGAAAAGCGTATTCAGGTGAAGATTGGCCACACGGCCCAGGCCTAACGGCTTCAGCAGCAAGATGGTTAGGGGAGCAGAAAATTGCTGCATTCGGGGTTGAAACTATGTCGCCCGGTGTCCCTGGAATTTCTAACAAGGAGGTACATCAGATCTGCGGAGAACTGGGTTTTACGCATTATGAGAATTTGATCAACCTGCATTTACTTATTGGGAGAGGAAGATTTCGATTTATTGGGCTTCCCCTTAAAATTAGAGGAGGTACGGGTTCCCCGGTGAGGGCTGTTGCCATATTTGAACATTAAAGCAAATCATGCCTAATACATTTAAAACCTATTTTAATTGGAGTTCCGGGAAGGATGCTTCTCTGGCCTTGTATTATCTACAAAACGAAGGAAAATATAAGGTAGATAAACTACTTACCTCTATAAATGCCCATCACAACCGGGTGAGTATGCATGGTCTTAGACGAAGGCTGTTAGAACTACAGGCCGACGCTCTAGGACTTCCGCTAAAAACCATTGAATTACCGGAGCAACCCAGCATGGAGGATTACAACGGCATGATGAAGCAAACGGTGAGCGATTTAAAATCTGAGGGCTATACGGATTGTGGTTTTGGTGATATCTTTCTAGAGGATCTCAGAAGCTATAGAGAAGCACAACTAAAGCCTCACGGAATTCAGTGTCATTTCCCTCTTTGGAAAAAGAACACTTATAGACTGATTTCGGAGTTTATAGCCCTGGGATTTAAAGCTAAAGTAATTTGCAGCAAGGCTAATGTATTAGATAAGTCCTTTGTAGGAAGAGATATTGATATGGATTTTATAAAAGACCTTCCTTCTAATGTCGACCCCTGTGGGGAAAATGGCGAATTTCACACCTTCTGTTATGACGGGCCAATTTTTAGAAATCCTATTGAGTTTACCGTAGGCGAAAAGATATATAGGGAATATAAGGCTCCAAAAGAAGACGATCGAATCCATGAAAATAGCGAGTTGGGGTTCTGGTTCTGTGATTTAATACCCGCTGATCAGGACGAATTGAAATCTGGATTATAACCTCTTTTTAGGCACAAAACCTTTACCTTTATTTTTACATCAAAACTTGGAGGCCTATGCCATCTAATCCAACCCTTAGTGAATCTCTTCACCGTATAGAAACTTTGAAAAATGGAGATTTCTTTCTCAAATTTGGACGGCCTTGTACAAAAATTGGAAAGCTTTCCAAAGGGGTGATGCGCGGGTTTGTTTATGATAATGATGGGGATGAAATAACAACACATTTTTACCAGGAAGGAGATATGGTCGTGGGTAGTTATATCCCTAATGTGAATATGTCTATGAATATTCAAGCCTTGGAGGCATGTGAACTTTCCGTTGCCAATTTTGCCGATATCATGGCACAGATCAATAAGGATAAGGAAATTACCGAAATCATTACCAGAGAATTTCAAAAACTAAACAGGCAACTACAATCCAGACTGGTTTCGCTATTAAACTTAAACGCAGTGGAAAAATACAAACTGGTCCTAAAAGAGTATCCCGGGCTGGTAAACAGGATTCCCCATTACTATATTGCCCAGTATCTGGGTATCACTCCAACTCAATTAAGCAGAGCCCGCAAGCAGTTTTCTCAACAAATGTAAATGGAAAAGTAAGCAGCCTTTCTGTTCTTTGCACCAAAAGAATCCATAGCAATGGAAAGGCATCAAGAACTTACTGATCACGACTTTGAGTGTCAATTCAGGGAGAGAACACTTCCCACTTCAATCTTCACTCATGAGGCCCACCTAAGGCTAGCCTGGATCCATATCCGTAAATATGGAATAGCACAGGCAAAAGAGAATATACAGGGGCAACTGCAGCACTACGTAAAGTACCACGGAGCTGAAGCTAAATACAACCATACCGTAACTATTGCGGCAATCCTAATAGTTTATCATTTTATAAAAAAGACCCAGACCGATACCTTTTCCCAATTTATCTTAAAGCATCCCGAACTAAAGTCGAACTTTAAGGGGCTTATAGCCTTTCATTATAGTTTTGATATCTTTAAGTCTAAGAAGGCCAGAATAACCTACCTGGAACCTGATTTGTTGCCATTTAAATAAAAGCCATGCCCGTTTTTACATCAGCTAAAGAGCAAAGACTTTGGACCTGGGCATTGCTTGTACTTCTTGCAATCTTTGCAACACTTTTTTTAGGACAACCTCTGGAACAACTTTTCAGAAGCCAGGATGTACGCGCTGCGGTCTTTTTGTTGGTCATGCTTCTTGTCGGTGCCGCTATACTGGTACATTCGTTGAAAACAAAACCCGGCAAGACAGAAATTGTCGTATTGCTGGGAATAACCGCAGTGTATATTATGTTTTTTTTGAGATTGGGAATGCCAGAACGAAGTCATTTGATGGAATACAGCATCCTGGCTATATTCATACATAAGGCATTGATAGAGCGTAAAAGTCAAGGTAGACGTATTCCCTTACCGGCATTATTGGCATTGCTGGCCTCTTTTATGATCGGTGTTTTGGACGAATGCATACAACTATTTTTACCATATAGGGTATTTGACCCGGAAGATATCCTCTTTAATGGTTTAGCGATAACCATGGCCATTGGCTCCTACCTTATCCTGGCCTGGGTCCGCAAGAAAAGAAGCAAGTCTAAAACGGAAAAGCACGAGTAGGTTCGACTTAAGAAAAAAACCTTAAATTAACTTAGCTCCAGGACTCTATTTGGGCTAAAGGCAATTTCCTGATAATAAAGCTTAGAATTAATCTAATTTTTGAAAGCATTAATCCTGTTACCTATGAAAAACAAACTAGTACTCCTGCTTACAATGATCATCCTCTCCCAATGCAAAACCCAAGACAAGGAATGGGAAGCGTTAATCGTAGACAACTCCCTTAAAGGATGGCATAGCTTTCAGGACGATGGTCCTGAAAGAGGGTGGATCGTAAAAGACGAAGTCCTCATTTTTAATGGAATCTCCGATATGGAATCCGGGGAGGGAGATGCCAGCCTGATGTCTGATAAGGAATATGAAAATTTTGAGATAAAATTCGACTGGAAAATTATTTCAGGTGGCAATAGCGGATTTATGTGGGGGGTTCAGGAAGATAAAAAATACAAATACCCCTACCAGACAGGGCAAGAAGTCCAGATTTTGGATCCCGCAATTTATGATGATCCGGATATCGTCCTTGGAGGAGAAATTGAGAAGCAAAATGCCCTGGAAGATCTGGAGGAAAGAAAGCACTTTGTAGGGGCTTTGTACGACCTTTCGCCACCAACTAAAACTGATGTTGCCAAGGCTGCCGGGCAATGGAATACGTATCATATCAGAATAGATTATAAGGCCAATCTCGGCGAAGTAATCCTAAATGATGTACTTATTAACTCCTTTCCGCTAAAGGGCCCGGAATGGGAAGCAATGGTTAAGAATAGTAAATTCAGTAAGTCCGAAGAATACGAATATTTGGGGGATGCGCGCTGGTACGACTTCGGTAAATTCTCAAAAGGGCGTATTTGTTTTCAGGATCATCCCGGAGAGGTATCCTTCAAAAATGTCATGATCCGCGAGTTAGATTAAGATCCGAAAGGGATTAAAAAACCAATAAGCCAATTGGAGTTACTTTCAGGCACCCCTTGAGAAACTTTTTACACTAAAATTTGCGTAACCGAATGATTACACATATATTTGTAACCAATCAGTTACATTTTTAATGAGACGTGATGTTTTCCAGGCAATTGCAGATCCGGTAAGACGAGATATCATACAACTACTCGCCAGGCAAACCTTATCCGTAAATGAGGTAGCCAAGGAATTTGACGTGAGTCGCCCGGCAATCTCAAAACACTTAAAAATACTTAAGGAGTGCGACATCATCGACATTAATAAGAAAGGGAGGGAACGCTATTGCCAAATTAAGCCCAGGCAACTTATTCCTGCCTTTCTCTGGATCGAGCAGTACAAAATGCTCTGGGAAGATAAAATCGACGCTTTTGAAAATTATATAAACGAGCTACAATCTAAAATCAATAAAGATGAAGGAAAGAAACGACCTTAGTAATAGGATGCTGAGTATAAAAAGAACTTTTAAGGCTCCCCTTAAACTAGTTTGGGAAGCCTGGACACAGCCAGAACACATTGCCAAATGGTGGGGGCCTCAGGGAATGAAGACCACGGTAGAAGAACACAATTTTGTAGTAGGAGGTGCTTGGAAATATACGATGCTGATGCCAGACGGAAAGGAATTCATAGGAGAAGGGGTTTATTCTGAGATTCTCACGTTCCAAAAAATTGTTACCTCCGCAAATTTCCGCCCCATGACCGAAGGCGTAGAACTACAAATCTTACTAGAGGAAACTGAAGAAGGAACACTTTTTACTTTTCATGTGGTTCATGAAACGGAAGCCTATTGTCAGCAGCAGAAAGCTATGGGCTTCTATAACGGCTGGGGATCCACTTTTGACCGTCTGGATGGTCACTTGATGTCTTTGACTTCAAGCGCCTGACAGGGCGAATACTTTTACAAAGCATAATAACAACAGTAAAAACTAACATTATGAAGACAATGACATGCAACCAACTAGGAGGTGCTTGTGATGAGCAATTTCAAGCAAATAGCTTTGAGGAAATGGCAGAAATGAGTAAAAAACACGCTATGGAAATGTTGCAAAAAGGGGATGAGGATCACCTTAAGGCCATGAATAAAATGCAGGAGCTTATGAAATCTCCGGAGGCTATGAAAGCCTGGTTCGAGGGTAAAAAAGAGGCATTTAATCAACTACCGGAGAACAATTAAGTTCCATACTCAACACCTTTAAAATGAAGGATGATTCTCCTATGATCCCGGGCTTATGAAGCCTAGGATTGAAGTCATTGAAGAGAAAACCCTAATCGGGATGTCCTTGCCCATGTCTGTAGCGGACAATCAAACCTTTAAACTGTTCAGTACTTTCATGCCGAGAAGGAAGGAAATCCGTAATGCCGTAAATGCGGATATCTTTGATTTAAGGGTATACCCCGCCGACTATTTTCAGGCCTTTGATCCGACAAAAGTATTTACCAAGTGGGCGCTTAGTGAGGTTTCACAAAACGAAGAAGTTCCATCACAAATGGAAAAATTCAAGCTCCCAGGAGGCAAATATGCGGTTTTCACTCACAAAGGGCCTAGTGCCGATATGGGGATATTTCAATATATATTTACGCAATGGTTACCAAAATCAGGCTATTCATTGGATAGCCGGCCTCATTTCGAAATTTTGGGTGAAAAATACAGCAGGCAAGATCCAAATTCAGAAGAGGAGATATGGATTCCGGTAGTTTGAGTTAATATTCTAAATCTTTTAGAACCTGTGGTTTAAGTTGAAAATTCATAACTTTAGGGTCTTAGTTTAAGGAAAAAACGATAACCAATAGACCAGGAACATCTCCTGGTTTTAATTTAACCCTGTAAACTTCCAATTATGAAGATCAGCAAATCCATTCTTTTAGTCTTTTTTATGTCGCTTCTTTACATGGCTTGTAAGGAAACCAAAAAACAGGAGGTTCCGGAGCCGGAAGCTGTAGAAGTTGAGAAAGTAGATTCAGCCGCTATTAAGGCAGCAAAAATGAAGGAAGACAGCATTCAACAAGCCAAAATAGACAGTATAAGGCAAGACAGTTTAAGACAGGTTAAGGAACACGGACACGTCCACTAAAAGAATGCGTTAAATGCCGAAAATCAAGGTTCAGAATTTCCCTTTTCTAGTTTTTTGTCTTTTTTCTGTAATGGCATATGCCCACGGAGTAGACGAAGCAACCCAGTCGTTCCTATCTGGAAACAAAGGCATAGCATTTGGTCCGTTCCTTTACATAGGAGCAAAGCATATGATCACCGGATATGATCATCTCCTCTTTCTGGTGGGCGTTATTTTCTTCCTTTACAGAACGAGGGAAATCATCATTTACGTGAGTTTCTTTACCATTGGGCACAGCTTAACGCTACTCTTTGGCGTATTGGCAAATATCAATGTAAATGCATATTTAATTGATGCCATTATTGCTTTGTCTATTGTATATAAAGGATTCGATAATCTCGGAGGATTTAAAAAATTCTTTGGTAAGCAGCCCAATACCAAGATGGCTGTCCTCATTTTTGGCTTGTTTCACGGCTTTGGACTGGCCACAAAACTGCAGGAGTTCGAATTTGATCAAGAAGGCCTATTTGTAAACTTGCTCGGGTTTAACCTGGGAGTAGAAATAGGGCAATTTTTGGCCCTTGGACTGGTACTTTTGGTCCTGGGGGTATGGAGGCGGTACAAAAGTTACATCAAGTTTTCGAACGTGACCAATGTACTCCTGATGGTAGCTGGATTTCTGCTACTCGGGTTTCAATTAACAGGATATTTCACTTCATAAAAAATACTGATGGAAGAAAAAAACATGCCCACAATGAATAAAAAACAGCTCATTAGATCTGTTTTATTGGCTGCAGTTATTGGTGCCCTGGTTTTAGTAACGGCAGTGCTCCCGGCGGAATACAATATTGATCCTCTGGGAACCGGAAAATTATTCGGCTTCAGCAGACTATATGTTTCAGAAGCGGACGATGCTGCTACCCCCTCTCCAGTGGCCACTACCCCCATCAAACGAAAGACCTTAAAAATTGAAAAGTTAGGGTCGCCGGCGAGCGTTCCTAAACCGTCTGAGGCTAACAATCCGCCCCCGGAAGAACAATTTGCCATGCAAGCAGACACCATTTTGGTTACAGTACCTGCACGAAAGGGCGTTGAGTATAAGTTTAAATCCCTTAAACATGGGACGACCAAATATGATTGGACCACCTCGGATGCCTCAACAGTTTATATAGATTTTCATGGAGAAGTATTCCAGGAAGATCCTCCGGACAATGTTTTCTATGAAAGTTATACGCTTGCCTATGCTAACAATATGGCCGGAACTTTTACCGCACCTTTCGAGGGGAGACATGGTTGGTACTTTAGGAACGATACCAACGAAGATATCATTGTAACCCTACGACTTAAGGGACAATACCAACTGTTCGACAAGTAAGGACCCCTGAAACTCGTACAGCCAAAAAAGTTGTATACGAGCAAAAGCAACGGCCACAGGGCATAATTTCAGATGTTAAATCAGTTAAAAGTCCTTTAGCATACTAAAAATGTTACTTTAACGTTAATTTATTGTAAATAAATTGTAAATTTATGTTGTGAAACTCAAACGCTCCATAAGACATAGTATTAAAATCAAAGTTCGAAACCGCGTCAAAAACTTCGTGAATTACCTGAGAACCTATGCCCGTAACTATAGGTATTTTTTTTACGAGGTACTTAATGTCTAAGTTTATCCTTTATACTTCAAGGGCAGATATACCAATTTCTTTGTTTCAAAAAAAGGCTCTTTAAAGTGGTCTTTTAAGTCGAATACCTCAGCATTTTTATAGTTTTTGAGTTCCTCTTCAAGATCTCCCCCTTTGAGATATAAAATGCCATTCTTTATGGAGTGCACAGAATTTTTCTTGATCTTTCCTTTTACCCAATGCACAAAGGTGGGCATAGCGGCCACAGCCCTGCTTACAATAAAATCGAATTGTCCGTCCAGATCTTCCACTCTGCTGTGATAGGTCTGTACATTCTGTAATTCAAGGCCGCTAATCACTTCATCTACCACCTTTATTTTTTTCCCAATGGCATCCACAAGGCTAAACTTTACATTTGGGTATAAAATGGCCAAAGGCAGACCAGGAAATCCTCCTCCCGTGCCTACATCCAAAACTTCTGCCCCATCTTTAAATTCAACATATTTAGATATACTTAAGGCATGTAATACGTGCCTTAAATAAAGTTCATCTATATCCTTCCTGGAGACCACATTGATTTTTTTGTTCCAATCCTGGTACAATGGCGCTAATTTTATGAATTGTTGTCTTTGTTGGTCAGATAATTTGGGAAAATATTTGAATATTGTATCCACCTGCATTGTACCTTTGTTTTTTTTTCAAAAGTACTACTTTCACCAAGTAGTATTAAAAAGTCAGATATTGCGTTATATTTACAGCGCACATAGCTAAAAGTTAAAAAACTATGGATACATCCGCAATTAGGTTTTCCCGAAAAGATTCTGCACAATTTTTTAAAACCTTAAACAAAAGAGTAAACGATTATTTTAAGGAAAACAAAATCAAAAAAACGGGAAACTGGAAATTGTACCTAAAAACTGCGGTAATGTTTGCCATCTTTCTTACCCCCTATTTTTTGATCTTAACCCTTAACCTTCCTAATTGGGCTAATATTCTCCTTACTATAGTTATGGGTGTTGGGATGGCAGGTGTTGGTATGAACGTTATGCACGATGGTAACCACGGTTCCTATTCGACCAAGAAATGGGTAAATAAATTAATGGGCGGTACTATTTATATTCTTGCGGGTAACGTCTATAATTGGCAGGTGCAGCACAATGTGCTTCACCACACCTACACCAATATTCATAACCATGACGAAGATCTTGAGGCCGGTCGGGTACTGCGCTTTTCAAAACATGCAAAGTGGCATCGTTTTCATAAGTTTCAGCATTATTACTCCATTTTTCTCTATGGATTATTGACCTTCAATTGGGCCATCACTACTGATTTCATGCAAATGTATCGATATACCAAACGCAAACTGTCCTATGGAAAGCTTCCAAATCCGTTTATGAACTGGAGTTTATTAGTAGCCACCAAATTAATTTACCTCGCTATTTGGATTGTACTTCCCATGCTGATCTTGGATATTGCCTGGTGGAAAATTCTCATTGGCTTTTTTATCATGCACTACGTGGCAGGTGTGATATTAAGTGTGGTGTTTCAATTAGCCCATGTAGTTGATGAGGCAGAGACTCCCCTACCAGAAAAAGACGGCACTATGAAGAATACCTGGGCTATCCATCAACTCGCAACTACAGTAAATTTTGGTACCAGGAATAGGATAGTTAACTGGTTTACCGGCGGATTAAACCATCAGGTAGAACATCACATCTTCCCAAATATCAGTCATATTCATTACACAAAAATCTCTAAAATTGTGAAACAAACGGCAAAGGAATTTAATTTGCCCTACAATGAATACAGAACTACGAGAAAAGCTATAATTTCGCACTTCAGACATTTAAAGGAACTGGGTAAAAAGCCGGTCTTGCAATACCAATAAAGCAATAAATTAGCATGAACAACCAACTATCCGATAGAATCAACAGCATGTCAACATCGGCCACCTTGGCTATGGCGGCAAAAGCAAGGGAGTTAAGAAATGAGGGGAAAGACATCATAGGACTGAGTCTGGGAGAACCGGATTTTAATATTCCTGATTTTGTCAAGGATGCTGCCAAACAAGCGGTAGATGATAACTATAGCAGCTACTCTCCTGTAGACGGTTACGCAGATCTTAAACAAGCCATTTCCAATAAATTTAAAAGGGATAATAACTTAGATTATGCACTAAACCAGATCGTAGTTTCAACTGGAGCCAAGCAGGCCCTGGCTAATATAGCCATGGTAATGCTCAACAAAGGAGATGAGGTGATCCTACCTGCTCCTTTTTGGGTGAGTTACAGCGATATAGTGAAATTGGCGGAAGGAGTTCCTGTACAGGTTCCTACTTCTATTGAAACGGATTTTAAAATGACACCCGGACAGTTAGAGGCCGCCATTAGTCCGAGAACCAAAATGATCTGGTTCAGCTCTCCTTGTAACCCAAGCGGATCTGTCTATAGCAAAGCTGAACTAGAAGGGCTGGCACAAGTCCTCAGAAACCATCCTGATATTTTTGTGGTTTCAGATGAAATTTATGAGCATATCAACTTTGTAGGAGGGCACGTAAGTATTGCCGGTATTGATGGGATGTATGAGCGTACCATTACGGTAAATGGAGTTTCGAAGGCATTTGCTATGACCGGCTGGAGAATAGGGTATATGGGCGGTCCGGATTGGATAGCCAAGGCCTGCACAAAATTTCAGGGACAAGTAACCAGTGGTGCAAATGCTATCGGACAAAGAGCAACCATCACTGCTTTGGAAGCCCCAGTGAGTAAAATAAAGTACATGATCGACGAGTTTCATGAAAGGCGCGATCTCTTGCTAAAACTTCTCGGAGAAATCGAAGGATTTCAGCTCAATGTACCGGAGGGTGCTTTTTATGTCTTTCCTGATATTTCAGAATTTTTTGGAAAGACCCTTAGAGGCACTACAATAAACAACGCATCAGACTTTGCCATGTACCTATTGGAAGAAGCTAAGGTGGCCACAGTAACCGGGGAAGCATTTGGAAATCCAAATTGTATCCGTATCTCTTATGCTGCCTCTGAAAAGGAGCTAATAGAGGCCGTAAGGAGAATTAAGGAAGTAGTTTAGTACACATTCACCCAGAAGAATCAGGGAGAACCTTACACAGCCAGGTGCGAGTTTAGGTTTTTTTCCAAAAATAGGGACTGAGAAGAATAAGGACGGTAAAAAGCTCCAGTCGTCCCGCCAACATCAAAAAACCACACCACCATTTTCCTATATCAGGCAGTCCGTTGAAGTTGCTCAGGGGGTTTAGGCTCCCAAGAGCGGGACCCACATTTCCCAGTGCAGAGGCGGCCCCCCCAACTGCGGATATAAAATCCAAGCCTACAAAACTAAGTACAAGGGCTCCAATGATAAACAATAACATATAAAGCACAAGAAAAGCAATGATGTTGTAAACAATGTGCTCCGTAACGGTTTTGTTGTTAAAACGAACCGGTATGATCGCACTGGGATGTAAAGTTCTCTTAAACTCGAGAAGGCCATTTTTAATGACCATGATATGCCGCATAACTTTAATACCCCCGGCCGTAGAACCTGCAGAACCTCCGCAAAACATCAATCCGAAAAAGAAAACCGTTAGGAAGGGTGTCCAGCTCGAAAAATCTGCAGACACAAAACCCGTTGTAGTTACGACTGCAGTAACCTGAAACAAAGCATGCCTGAAGGAACTCTCCCCTTCTCCAAGGACCATTGGATGATAGTCGGAAATTGGCACATTGGCCTTGGTATATACTACCACTGCTGTAAGTATGGTGAATGCCAGAATAAAGATGCTGTATATTTTTACCTTTCCGTCCCTTAAGGTTTTTTGCCTTTTGCCCTAAAAAGCAAAGAAGCTAAGTAAAAAATTGTTCCCAGATAAGAACAAAAAAAAGATGAAAATGTATTGGATCAACGGTGGATCATTCCAATGGGCCAGACTATCATTTTTTGTTAAAAACCCTCCGGTAGAGAGGGTTGCCAAGGCATGGTTAATTGCATCAAAGAAGGACATCCCCGCCAGTTTAAGCAAGATCGTTTCAGCTACGGTATATCCAAAATAGATGAACCACAATCGTTTTGCCGTATCCGTTATTCGGGGGTGTAGCTTATCGGTATTTGGACCGGGAGCTTCAGCTGAGAATAGCTGCATCCCACCGATACCTAAGAGCGGTAGAATAGCGATGGCGAGAACTATAATCCCCATACCGCCAATCCAATGTGTAAGACTTCGCCAAAAAAGAATTCCCTCTGGCATGGCCTCAATATCTTCCAAAATGGAAGCACCGGTAGTCGTGTAGCCAGAAATGGTTTCAAAAAAGGCATTTGTAATCCCTGGGATCGCTCCGCTAAACAAATAAGGTAGCACTCCGGAGGCAGACATCACCAGCCATCCAAAAGTAACAATGATGTATCCTTCTTTGCTCTTCACTTCCTTCCTATGACCTCTGGTAAAGAACATAGCCAATACCCCTGCAAATATTGTGGTTACAGCGGCAAGAGTAATAGCAAGGGTTGTTCCATCATCATAAATACCGCTTACAATAGCTGCCAGGATCATAAAACATCCATTGCAAAGCAATAGCAGGCCCATGAGATGAAAGATGATTTTAAAATTAAGGCCCATATTAAAGGAAAAGCTTTTCTATCTTGGAAATAGATCTCGGCAAACAACAAACCACTACCCTATCACCTTCGGTAATCTTAAAATCTCCCAGCGCAATTATCCCTTCGCCATTTCGGATTACTCCACCAATAATGGCAGTCCTGGGAAAATCTAGTTCTTTGATGATGCAGCCATTCACTTTTGAAGTGGGTTTAACTATAAACTCGAGTATCTCAGCATTGAGGTTATTTAAACGAGTCAAAGCCACCACCTCTCCCTTTCTAATATATCTGAATATATTGTTCGCAGCTAATAACTTCTTATTAATAAGGGTATCTACGCCTATGGACTGGGAAAGCTGAAAATAGTCCATATTCTCTACCATAGCGATGGTTTTCTTTATGTTCTTAGACTTGGCTACAAGGCAAGACATTATATTGGTTTCAGAATTGCCTGTAACTGCCACAAAGGCGTCCATAGATTCCAGACTCTCCTCTTCAAGAAGTTCGACGTTACGGCAATCTCCGTTTATCACCAGGGCATTAGGAAGACCATCTGCTATTTCAAAAGCTTTGGCCTTATCCTTCTCTATAAGTTTAACATTGAACTTGGCATCACAGAGGTCCCGAGCCGCTTTAAAACCTACACTGCTTCCTCCTAAAACCATCACATTCTTAATCTCTTCCTTCTTTTTACCTGTAAGTTTGTAGAGTTCTTCAACGCCCTCTTTATCCGTGACAAAGTAGACCTGATCATCTTCCTTAAACACCGTATCCCCTCTTGGGATCACAGTAAACTGAGTTCCCCTCCTTTGCAGGGCTATAGGCATAAAATGCAAGCCAGGATATATTCTTGCTGCTTCCTTTACCATTTTCCCAACAAAAGGTGCAGTCTTGGGTAAGGATACCCCTAGCATGATCAACAAGCCTTCTTCAAATTCATAGGTATCGTTAAAGGCAGATTGGTCTATCAATAACCTAATCTCGGCTGCTGCCAACTCTTCAGGGGATATAAGCTCGTCTATCCCCAATTCAGAAAACTTTATAGTTTCCCTATTATCAATAAATTCAGTGTTAGAGACACGAGCTATAGTCCTTTTGCAACCCAGTTGCTTTGCCAGCATACAGAGGGTGATGTTTGTAGTTTCAGAGGAGGTCACCCCAATCACGAGATCAGAATTTGCCACCTCTGCTTCTTGTAATAGAGAGATTGACGTTGCATCTCCTCTTAGTACTCTAATGTCAAGATGACTGTCAGCATAGGCCAGGCTCTCCTTATGCGGATCAATCAAGGTGATGTCCTGTGCCTCATAGGACAATAACTTGGCCAAATGAAAGCCAACTTCACCGGCACCCGCTATTAAGATCTTCATCTATAAATACTATTTATTTGTATACATCCTGTAGCCAGGATCCGGGAGGAAGGCCCGTGCGTCATTAAGCTACTAAAGCTCATTACTTAGATGTTTGCAAAGTGTGCGGATGCAAAATTACGCAAATAATAGTTGATTCCTGAGTATTGCTACTTAATTCTTAATCGACCATCACAAAATACCAGGTACTATTCATTGGAACAGGTTCGATGCTCGAAGCTCGCGGCTCGAGGTGGTCTGCAATAGCCAATTTCGCCAACTGTTACTGCATATCGCTACTGCACACTGTTTACTAATTACTGATTACTAATGACTAATTACTCTTAAACTGCATGCAAATTGCAGTTTCAAAAGCTATCTTGAAATGGGGAGGGGCTAGAAGTCCCTAAAACAAAACACTCTTTTCGTACCTAAATATAAAATCACCGATAGCTACTTAATACCTTCTGCTTACCGCTTATTACATACCGCTAATGCCTACTGTTTACTGTTTACTGTTTACTAATTACTGATTACTGATTACTGATTACTGATTACTAAATAAAGTATCTTTGCCCAAAATTTGCTTATGGCTAAAAAAGTGATCCCCTATAAAGACTCCGAACTGGGTAAAAAAGAGCAGGTTACCCAAATGTTCGATACCATTTCAAAAAATTACGACGGACTCAATAGAGTGATTTCCTTTGGGATCGATGTAAGGTGGAGAAAACGAGTTGTGGCGATTCTGAAAAAAAAGCAACCGGACACTATCTTGGATATTGCCACAGGTACCGGGGATCTGGCCATTAATTTAACCAAAACGGGCGCAAAAAGGATCGTTGGTCTGGATATCTCTCCGGGTATGCTGGAGGTAGGTAAGGTAAAGGTTAAGGAAAAAAGGCTTCAGGATACCATAGAGATGGTAGTGGGGGATAGTGAAAATCTTGATTTTCCGGACGAGCATTTTGATGCCGTAACGGTGGCCTTTGGGGTTCGAAACTTCGAAAATCTCGAGAAAGGCCTTTCCGAGATATATCGTGTCTTGAGACCTGGAGGTACCTTTGTTGTTCTTGAAACCTCAGTCCCGGTAAAAACGCCTTTTAAGCAAGGATATCAACTTTATTGCAGATATTTACTACCCGCTATTGGCAAACTCTTCTCAAAAGACAAGTCGGCCTACAAGTACCTCAGCGAATCGGCCGCAGTTTTCCCACATGGAAAGGATTTCAACAATATTTTAGGAAAAATCGGGTTTATAGCTATGGAGAACAAGCCCCAGACATTCGGGGTGGCATCTATATATGTGGCTACAAAATAAAAGAATGAAAAAAGTATTTTTTCTGCTAGCAGGATTTTTACTGCTGATTGGCTTTGTGGGCAACGCCCAATTCAATGAAAAGCCCATCATTAATCTCGAAAATGAGGATAAGGCTTTCTTGAACTGGGGCTATTACCTCGGATTTAATCAATACGATTTTAAGTTCGATTATAAAAACGACCTGGACGACATTCTAGTAAATAAATCCCTGGGATTTAATGTAGGTTTGATAGGCGAAATGCGGATCAATCAATTTTTAGACCTGCGTTTTGAACCCGGCCTGTTTTACACCCAACGCACCTTGGGATTTCCGGGATTTACAGAAGAAAATGATGCCATAAGGGAAGTCAGGTCAACCTATATCAATTTCCCGCTATTACTTAAAATAAGTGCCAAACGTTTTGGAAACTGGAAACCCTTTATCGTAGGAGGGGTAGCCACCGTATTGAATCTCGGGGCCAATGAAGATGCCCTGGACGACAATAGCAGTGGCACCTTTAGAATGAAAAAGAATGTTTATAACTATGAACTTGGCTTTGGTATCGACTTCTATACGGAATACTTTAAGTTCTCTCCCTCCATTAGAGGTGTTTTTGCCATTTCGGACGAATTAGTCCCTGATAATGATCCTAATAGCCCATGGACAGGCAACATAGATGCTTTACGGACCAGAGGGATCTTTATAAATTTCACTTTTGAATAGACTTGGGGTTAGGAGTTAGGAGTTAAGAGTTAAGAGTTAAGAGTTAAGAGTTAAGAGTTAAGAGTTAAGAGTTAAGTAAGAATATTCATTATTCATTATTCATTATTCATTATTAATTTTCCCTTTTCCCTTTTCCACTTTTAATTCTTAATTGTTAATTCTTAATTATTAATTAAGCCTTCCTCCTAATTTCATTCAGTAATATGGCAGTTGCCGTAGCCACGTTTAAACTTTCGGTAGTTTGTTCTCCAAATTGTGGGATGCTTATTTTCTGAGCTATGATGGAAGACAGTTCCTCAGAAATTCCATTAGCTTCATTCCCCATAACCAAGATCCCGGTTTGCGCTAATTTAGTAGAATAGACCTCTTTCCCTTCCATAAAAGCACCATAAACCAAATTTTCCGTATCCGTCAGGGTGGTTTTGAGATCTACATAATGAATATTGACTCGACTAATAGAACCCATGGTAGCCTGAAGTACTTTTGGATTATAACAATCGACAGTATCTTGTGAACAAAGTAGATGTTTTATCCCAAACCAATCACATAATCTAATGATGGTTCCCAAGTTTCCAGGGTCGTTTACACCGTCCAGGGCTACTACCCAATCATTGAAATCTATCGTTTCAGGTTCAGGGATATGGAACACTCCCAAACAGGTATTCGGGCTCTTAAGTCCGCTCATTTGAACCAGCTCAGACCTTGAGACTAAATGCAGCTTGGCCGAGGAGGTTTCAAAAAAATCTGGGTCCGTACTATAAATGGCATATTCCTTGTAATCAGACATTAACAGTTCCCGAACTGTCTTTATTCCCTCGGCTACAAACAGCCGATGTCGGGTGCGGTATTTTTTTTGTTGTAGGCTTTTTATAAATTTTATTTGACTTTTAACAACCATTCAAATAGTGTATTTTTGGCTTCTATGAACACCCTCTTGCGTTACAGAAAGCGTATTGCAAAAATAGGCTTATTATTGCTAGCCGTTATTCTTAGCTCTTGTAATGCGCTCAAAAGGGTAGATGATGATGAGCTTCTGCTTACCGGAAACAGCGTCTATGTCAACGAAGAAAAGGTAGTTGACGAGGACATCCAAAGTCTGATTTCCCAAAAACCGAACAGTACCCTTCTTGGATACCCGCTGCGATTAAATCTTTACAATCTCGCAAAGAAAGATCCTGATTCCTCCTTTCAGGCGTGGCTGCATAAAAAAGAAAAAAGAGAGCAGCGTTGGGCTAAAATGCTTTCTCAGAAACAGGTGAACAGATTAGGAGAGTCTTTTTTGGTAAAGGGTTACAGCGAATGGCTCAAAAGCATCGGTGAGCCGCCTGCAATCATAGACACCTCCAGAACCCGAAAATCCCTCGAAAGGCTTAGTGCCTACTATGGTAGTAAGGGGTATTTCAACAATAAAACTACCTATGAAATAGATAGTTCTAAAAGAAAGCAAAGAGCAGGTATAAACTATAAGATAACCTTAGGCAAACCTTACCTGATTGATTCCCTTTCTAAGAAAATAGCCTCTAAGGCAATTGACTCACTCTATGCCCTGCACAAGGAGGAGTCTTTTCTCAAAGAGGGTAAGCAATTTGATTTAGTCGACTTTAATCTGGAAAGAGAACGCCTAACCAGCTTGTTTAGAAACTCTGGCGTATACAATTTCCAAGAAAGTTCTATTACCTATGACATTTTGAGAGACACTACCCTTGGTAAGGACGATCAAAATATGGATGTGGAGCTCAATATTGAAAACCTGAGAAAACGAGGAGATAGTGCCCTTACGACTACCGAATACAAGGTACATCGTTTTGATAAGATCAATATTTTCGCCGATTATAGTTTTAACGACAATATTGCCAATTTACAGTCGGTAGACTATGAGAACTACACCATTTATTTCAAAGACAAGCTGCGGTACAAACCTAAAGCCTTGACTGATGCCATTTTTCTTGAAAAGGATAGTGTTTACAGAGATATAGACCGATTGAGGACCTACAGGCAAATCAGTAATTTAAATACCTTTAAGTATCCCAATATCGAGTTGCTTGAAGATAATACCCAGACCAAGCTCACTTCTAATATTTACCTGGCGCCAAGGCCAAAATACTCCCTGGGTTTAGATTTTGATATCACCCATTCTAACATTCAGAGACTTGGGGTAGGTTTCAGTTCTTCCCTGATCACAAGAAACGTGTTTGGAGGGGCCGAAACCCTTAGCATATCGGCCAGGGGAACTTTTGGGCTGCTCAGTGACGATTCATTACCCGAGGATTTCTTTTCAGAAATTGGGGGAGACATTAATCTGACATTTCCACGGATGTGGTTTCCTTTGATCAATACCAAGAAGATCATTCCCCCATATATGCTACCCACGACCCGAATATCAGCAGGAACCAGTTTTCAAAAAAACATCGGACTTGATAAGCAAACTTTTAATACCATCCTCGGTTACAATTGGACCCCTTCTGATTTTAAAAAGAACAGCATGGAACTGCTCAACATTCAGTTTGTGCGCAATGTTAACCAAAGTCGCTTTTTTAATGTTTACGGAAGCACATACAGAAGGTTAGATGATATTGCAGACAACTATCAAGACAATGCAGCCCTGGCTGAATTTTATGAGGACACAGACGACCCAGATGATCCTCTTAAATTAATTATACCGCAAGGTACTACTGGCTTTACCTCTGCTATTCTCAATGGAGATGTGGCGTCCACAACAGTAGATTTCAGAGACGTAAGCAGAATTGAAGAGCGAAGACAGCGCCTTACCGAAAACAACCTCATCTTTGCCAGTAATTATTCTTTTACTAAGAATAATAGGGCCGGTCTTAGCGATAACGATTTTTATCAATTTCGTTTTAAAATTGAAAGCGCCGGAAACCTTCTTTCCGGTTTATCTCGCATATTTCCTTTTAACGAAAATGACAACCAGGATCGCCTGGTTTTCGGTGTACCATATTCTCAGTACATCAAAACAGAATTCGATTATATCAAGCACTGGGGGGTATCCCGGACAGACGTCTTAGCCTTTAGGAGTTTTTTCGGTATTGCGATACCTTATGGCAACTCTACCAGCATTCCCTTTGCTCGAAGTTATTTTGCCGGAGGCTCTAATGACAATAGGGCGTGGAACCCTTATTCACTAGGGCCTGGAAGTACCCAGAATGTGAACGATTTCAATGAAGCAAATCTTAAAATTGCCTTGAATTTAGAATATAGGTTCCCCATAGTTGGCGATATTAAAGGGGCTCTTTTTGCCGATGCCGGAAACATCTGGAACGTTTGGGATAGTGAAGAAGATCCTGATGCCATCTTCAGCGGTCTGGATTCCCTGGCAGACATTGCTTTGGGCACCGGCCTAGGGCTTCGTTACGATTTTACTTACTTTGTTTTCCGGGTAGATTTTGGTTTTAAGACCTATAACCCGGCTGAGGAACCTTCGAGAAGGTGGTTTAGCGATTATAATTTTGCCAATGGAGAACTTCAAATTGGAATAAATTATCCTTTCTAAGCTAACATATTTTATTACTTTTGCGCAGATTCAAAAAACAAACCCTTAGACCAAAAAACTATGTCCCATAATATTAGGCCCGGAGTAGCCACAGGTGATGACGTTCAAAAAATCTTCAATTATGCCAAGGAAAAGGGATTTGCCCTTCCGGCAGTAAATGTAATTGGTTCCAATACTATCAATGCGGTATTAGAAACAGCGGCTAATTTAAACTCGCCGGTGATCATTCAGTTTTCTAATGGCGGAGCCCAATTCAATGCGGGAAAAGGCCTATCAAATGAGGATCAAAAGTCGGCGATATTAGGTGCTGTTGCGGGAGCCAAGCACATTCATCAGCTTGCGGAAGCATATGGAGCCGTGGTAATTTTGCATACAGACCACTGTGCTAAAAAACTTTTGCCTTGGATAGACGGGCTTTTAGATGCCAGTGAAGAACACTTTGCAGCCACCGGGAAATCACTTTTTAGCTCTCATATGATAGATCTTTCTGAAGAACCTATTGAAGAGAATATTGCTATTTGTAAGGAATACCTGGCCAGAATGAGCAAAATGGATATGACCCTGGAAATAGAACTGGGGATAACCGGCGGGGAGGAAGATGGCGTTGATAATACTGATGTTGATGACTCAAAGCTTTACACCCAACCAGAAGAGGTAGCCTATGCCTATGAAGAACTGTCAAAAGTAAGCCCTAGATTTACAGTTGCTGCAGCTTTTGGGAATGTTCACGGCGTATATAAACCTGGAAATGTAAAACTTACTCCCAAGATCCTGAAAAATTCTCAGGAATACATTTCAGAAAAATATGGAGTAGAACACAATCATATAGATTTTGTCTTCCACGGTGGCTCCGGCTCAACGGTCGAAGAAATCAGAGAGGCCATTGGTTACGGAGTGATAAAAATGAATATCGACACCGACCTTCAATATGCCTTTATGAGTGGTGTTCGGGATTATGTTCAAGATAAAAATGCATATCTGCAAGCGCAAATTGGGAATCCCGATGGAGCGGATCAACCTAATAAAAAGACCTACGATCCAAGAGTATGGCTAAGGGAAGGTGAGAAAACTTTTGTCACGCGATTAAAAAAAGCGTTTGAAGATTTAAATAATGTTAATACCTTGTAAGTAGTTTGCAAAATCTAACTAAATATAATTCTGAGTCTATGTCGGCGTGGTTTAAAAGAAAGGAGAAGGGAATACAGACTTCTACTGAGCAAAAAAAAGATACCCCTAAGGGGCTTTGGTATAAGTCCCCAACAGGAAAGATCGTAGAATCTGAGGAACTCGCTAAGAACTATTACGTAAGTCCGGAAGATGATTACCATGTTTGTATTGGTAGTAAGGAATATTTTGAAATACTTTTTGACGATAACAAGTTTAAAGAACTAGATCCCAAGCTCACCTCTAAGGACCCCCTAAAATTTGAGGACACTAAAAAATACTCAGATCGTTTAAAAGCGGCCCAGAAAAAAACCGGCTTAAAAGATGCTGTAAGGACAGCAGTTGGGAAGTCTCTTGGAAAGGATCTGGTGGTGGCTTGTATGGACTTCAGTTTTATTGGAGGTTCAATGGGTAGTGTTGTCGGTGAAAAAATTGCCAGGGCTATTGACCACTCCATTAAAAATAAGATCCCTTTTGTCATGATCTCAAAATCCGGAGGTGCCAGAATGATGGAGGCTGCACTTTCGCTGATGCAATTAGCAAAAACCTCGGCCAAATTGGCGCAATTAGCTGAAATAAAGGTTCCTTATATATCGCTATGTACAGATCCTACCACAGGAGGAACTACGGCCTCCTATGCTATGTTGGGTGATATTAATATCTCTGAACCGGGAGCACTCATCGGTTTTGCCGGACCTCGAGTAGTAAAAGAAGCTACCGGAAAAGAACTTCCTGAAGGGTTCCAGACCGCAGAATTTGTTCTCGAACATGGATTTCTGGACTTCATCTCACACAGAAAAGAGCTGAAAAAGAAGATCAATCTTTACATAGATCTAATAGAAAACAATCCCATCAGGGAATAAGTTAAGCCGTTTAAAACAATTGTGTTTTAAACGGCTTAAGTAGATCTTAATTCAGGAATCTCCTAAGGAATATTTCCTCAGAACTTCCGTCAGGATAAGTAAGTATCCCTACAGCATCACAACTTCCATCTCCAAAATCAAGACTAGCGGTAGCATCGTTTCTGGAAATCTCCAAAACGCCACTAACTATGAATCTACAAGACAATTCTCTACGTAGAGGAGAAATGGTCTCCTTCATGAAAACATTCCCCATCTTCCCGGTATATGTTCCCTTTCCGGAAATAAGAAATACATTATCTCCCCAGAATCCGGTACCATAGCCTTCTATCCATTCTCTGGTTCTGTTTCCCGTAAAACTTGCCGTTTCCCCATCGGGCCATTCGGCACTAAAACTTGCCACGGCATCAGCCTGAGGATTTCCATTTTCATTAGCCCTGCTCCTTTCTACAGAGGCACTTCCTGCTACAGCCACACCGTTAAACACGAAATTCTCAAGTTCAACACTAAGGGTTTTGGTGGCCATATCCATATCCTTTAAATAGCTTAAATGGATAATGCCACTGAGCACATTGCCATTTGGTAATTCACATCCATCTCCAAAATCAATGGTTTTCTCCTTGCTGGTACTGGTCACTACGGTGGTGATGGTAACACAGTCTGGCAGGAAATTAGAGGAGTAAAAACTTTTAGAAGTTGTAATGATCTCGTCCGTGGCGTATACATCTTCCGCAATGTTTAAAACTTCCTCCGAGATGAGATCAGATTCATCACTCGCCTTAAGCTCCGCAACATCAAAGGTCTGCTCCTCTACCACTTCGGGACTTTCATCCTTTTTACAGGAAAAGATAGTTAGAGATGCTAAAAGCAACATCCCTAATACATTAATTCTCATTCTACGCTTTTTCATAATTATCATTTTTTTAACGTTTGTGCTTCTATGACCATTTTAGATTCAAATGGTTTAATGCGAATTAAAAAAAAGCGATCTCCCTAGATTCTAAAAATATTCCTATCTTTGCGGCCTGATTGAAAATCAATCGGATACATAAAAATCATTAAAATTAATATTGGAATGTATTTAACAAGTGAAATAAAGGCCGAGATTTTTAAAAAGCACGGCGGCTCTGAAAAGAACACAGGTTCTACAGAAGGGCAGATTGCATTATTTACACATCGGATCAATCACCTTAGTGGTCATCTGAAAAAGAACAAGAAAGATTACAATACTGAACGTTCCCTGGTTAGATTGGTAGGTAAAAGAAGAAGCCTATTAGATTACTTAAAGAATAAGGATATTGTAAAGTATCGGGAACTTATAAAAGAATTGAATATTAGAAAATAAATGATCATAGGGGCTGAAAATTCTTTGGCCCCTATGTTTTTTCAGCCTTCAATATTTTGGCTGATATACATTCAGCCACTCACACTTAGTTTTTCATTGGTCAACAACACACAACAACACAACCCTGACCGTTCGGTAAAACGGGAGACCATTGTTTAACAATTACGCTATTGAGCGAATTCTAATTAAAATTTATGATTCCAAAAACATTTAAAGAGGTCATTGACCTCGGTGACGGTAGGGAAATTTCTATCGAAACCGGAAAGCTCGCAAAACAGGCCCATGGATCTGTTGTTGTGCAGTCTGGAAAATGCATGCTGTTATGTACTGTAGTTTCCAATTACAAAGCAGCTGATGTGGATTTTCTTCCACTTACAGTAGACTATCGCGAAAAATTTGCAGCATCTGGTCGCTACCCGGGTGGATTCTTTAAAAGAGAAGCCAGACCTAGTGATGGAGAAGTTTTGACCATGAGATTGGTCGATCGTGTTCTTAGACCACTTTTCCCAAAAGATTATCATTCTGAGACCCAGGTCATGATCCAGTTAATGTCTCATGATGAGAATGTAATGCCCGATGCCATGGCAGGATTGGCAGCATCGGCAGCTATTCAACTTTCAGATTTCCCATTCGAATGTGCAATTTCAGAATGTCGTGTGGGTAGAATCGATGGCAACTTAATTATCAACCCCACCAGAGCTCAGCTTGAAGATTCTGATATAGACATGGTCATCGGAGCCTCAGAGGATTCAGTAATGATGGTGGAAGGAGAAATGGGGGAGATTTCGGAAGAAGAAATGGTAGAGGCTATTAAGTTCGCCCACGAAGCCATTAAGGATCAGATCGCAGCTCAAAACCGCCTGGCTGAAGCTTTTGGTAAAAAGGAAGTAAGGGAGTACGAAGGAGCAGTAGAAGATGAAGATCTTGAGAAAAAAGTGCATGATCTTACCTATGATAAGGTATATGCTATTGCCAAGG
The DNA here is from genome assembly GCA_040830565.1 of Flavobacteriaceae bacterium. Classification (GTDB taxonomy): domain Bacteria; phylum Bacteroidota; class Bacteroidia; order Flavobacteriales; family Flavobacteriaceae; genus JAFMPW01. Next base: position 33,991 of record JBFOMC010000042.1, read on the forward strand.
CTGGTTCTGCCAAGCAGGAAAGAAGTCTGGCCTTCTCAGAGATAAAGGAAGAAGTTACTGCTGCTTTCTCAGAGGAAGAACTTGAAGAAGTAGGAGATTTGGTTTCCAAATACTTCTACAAAGCCGAAAAGGCTGCCGTTAGAGACCTTACCTTAAACGAGGGTCTGAGGTTAGACGGTAGAAAAACAGACGAGATACGGCCCATTTGGTGTGAAGTAGATTATTTACCCTCCACGCATGGTTCTGCGATCTTTACAAGAGGTGAAACCCAGGCTCTTGCGACAGTTACCTTGGGTACTTCAAGAGAGGCCAACCAAATTGATATGCCTTCCTATGAAGGTGAAGAGACTTTCTACCTACATTATAATTTCCCGCCATTTTCTACAGGAGAAGCCAGACCTATTCGAGGAACCTCAAGAAGGGAAGTCGGGCACGGAAACCTGGCTCAAAGAGCACTTAAAGGAATGATCCCTGAGGATTGTCCTTATACAGTACGGGTGGTATCCGAGGTACTTGAAAGTAATGGCTCTTCTTCAATGGCTACCGTTTGTTCGGGAACCATGGCCCTTATGGATGCAGGGGTGCAGATGAAAAAGCCTGTTTCTGGTATTGCTATGGGGCTTATCACGGATGTGGAAACCGGGAAATATGCAGTATTGTCAGATATTCTTGGTGATGAAGATCATCTTGGGGATATGGACTTTAAAGTGACAGGTACCGCAGAGGGTATTACCGCTTGCCAGATGGATATCAAAGTAAAAGGTCTTTCTTATGAGATTTTAGTGAAGGCTTTAAAACAAGCCAGAGATGGAAGATTGCATATTCTAAGTAAGCTTACAGATACCATTGAAAAACCAAATGCAGAAGTTAAGGCTCATGCACCAAAAATGGTTACTACCACCATTCCCGGAGATTATATTGGGGCGCTTATTGGCCCGGGAGGAAAAGTGATTCAGGAATTACAAAAGGAGACCAAAACTACTATTGTAATTAATGAAGATCCTGTTACCGAGGAAGGCCTGGTAGAAATACTGGGTACAGATCAGGCAGGAATTGATGCAGTGCTGGCTAAGATTGATTCCATAACCTTCAAACCACAAAGAGACAGCGTTTATGAAGTAAAGGTCATAAAAATGCTCGATTTCGGTGCTGTTGTTGAATATATGGAGGCTCCGGGCAATGAAGTATTGCTTCATGTATCGGAATTGGCCTGGGAACGTACCGAAAATGTTTCCGATGTAGTGAATATGGGCGATGTTTTTGATGTAAAATACATGGGTACAGACCCCAGAACTAAAAAGGAAAAGGTAAGTAGAAGAGTATTACTTCCTAAGCCTGAAGGTTACAGAGAAAGACCTCCTCGAAATGACCGTGGGAGAAATGATAGGAATAGAGATAGAAAACCACGAAGAGACTAGCTCCATTCCGCCGATAATTTTATAAAACCCCTATTTTAGGGGTTTTTTTATGCTTTTTAACCTAAAAATCAAAATAATATAACCTATTTGTAACATTTGAGCATTTTTTACGTATAAGTATATGCAGTCCATGCACTTTGAACTTAACAGAAAGGATATTAGATGAGACAACTCAAGATTACAAAACAGGTAACCAACAGGGAAACCGCATCGCTGGATAAGTACTTACAAGAAATAGGTAAGGTTGATCTTATCACAGCCGATGAAGAGGTTGAATTGGCACAGCGTATCAAGGCAGGTGATCAGGCCGCTCTTGAGAAATTGACCAAGGCCAACCTTCGTTTTGTGGTTTCTGTGGCCAAACAATACCAAAATCAAGGTCTTACCTTACCTGATTTGATCAATGAAGGTAATTTAGGGCTTATAAAGGCCGCTCAGCGATTTGACGAAACCAGAGGATTTAAATTTATCTCCTATGCGGTTTGGTGGATTCGCCAATCTATTCTTCAGGCACTTGCAGAGCAATCTCGAATTGTGCGCTTACCATTGAATAAGATTGGTTCTATAAACAAGATAAACAAGACCTTTGCTTTTCTCGAGCAGGCTCATGAGCGTATGCCATCTGCAGAAGAAATTGCTCGTGAGTTAGATATGACCGTAGAAGATGTTAAGCAATCTCTTAAAAATTCGGGAAGGCATGTATCTATGGATGCTCCTTTGATTGATGGAGAGGATTCTAACCTCTATGACGTTTTAAGAAGTGGAGAATCTCCAAATCCGGACAAAGATCTCTTACATGAGTCTTTGAGAACAGAAATAGAACGTGCATTGGAAACGCTAACCCCTCGTGAAGCGGATGTTATTAGGCTTTACTTTGGTTTGGCAGGGCAGCATTCTATGACCCTTGAAGAAATAGGGGAAACTTTTGATCTTACACGAGAAAGAGTGCGTCAGATTAAAGAAAAGGCAATAAGAAGGTTAAAACATACCTCTAGAAGCAAAATTTTAAAGACCTATCTTGGGTAAACCAAGACACAAATTTTAACATGTTAAATAAACCATAAATTGGATTTATGGTATAAAATTTGTAATTTGTGACAGTAACAACAGTTTATCATGACTGTTCGTTTTTTGATTGATGAATAAACTCCGGCTGATTACCGGAGTTTTTCATTTTACCCCCTCCGTGCAAGCCCCATTGTATAGGGCTAGGAAGCATTTTGACACCTTTCTAAACACACAACTTCTAACGCTCTCACGGCTCATAAAAGCCGTGAACCGACATGCTCCGAAACAATTCGCTATATTTATATAAATAACAACCTGGAACATGAATAGGACCTATCTCCTTTGCTTTCTGATCATAGCATCTTTAATATTTACCGCCTGCAAAGAACACTCAGTCACTGAAGTCACAGAAATAACATTCAATATCCCTTCCGGATTCGAATTAGAAGAAATTTATCATCCCAGCGAATTTGGTCAGGGATCCTGGGTTGCTCTCGCAGAAGGTCCAGATAATCAAATGTTTGCCTGTGATCAATATGGAAAGATCTATCATTTTAAAAGACCTGCTGAAAACGAAACTTTAAAACCATCTGATATAGATAGCCTTGACATTGAAGTTGGGGAAGCCCACGGCCTACTTTGGGCCTTCAACAGCTTGTATGTCGCCGTAAATAAGCGATGGGACGATGAAATACCAGATGAAGAGGAAAACGGTAGCGGAGTTTACAGATTAACTGATACCGACCAGGATGGTATGTTAGACCACAAGGAGATGTTGTTAAAACTCAATGGAGCCGGTGAACACGGGCCTCACAGTCTTGTTCCCGGTCCGGACGGAAAACATATTTATTTTATTGCCGGAAACCACGTAGAAATTCCGGAAGCCCTCAAAAAAAACAGTCGGTTACCTGCCACCTGGGGAGAGGATAACTTATTTCCTCCCTATTTGGACGCCAGGGGTCATGCTAATGACATTAAGGCCCCAGGAGGTTGGATTGCCAAATTTGAACCTGACGGAAAGTCCTGGCAAATAATTTCTGCGGGATATAGAAATCCCTTTGATATGGCTTTCAACAAGGATGGGGAACTATTTGCCTATGATGCGGATATGGAATGGGATATTGGAATGCCCTGGTATCGGCCTACGCGTATTTGCCATGTTACCAGTGGCAGCGAATACGGGTGGCGGACCGGATCGGGAAAATGGCCAGAGTACTATCCCGATAATCTACCCGCTATTCACAATCTGGAGCAGGGTTCGCCTACAGCTGTGTTAAGCGCTGCCTCACTTGACTTTCCCACCAATTACAGCAACGGATTATTTGTGATGGATTGGAGTTTTGGAACGGTATATTTTATAGATCTTAAGCCCGAAGGAAGTAGTTATACAGCTACTAGGGAGGAGTTTTTATCGGGTACTCCCCTACCGCTTACAGACATGATAGCCGGTGCAGATGGTCATATGTATTTCGCTACAGGAGGCAGAAGGTTAGATTCCCATTTGTATCGACTAAAGTATGTGGGCGAGAATGAAAAAAAGATAAATGCTTCTGAAGAGGGAAATACGGCTGCGTTACGTAAGTTAAGGCAAGAGCTCGAAAAGTATCATAGTTCTGAGCCTTCTGAGGAAGCGGTATCCGAAGCCTGGAAGCATCTAAACCATGAAGATAGATTCATAAGATATGCTTCTCGCATGGCTCTGGAGCATCAGCCGGTAGCTAGCTGGCAACAACGCTTTTTTAACGAAAAAGACCTTACTAAAACTCTTGAAGCCGGTATTGCAATAGCCCGCAGCGATGCTCAAGATCAACAGTCCAGAATACTAAATAAACTAAATCAATTAGATTGGGATGGGCTAACACTTACACAAAAAATAGATCTTTCAAGGTGCTATGCCCTTCTATTCATAAGACATGGGTATCCCAATGAAAATACACGCGCCAGTACCGTCAGAAAATTAGCGCCTTTGTTTCCTCATGCTAATAACCAATTGAATAGAGAATTAGGCCAGCTACTGTTGTATCTCAAAGCAGATGGCATTACTGAACAACTTGTTGGGCTTCTACAAAAACACACCGAGGAAAAAACAGTCTCAGAAGGTGTCGAAATGTTATCCGAGGAGGCTACCTTAAGAAGCGAACAATACGGACCGCTCATTAGAGAGGTCATAGAAAAAATGCCTCCAAGCGAGGCCATATATTACGGCATGCTCTTAAGTCATGCCGAAGAAGGGTGGACTAAGCCCTTAAGAGAAAAATACTTTCTTTGGTATTATGATGTGCTTGCAGCTAAAGGCGGTATGAGTTTTAAGGCCTATATGGAAAATGTCCGCCTAAAGGCTATGGCCAATGTTCCTGAGGGCGATAAAGCTTACTTTCAAGAAATATCGGGCAGCTACTCGCCTTCTACTGCCGTTGCGGACTTACCCAAGCCGAAGGGTCCGGGAACCAACTACTCCGGAGATGATATGGGAAATATCCTCTGGGGAGGAGGTATGGATAATTATTCTGGCAATTTTGCTGATGGGCAGCGAGCCTACAGTGCGGCAATGTGCATCCTTTGTCATAGAATGAAGGGAGAGGGCGGCGCTACTGGCCCGGACCTCAGTCAGGCACATACCAAGTTTGGCGCATGGGATATGTTATTTGCAATTTACAGTCCAAATGATGAGATCTCTGACCAATACGCCAATACCCTTTTTGAAATGAAAGACGGGAAAAAAATTGCCGGCCGGGTGTTATCTGAAGAGGGAGACAGCATTACTCTGGCACCAAACCCTTTTAACGAAGCCTATACTGTTAAGTTGAAAAAAGCGGAGGTGGTAAACCGCGGTCCCTCTCCGCTTTCTCCAATGCCTTCGGGGCTTTTAAATCGTCTTAATGAGCAGGAGATCCTAGACTTGTTTGTTTATTTGAGAGCCGGAGGCGACAAAAATCATGAGCTTTATACTTCTGCGAATACCATGGCTAACTAGTACAGCGATTCAAAACAAATGAACATACAACAATTTCTTAAAACAGCTCTTGCCCTGGCATTTAGTAGTTTGTTGTTGGGTTCCTGCCGCTCAAAAAAGCATGAAGAATACCAGAAGACTTCATCGACCACATTGCTTTCTCCCTTAGGAAAAGAATTAATACCCCCTCAGCCCTCGAAAAAATTATTAGTGCAATTCGAGACGGCAAAACAGTCTTATTTAGAGCAACCAGACAATGCAGAAAATATCATTTGGTACGGGAGACGTACAGCATATTTGGGCAGATACGTGGATGCAATTAATATTTATACGGAAGGAATTGCAAAATTTCCTGAAGATGCCAGATTTTATAGACATCGCGGCCACAGATACATTTCAATACGTGAATTCAGCAAGGCGATTGACGATTTGGAAAAAGCTGGTAGGCTAATTGAAGGAAAACAAAATGAAACAGAACCAGATGGTATGCCTAATGCCCAAAATATTCCTGTAAGTAGCCTGCATGGAAATATTTGGTACCACCTTGGGTTGGCTTATTACTTAAAACACGACTATAAAAAAGCCTATGAGGCCTACCTTAGGTGTAGAAACTCAGGAAATAATGCAGATAATATCGTTTCTAGTACCCACTGGCTTTATATGATTCAAAGAAGATTGGGGAATAAGGAACAGGCCGAGGCTCTCCTTACCTCAATACGGGAAGACACCGAGGTCATTGAAAACTTTAATTATGAGAAACTTTGTAAGTTTTACAAGGGACTAATTCCTCTAGATTCGATCTCGGGTAACAATGGGGTTGGTGCAGCTTCGGATGCAACTAAATATGGCATAGCCAATTGGTACTTTTACAATAACGACAGGGAACGATCAAAAGCAATGCTCACAGAGATTGTAGAGCGGGATAGTTGGAGTTCTTTCGGTTATATCGCCGCAGAGTCAGATCTTATTCACTATTTTAACTGAGGTCTTTTTTGAAAGCACTGTATGGAAGAAAGCAAAGCATACATTTTAGGCACAGATGAGCAAGAACTGTTTAGGTTAGGCATTCAGCATCAGGTGTGGGCTGAAGAAGCGCAGACAGGTTGGCGCAAGGCCGGGTTCAGGGCGGGGCAAACCCTTCTAGACCTTGGCTGCGGCCCTGGATATTGCACTACTGAAATGGCATTTATTGTTGGGGAACAAGGCAGAGTGATCGGGGTAGATAAGTCGGAATCCTATATTGCACACCTGAAAAAACTAGCCCAACAACAGCACTTACCCATAAAAGCTATTGCCTCTGATTTTGAAGATCTAAAACTAGCTCCTTTAAGTTTGGATGGCATGTATTGCAGATGGGCTCTGGCCTGGTTACCTCAGCCCGTGAATGTCTTACAAAAAGTATACGAGGCACTAAAACCCGGAGGTAAGATGGTCATTCATGAATATTATGATTGGTCCTTATTGCAAACGGAACCTTATAGAGAAGCCCTGGCAAAGGGTATAGCTATGGCTCTAAAGAGTTTCAAAGATTCTGACGCGGAGATAGACATCGGAAGGCATTTACCTCAGGTCCTAAGAGAGATGGGCATGAGGGTAACTTCTTTTAGACCAATGGCAAAGATTGGCACCCCGGACAATGCAGTCTGGGCCTGGCCGACCACTTTTTTTCAAAGCTATTTTCCTCGACTTGTGCATCAGGGGTACCTTACGGAAACTGAAGTGACAAAGGCCCTATCAGAAATAGCGGAATTGGAGAAAACCCCGGGAGCCTCAATTTGCACCTGTCTGATGGTAGAAATCATTGCGGAAAAGTAATTCCCCTAAATTCAAATTGCTCCATGGGTCTGCTAAATAGGCTAAAATCTGTTGTGCTTCAATATATTTACCCAAGCCATCGGATTTCGTTACTTTTGTGGCGTCTTTAAAAGAAACTTCAACAATGAGTCAAATTAAGATTGCACCCTCCCTACTTGCTGCCGATTTTGGCAATCTGCAAAGGGATGTTGAAATGGTAAACCAAAGTGATGCCTCCTGGCATCATTTGGATATCATGGATGGGGTATTTGTTCCTAATATCTCCTATGGTATGCCGGTGGTTAAAACCATAGCAAAACATGCCACTAAACCATTGGATGTACATTTAATGATTGTTGATCCGGACCGATATGTTCAGACTTTCGCAGATCTCGGGGCCACAAATTTAACCGTACACTATGAGGCGTGCACTCACTTGCACAGAACATTACAAGCCATAAAGACCGCAGGGATGAAAGCTGGCGTGGCATTAAATCCTCACACGAATATCAACCTGCTTGAAGACATTATTAACGACATAGATCTGGTTTGCCTAATGAGCGTAAATCCCGGTTTCGGAGGGCAGTCGTTTATTCAAAATACCTTTAATAAGGTAAAGACCTTAAAACAACTCATAGTGGAAAAAGGAGCTCCAAGCTTGATAGAAATAGACGGAGGAGTTACCGATAAAAACGCAAAAGAACTGGCCAACAGTGGAGCAGACGTACTGGTAGCCGGAAGTTTTGTGTTCAAAAGTCAAAACCCTACGGCTACCATCGCCGCCATGACTCATATTGCCAATTCCTAATACTGTTCCAGCAAATAATTTATCAGGTCCGTGGTGGTTACGATTCCAAGAAGTTTCTCTTCTTCAACTACCGGTAGTGCATGATATTCTCTGGCAGCAAGAATCTGTGCAACTTCCTTAATGGTGGTCTTTGGAGAAACCGAATTGACATTTTTAGCCATCACCTGGGCAATAGTAAACATATTGTACACAATAGTCTCTACATTTTCCTCATCCTCATAAGCACCGTCGGCAAAGCTGATTCTCAACAAATCTGTCAGACTTAGCATTCCCACGATCTTGTCTCCATCAATTACCGGAATATGTCTTATGGAATGTTCTTTAAACAGTCTTTCTGCCTTATCCAGGCCATCATTTAGATTTAATACTATAAGATCTGTACTCATGATCTCAGATACCGGAACTCTTTGTCTTACGCTCATAATAGTAATTTTTAAATACGTTCATAAAGTTCAAGCATTCCTTTTTTTTAAAGTATGACTAATATCATAATGCAATTAATTATCGATATAAATAACTCAGATTCACCGGCAAAGGTCAGGAGGATAAGTTTGGGATAAATTACCTAGCTTTGTGCTCTCTTAAATCACCGCCTTACTTATTCAAAATGCTTTAAAATGGAACATCTGGACGTACTTATTGTCGGGGGAGGCCCTATTGGTATCGCCTGTGGTCTTGAAGCCAAAAAGAAAGGGCTTAACTACCTTATTGTGGAGAAAGGGCCTATTGTAAATTCCCTTTTTAACTATCCCATTAACATGCAGTTTTTCTCATCCTCCGAGCGATTAGAGATAGATGAGATTCCATTTATCAGTAAGGAAGCCAAACCCAAAAGGAATGAGGCTCTGGAATACTATCGCCGCATTGTCACCTCTAACAAGCTCAATATTAAGCTCTTTGAAAAAGTAGAAGAGATAAATTCAGGTGATAGTCAATTCTCCATTATTACGGACAAGTCGAGTTATACAGCCGCCAATGTAATTGTTGCCACAGGGTTTTACGACCTGCCAAATACCATAAATGTACCTGGAGAAGACCTGCCGAAGGTTTCTCATTATTACAAAGACCCCCATTTTTACGCAAGTCAGAAACTAGCTATCATTGGTGCCAGTAACTCTGCCATAGATGCTGCGCTGGAATGTTGGAGAAAAGGGGCCGAAGTAACCTTGATCATTCGAGGCCCGGAAGTGGGCAAGCGGGTTAAATATTGGGTAAGACCAGATATTATCAATAGAATAGAAGAGGGCAGTATTGCGGTATATTACAACAGTCAGGTTAAGGAAATAAGAACGGAAGAAATTGTTATTTCTACCGAAGACGGAGAGCTAACATTAGAGAACGACTTTGTTTTGGCCTTAACCGGGTATATGCCAAATTTTGAGTTTTTGGAAAAAATAGGAATTCAACTGTCCGATGATGATAAAAAATTCCCGCATTACAATCAGGATACCATGGAGACCAATGTAAAAGGACTCTATTTGGCGGGAGTCATTTGCGGAGGAATGGAAACCCATAAGTGGTTTATTGAAAACTCCAGGATACACGCTCCTATCATTATCGCGCATATTCTTGAACAAAAACAACTCAACTAAGGGCTAATGCATAAAAATTTCTCCATAGCAATCCATGGTGGCGCTGGTACTTTGTTAAAAGGTATGATGACCTCAGAGAAAGAAGCTGCTTATAAAGAGGCCCTGTCAAATGCGCTTGAAAAAGGTTATAAGGTGCTGCAATCCGGAGGTACATCTATTGAATCTGTAACAGAAGCCGTAAAGACACTAGAGAACTCTCCCCTGTTTAATGCCGGAAAAGGAAGTGTCTTTACAGCCGATGGATCCCATGAGATGGACGCCTCCATCATGGATGGAAAAACGTTGAATGCCGGGGCCGTGTCTTTGGTTACTGGGATCAAAAATCCCGTAGCCCTTGCCCGGGATGTTATGGAGCATAGTGATCATGTCTTTCTGGCCGGAAAGGGTGCCATGGAGTTCGCGAAAAAAATGAATTATACCCTTGAGTCAGAGGATTATTTTCACGATGATTTTCGGTATGAACAATGGCAGGAGATTAAAGATTCTGATCATTTTCAACTAGATCATTCGGCTAAGGGGGATGAAAAGTTTGGTACGGTCGGCGCAGTGGCCTGCGATCTCTCTGGGAATATTGCTGCTGCTACCTCTACTGGTGGGATGACAAATAAACGCTACGGAAGAGTCGGAGACAGTCCAATGATTGGAGTGGGCAACTATGCCAACAACAAGACCTGCGCTGTGTCTTGTACCGGGAGTGGGGAATATTTCATTCGTGCCGTGGTGGCCTATGACGTCTCCTGTCTGATGGAATTCAAAGGACTGTCATTAGAAGAGGCCTGTACCCAGGTAATTCAGGAAAGATTACTACATATTGAGGGCGACGGTGGCCTCATTGCCGTTGATGCTCATGGGAATGTAGCAATGCCCTTTAATACTGAAGGAATGTACAGGGCCTGCAAAACATCCACAGGTCGGGAAGAAATTGCAATCTACCGCAACTAGGCGGTAATAAATGGCGCATCTAAGGGTAATACCTCTACCTGTCTTTTGGTAATATTAAATTTATCCCCATTGGTCAGCACGTGAGCCTTTAGGTTTACCAGAGACATAGGGGTCCCTTGTTTAAGCACCTCCACATTATTATGCTTAAGATCTCTGGGATCAAAAAGTATTACCATCCCGGAACCAATCACTTCAAAGGTGTTACAATTTTTAATCACTAAGCCCGTGTCCTCTGCCAGGCCAACTCCCATTAAATTTGGAAACTTGGCTACCGCTTCTGCGAGTCGCCCGAACCTCCCCCTTCTTATGAAGTGCGAATCAATGATCAAATTTGGTATAAAACCCATCCCTTCGGCCATGCCGACTGCTCCTTTAACCAAGGATTCCTGACTACTTCCTCCGGTTATCATCTCCAAGGACATACACATTGCCCCGGCACTGGTACCTGCGATGACAAGTGCTTCCTTGGTAAATCTCTCTTTCAGGATGGCGTGTATTGAAGTACCCCCAATTTTCTCGGTGATTTTAGACTGGTTTCCTCCCGAGAACATCACACAAGCCGCTCGTCTGATGAGATCAATATTCTTTTCGTCTTCAGATGCTTCCCTTTCTCTAATGTCTAACACGACAACATTGGTACAGCCCAATTTACCGAAGGCATTCAGATAGTTTTGTCCTACCTCTTCAGGAATACTTGATGCTGTAGGGACCACGACGATCAGCGCATCATTTCCTCCGCACTCTCTGACCACTCTAGAAAGTATCCCATCGGCTATATATTCCAGGTGATATTGTTCTCCTGCTTCATTGCCTTTATCCTCATTCCCGCCAATAGGTATCAGGGTTCCTTTAATATCCATTTGCACAATTATTTAGCTGCAAAAATAAGTTTAATGTCCGAAAAAATATCATATATTTATGAAATTCGCTCTACACTAACTAAAGCTCAGGTATTATGAAGATAAGAGAAATAAATGCAATGCGAGGACCCAATTATTGGTCCGTAAGGCGACATAAGTTGATTGTGATGGTTCTGGATTTGGAGGAGATGGAAGAGTACCCGACAAATAAGGTTCCCGGATTTCTGGATAGGCTAAAAGCCATGTTCCCCAGCATGTATTCGCACAGATGCTCAGAAGGTTGTGAAGGCGGATTTTTTATGCGTGTGGAAGAAGGAACCTGGATGGGTCATGTTATTGAACATATTGCCTTGGAAATACAGACCCTGGCGGGTATGGACACCGGTTTTGGAAGAACCAGGGGCTATGGCGAAAAAGGAGTATACAATGTGGTTTTCTCTTATATAGAAGAGGACGTAGGGCGCTACGCCGCCAAAGCGGCAGTTGCGGTTTGCGAAGCCCTTATTGCCGGAGAGGACTACGATCTTGAAGAAGATATTCAACGCATGCGCGAACTTAGGGAAAGTCAAAGACTGGGACCGAGTACCGGGTCTATTGTAGAGGAAGCCGAAAGTAGAGGAATCCCGTGGATACGTCTGAATCAATATTCTCTGTGCCAATTGGGCTATGGGGCTAACCAAAAGCGAATTCAGGCCACAGTTACCAGCGAGACCAGCAGTATTGGTGTAGAACTGGCTTGTGATAAAGAAGATACCAAATACCTTTTGGAACAGGCCGAAGTTGAAGTCCCGAGAGGAGATATTATTAGTAGGGAAAGTAGTCTGGAAGCTGCCTGTAGGTATGTCGGCTATCCCCTGGTAATAAAACCCATTGACGGCAATCACGGAAGGGGAATCACCGTTGACATCAACTCTTATGAGCATGCCTTGGAAGCGTTTAAAGCTGCTAAAGAGGTTTCCAGGAGGGTAATTGTCGAAAAATATATTACGGGTGAAGATTATAGATTACTTGTCATTAACAACATCCTTGTTGCTGCCGCCAAACGAACCCCGGCGCATGTGGTGGGAGACGGAAAATCTACTATTGAGGAATTAGTAGCTGAGGTAAATAAAGATCCTCGCAGGGGTTATGGTCATGAAAAAGAACTTACAGAGATCACCATAAATGATCTTACTAAGACCATTATAGCTGATGCCGGATATACCGAAGATTCCGTTTTGGCAGAGGGAGAACGACTCGTTTTAAAAGATACGGCTAACCTAAGTACAGGCGGTACCGCAGAAGATGTGACAGATATAGTGCATCCTGCTAATGTTTCTATGGCAGAACGAATCTCTAAGATTATAGACCTAGATATCTGTGGTATTGATGTGATGACCAGTGATATAAGCAAACCACTTTCTGAAACCGGAGGAGCTGTACTGGAAGTGAACGCCGGACCGGGCTTTAGAATGCACCTTGCTCCTACCACGGGCCTACCCAGGAATGTTGCTGCCCCGGTGATTGATAAATTGTTTCCCAAACAAGGGGATACAGGCCGGATTCCTATAGTAGCTATTACAGGAACTAACGGTAAAACCACCACCAGCCGATTAATTGCGCATATCGCTAAAATGAGGGGTCATAGAGTTGGTTACACTACTAGCGATGGGGTGTACATACAAAACAGACTCCTAATGAAGGGAGATTGCACCGGTCCTGCCAGTGCTGAATTTGTATTAAAAGATCCTACGGTCAATTTTGCAGTGCTAGAATGTGCCCGGGGCGGACTCTTAAGAGCTGGTCTTGGCTTTAAAAATTGTGATGTCGCAATAGTGACCAATGTAGCCGCAGATCACCTGGGGTTAAAAGGCATTCACACTATAGAGCAGCTGGCGAAAGTAAAAGGAGTAATTCCGGAAACTGTACTCCCAGGGGGCTACGCAATTTTAAATGCCGATGACGATCTGGTGTACGACATGAGAAGAAACATCAACTGTAATCTTGCCCTATTCTCCATGGATGAGAACAATCCAAGAATTAAGGCTTTACAGAGAATAGGCGGTATTAGCGCCGTATATGAGAACGGTTATGTGACACTTTGTAAAGGAGCTTGGAAAATGCGGATCATGAAGGCCGAAAATATTCCACTAACCTATGGCGGGAAGGCCACTTTTATGATACAAAACATATTGCCTGCTATTATTGCGGCCAACGTTCAGGGCATAAGTATAGAAGACACCAAGGCGGCCCTGGAGACCTTTATTCCCTCCGCAACCCAAACACCCGGGCGTTTAAATCTTTTTAAATTCAATGATTTCAATATTTTACTCGACTATGCTCATAACCCGGCAGGAATGAGAGCATTACAGAAGTTTACAGATAATCTGGATGCCACGGTAAAAGTTGGTATCATTGCAGGTATTGGAGATAGGCGAGAAGAAGACAATAATGAAATTGGCAGTATAGCTGCGGAAATGTTTGACGAGATCATTATAAGGCAAGACAAACACCTTAGAGGTAAATCTGAGGAAGATCTAATAAGAATGCTCGATGATGGTATAAAAAAGGCCAACCCGAAAAAGAAAACTACTATTATACCTTCTGAAAGCGACGCCATAAATCATGCGGTTGCTCATGCCCAAAAGGGTTCTTTAATAGTGCTGTGTAGTGACGTGGTACCAGACGCTTTAGATCTTGTAAAAAAGCTTAAAGAAAAAGAGGCCAACGGAAGCCTTGCCGTCGCGGATAAATAAGTTTAGATAAAGGCTCCGAAATAAAAAAGGGAAGCCAAATGCTTCCCTTTTTCTATGAGCTTATACAACTATCAATCCTTCACTATCATTCTTTCACTAGTTACAATACCTTTACCATCAACAATACTGATATTGTAAACGCCTCCTTCCAGTCTGTGGATGGGCAATAGATAAATGTTGCCGCTTCCAATATCCGAAGCCTTATATGTGGCTACCAGTCTACCCAACATGTCATGTACGTAAATCTCTGAAACGCCATTTTGGGCATTGGAAACTTCAATATTGATCTCATCTACGGCTGGGTTCGGATACACTCTAACACCCAGGAGAACAATAGGATCCTTCTCCAGATCGGTACCGGTTGCAATATCGTCAGTCTCTTCCGAAACCGCATCCGAATTTTCCTTGGCACCGCTTCCTGAGACTATTCCCAGAATCTCCATGGCCGAGAGTTTAGGTTGGTCCACACCATCCGGGTCAAGGGCATTGAAGGCCAGATTCAGTGTTCCGTCTGAAACAGTCACGATAAAAGTCTTCGTAACTTCAGTTTGTGGTCCTACATCTACATTGATATCGTAGTCATCTAAGAGTGTTGTACCTTCAATCGCTACATCAAATATTCGTGATCCTGCTCCACCAGTACCACCGCCTGTAGCACCCCAATAGATCTCAGCGAAATGCAGAATTACTTCGTACTGCCCATCAGCCAAAGGAACATTGTAGTCAAATTCCCTTTGGTTAGAACTGCGTTCTGTTTTATACAGATCTGCTACTTCAGCAGAAGCATTTGTATAGGCACGTCCTCCGTCAAAATCCTGGTCAGCTTCAAATAAAAGTCCCGAATGCGATAGCGCCGGACCACCTGCGTTAATCCTTTTCACGAAGCCAGCAACGGGATCGTTAACCGTGATCTGAACTGTGGCCATGTCGGATCCGCCAGGACCAGTGACCGTTAACTCAACATTATATACACCAGGTGCGGTGAATACGTGTTGTGGATCGGCCAGTGTAGAGCTACCTCCATCATCAAAGTCCCATGAGAAGCTCGTGGCATCTGTGGAATTGCTTCCGGTGAAATTCACCGTTAGATCGGGATCACCACTTGTAACATCAGAGGAAGCCACAGCAACTGGCGGGTCTGCAGGAGCCATATTCCCGATAATCTCTATCGCAGACAGCTTAGGTTGATCTACTCCGTTAATGCCTGTGGCATCAAAGTTCAGGTTTAATGTACCATCTGTCATAGTAACCGGGAAGTTCTTGGTCACCTCCGTTTGAGGCCCAACATCCGCATTGATATCGTAATCATCAAGAATCAGATTGCCTTCCATCGTAACATCAAACACCCGCTGAGCCGTACCCAGAGCTCCACCTCCTGTGGCTCCCCAATA
>JBFOMC010000043.1:0-8744 GCA_040830565.1 Flavobacteriaceae bacterium
AAAAGATAGGGTGCACAACAATAAACATAAAAGCAGATATTTTGGAAATGTTTTCATAGGAAAGTTATTTGATTTCTAATTTAAGAAAACTATCGCACTGTCAGGTTTTAAATTGGAAAACAGAAGACGTCTGTACAAGCCTGATCTCTTAGTCTGCCCAAAACAATTATCTTACATTTGAAATAATACCATCACCTAAGAACACTTTATATGAAAAGCTTTCAACTTAAAACAGTAAAATTTCTATCTCTGCTGGCCCTCACGGCTTTATTCTCGTATACAAGTCAAAAGGCCATTTCGCAAAAAGAGAAAGTTACCCTGGATACCGAAAAATCCGTCTCTGGAAACTGGGTAAGTATCTTCAATGGGAAAGATCTGGAGGGCTGGACCATGAAGATAAATGGGCATCCTCTTGGGGAGAATTTCGGAAACACCTTCCGTGTGGAAAATGGAATATTGAGTGTACGATATGATGCTTACGGACCTGAATTCAATGAGCGTTTCGGTGCGCTATATTTTAATAAGAAACTGCATAACTACCGCTTTAAAGCGGAGTATCGTTTTGTTGGAGAGACGGCGCCGGGAGCGCCGGTTTGGGGTTTTCGTGACAGCGGCATCCAATTTCACGGCCAACCACCAGAAACGCACAAACTGGATCAGCCTTTTCCAATATGTCTGGAATATAACCTACATGGTGGAAATGGCACGGATGAAAGACCAGTTGGTGCCATATGTGCCAATGGAATGTTTGTCGAATTTGACGGAGTAAAAAACACTTCTTACTGCACACCACCTCAGCTAGGTAGAACCTTTCATGGCGATCAATGGGTAACTTTGGAAATTGAAGTGAGAGAAGATAAAATAACACATTTTGTAAACGGAGAAGAAATTCTATCCTATAAAAACCCTACTTACAATCCTGAAAACGAAACAGCAAAAGAATTTATTATTGATGGTAATTTAAAGGTTCGTGGGGGTTACCTCTCACTTCAATCTAACAGTCATCCCATCGATTTTCGGAAGATAGAACTTCTGGAATACTAAATTCTGAATTTGCTGAAATAAAATGCTTTTTTATGAAAGTTCTGGTTTCTATAAACATCCCTGAAATTGGTATAGAGATGCTTCGCAAAGAAGGACTGGATGTCACGGTATGGTCTGATGATCTCCCTATGAATTCACAGCAACTTTTAGAGGCCTCCAAAGAACATGACATCCTTCTTTCCTCTAGCATCTATTCCATAAATAATGAGTTTCTGGAAAACAATAAACATCTGAAACTCATCTCTCAATATGCGGTTGGCTATAACAATATTGATCTGAAAACGGCAGCGGAGCTTAATATTCCCATAGCCAATACCCCAAATGCGATGACCGACGCCACTGCAGATATTGCCTTTGGCTTAATGTTAGCCGTGGCGCGGAAGTTCTGTTATATGCACAAGCAAATTGCTGCCGGGAAATGGACGCATTTTAGGCCTAAAGCAAATTTGGGTAAGGAGCTAAAAGGAAAGACCGTGGGAATTCTTGGAATGGGGAGAATAGGGACTGAATTTGCCAAACGATGCGCGGGAGCGTATGATATGAAAGTGATCTATCATAACAGAAAGCCTAACAAAGAGGCAGAAAACGAAGTCGGTGCCAAATGGGTTTCTTTTGAGGAATTGCTTGCCCAAAGTGATGTGCTTTCGGTACATGCTGCACTTACCGGAGAGACCAAAGAACTGTTTGACGCCAAGGCCTTTAAAAGCATGAAGCCTTCGTCCATTTTCATAAACACCGCCAGAGGGGGTATTCACAATGAAGAAGATCTGATTGACGCCCTGCAGAACCAAACCCTTTGGGGAGCAGGCCTGGATGTTACCAATCCGGAACCTATGAGTCCGGATAACCCTTTACTACAAATGGAAAACGTTGCGGTACTACCTCATATAGGCTCCGCGACGGTAGAAGCCAGAGATGAAATGTCCAGGCTCGCCGCCATGAATATCATTCAGTTTGTCCGAGGAGAACCTTTGACCAATCTTGTAACTCATCACCCTTAGTTTTCCATCCTTAGGGTCATCAACCAGCTACTATACTCTTTAAGAGCTAGCTGCAACTCTGGCGGTTCTAAAAGATGAAGTTTTGGCTTAGGGGTTTACCAACCCCTCCCTAATTCAAGATAGCGTTTGAATCTGCAAGTTCCTTGCAGTTAGTCCTGAAAAAAAACTAACTTCCATAACTCATAATTATTAACTCTTAATTCTTAACTCTTAATTCTTAACTCCTAAAGTCCATGTCCGAGAAACAAAGAATTGCAGTGGTTACCGGCGCCGGTTCAGGAATAGGCAGAGCAACCTGCCTGGCCCTCTCCAAGGCCGGATGGAATGTAGTGCTGGCCGGTAGGCGGGAAGAGCAACTTTTAGAAACTGCAAACCTATGCGGAGATCAATCAACCCTTGTGGTTAAAGCGGATATTACTGATCTTGCAAACGTGCAACATCTTTTTGAGCAAACCGAAAAAACCTTCGGCCGACTCGATTTGCTGTTTAATAATGCGGGTATCACTGCCCCAACAAAACCCTTGGAAGAGCTTAGTCTGTCGCATTGGCAAAAGGTCATAGACACTAACGTAACTGGGGCATTTCTATGCACCCAACAAGCTTTTAAACTAATGAAACAACAAGATCCGATAGGGGGTCGTATCATCAATAATGGGTCCATCTCGGCACATGTCCCCAGGCCCCTTTCGGTACCTTATACTACCAGCAAACATGCTATTACCGGACTAACAAAAGCTAGTTCTCTGGATGGGCGTAAATTCAATATTGCTGTTGGCCAAATTGATATTGGAAATGCAACTAGCCAAATGACCAAAAAAATGGAAAGCGGAATATTACAAGCTGATGGATCACAAAAAGTTGAACCCACCATCAAAGTTGAAGACGTGGCAAATACGGTAGTGTACCTAGCAGACCTACCATTAGGCACCAACGTTCCGTTTATCACAGTAATGGCTAACCAAATGCCCTATATTGGAAGAGGCTGAATCCTAAAGCATTACTTTTCCGCCTGTTTTGACCGCCTCAAAAATGGCATCAATGATCTTCATATCTTTAACCCCCTCTTCACCATCAACAGAAACAATGGGCTGTATATCATCAAAAATGATTTGCGCCATTCCGTCCATTTGAAGGGTTTGATGGGTAATATGCGGCTGGGTCAACTTCCCTTTATGCGTACGTCCTTCGATGGGTCCGTAACCGGTAGAAGGTTGCATTTCCGCAAAACCATCGGTTCCGTTCAGGAAAAATCGATCTAAATAATTCATATTATAGGTAGAAAGGCAACTCGCTACTGCTCCACTGGGGAAACCCATTTGAAACTGTATGGTCTCATCTACACCTTCCTTGAATTTTACCGGATCCGTTTTGGTCTCCTGGGCAGTGACCCATATTGGTTCTTCCCCAACCATATATCGGGCCCCATTGATCGAATATATACCGATATCCATCATGGCCCCGCCTCCGGCTAGTTTTTTATTTAAACGCCATTGAGTGGGATCACCGATCCTAAACCCAGATTGCCCTTGGAAGAATCTTATGGTTCCAAATTCACCCTCCTTACGCATTCTAATGACTTCAACAGTTTTAGGTTCAAAATGCATCCGGTACCCGATCAACAACTTCACATTAGCAGCCTTACAGGCATCTACCATTTCCTGACCTTCAGCCGCATTTATGCCCATGGGCTTCTCACAGATCACATGCTTTCCTGCCTTGGCAACCCGTTTGGTTTGTTCACAATGCAAACCGTTTGGAGTAATGATATAAACCGCATCGATATCCGGATTGTCTTTAATCGCATCAAAGTTTTCATAGTTATAACAATTCTTTTCCGGAATCCCATATTTCTCCCTCCAGGCAGTTATCTTAGAAGGAGTTCCACTAATGACACCCACCAATTTGGCCCTTTTACATTGTTCCATGCCTCTAGCTACCCTTGAACCGTAACTACCTAATCCCATAATAGCTACTCTCAGTACTGGCCCTTCATAGGTGGGTCCGGAAGCAGCAAATAAGTTGGTACTATTGTACACAAGGGGTACCCCCATTCCCGCAAGGGTAAGTTTTTCTATAAAATTTCTTCTTGTTCCCATACCGTTTCAATTTGTCCCAAATTAAAGCATAATGCCCTACCGGGCAATTTTTCCAAGAAAATAAAAATATTGAAGTTAAAATGTTAATTCGGTTGCCATTACATAATTCCTTATGCATAAAATATATATGTACTTTTAAAAGGAAAACCTTCTTAGATCATCAACCTTAAAATATACACTTATGAAAAATACACTTCAACAACTGATTGCTAAAACAAAAAAGGAAGAAACTGCTTATGCACAATCCCGCTTGGGGGAGCAACAAGACCCTAAAACTTCTAATGCCAGACGAAATTTTTTAAAAAGCACGGCCCTTGGTGGTATTGCACTTTCAGGATTCGCGGGTTATGCCTATGAGGATACGCTCTCCGCTGCTACTTCAAAAGTGAATAGAAATTCCTCTCCGTCCGAGCTGAAGATCACCGATATGCGATATGCCCTTACCAACGTCATGGGAGGCACAGCAATCATAAGAATCGACACCAACCAGGGCATTTACGGGCTGGGTGAAGTAAGAGATGCGGCCGATGTGCGCTATGCCTTATTTCTAAAAAGTAGAATTCTAGGTCAGAATCCCTGTAATGTCGAAAAGATCTTTAAGACCATCAAGCAATTTGGAGGCCCTGCACGGCAGGCCGGCGGGGTCTGTGCCGTCGAAATGGCTTTGTGGGATCTTTGTGGAAAGGCCTACAATGTGCCTGCCTGGCAATTACTTGGCGGCCGGTATAGAGATAAAATTCGTCTATATGCAGACACCCCTGAAGCAGGCTCGCCAGAGGAACAACAGCGCCTCATCAATTACAGGGTAAAAGATCAGGGTTATACCTGGTTAAAAATGGATGTATCTATCGGAGAATTAAAAGGTATTCCGGGCACTGTGGTGAACGGCAAGTTCTGGGAAGACGCCAATGGTAATCTGAGTCAGTGGGGGGATATGCAAAATTCCATGTCTTATGCCAATACAGCCCATCCGTTTACTCAGATACAGATCACCGAAAAAGGTTTAGAGCATTTGCAGCAAGTAGTCGAAAATGTAAGGAATATGGTCGGCTATGAAATTCCGATTTCTACAGACCATTACGGGCATTTCGATCTAAATAACGGTATCAGGCTGGCCAGAGCCCTGGACAAATACAGGCTGGCCTGGTTTGAAGATATGGTACCCTGGCAACACACCACCCAATGGAGAACTATAACTGAAGCTATAGAGACTCCTACCACTACCGGGGAAGACATCCATTACCTGGAAAACTTTAAACCCCTGATACATGAGCGTTCGGTTGATATCGTACATCCGGATCTGGCGACCTCAGGTGGCCTATTAGAAACCAAACGCATCGCGGATTATGCCGAGGAATTTGGTATTGCCATGGCCATGCATCAGGCTGGCACCCCGGTCTCTTTTATGGCCAATGTGCATTGTGCTGCAGCCAGTCAAAACTTCCTTGCCCTGGAGCATCATTCCGTAGACCTATCCTGGTGGGAAGACCTCGTCACCACAGTTGGTGGCTTTAAAATGATAGACAAAGGCTTTGCCAATGTGCCACTTACAGCACCAGGACTAGGGATAGAACTCAATGAAGAAGTGATCAAAAAACACTTGCACCCCAGCGATAAAAGTTTCTTTAAGGCCACGGACGAATGGAACAAACTGCGATCACACGACAGAACGTATAGTTAGAACGAACAGGCCTCATTCTAGAGATAAGTTTATGCTAATTTTGAATAGGTCAAGTACTAAATGTCTAACCTTAGCTACTGGATTATTGGAGATTAAATAAGGAACTTGACTCGTTTGTCCATTATATTTAAAGAACAGGTTAAATATATTCCAAACCCATACACGTACTCCATTGAATAAAAATGAGATCAATAACTTTCCAATCCAAACACAAAAGCCAGCTTAGGAAAATAGCATGGATCACTTTGTTCTGGGTCCTGATCAACATGCTCCAGTTTTTTACCTTCTATTCAACCCTACTTTATTTCGACTATGATATGACCAGACTCAATTTGTCTGGATATTTTACAGCAAGCATCTTTACCGGTTTAGTGGCCGGACTTATCGGAGGCGGGCTCATCGTTCTTTACTGGGAAAAATGGCTAAGGACAAAATCTTATGGTAGATCCTTGCTACATATATTTTTATCCTATACAGCCGCTTATTTCATAATTGCAATACTAGGTCAGTTATATGTTAATGCAAGCCAACTAGATGTTCCATTTTTTCATTCTAGGGCATTTCGTGCAACATGGATGGACATTACCTCGCTAAATATCTTAAATAACTATCTGTTTTGGCTGGTGATTGTAATTATTACATTAATTGCGTTGCTTGTAAACGACAAGTATGGCCCAGGAGTGTTTGTTTCCTTTTTGCTGGGTAAGTACTTCCATCCCAGAAGAGAAGAACGTATCTTTATGTTCTTAGATCTAAGAGGATCAACGACTATCGCAGAAAAATTGGGGGAAGACCGCTATTTTGCTTTTTTAAAAGAGGTTTATAAGGATGTTACACCAGGTATATTACATTCGAAAGGGGAAATCTACCAATACGTGGGTGACGAAATTGTAATAAGTTGGAAAACGCATTTGGGCACCAAAAATGCTAACGCACTGAGGTGTTTCTTTACTATTCGCGAACTGCTGCAAAAGAAGGCCTCGTACTATAATCATTACTATGACGGTATTGTTCCTGAATTTAAGGCCGGATTGCATCATGGTGATGTTATGGCTGGTGAGATAGGTATCGTAAAGCGTGACATCTGTTTTTCCGGGGATGTACTTAACACCACTGCCAGGATCCAATCTAAATGCAATGAACTAGGAGTAGACCTTTTAATCTCTAGTAATCTACTCGATAAGTTAAGATTAGGATTGTCACCCTTTAAACCGACCATGGTTGGGGAGATTGCATTAAGAGGAAAACAACAAACCGTAACCTTGTATACGGTTTAGTTAAAAGAAATTCTTAAATATTTGTCGCCAAAAAGTTCAGTAAAAGGATCGTTCTATTGAACTTTATCTACCCTTTTCGGATTTGAATTGTAAAAGCTCTTTGCGGATTTTCTTTTAATATCAAGTCGATATCCTTTTGGGTAAAGCTATTTGCTTTAAGCCGAGGAACGAGCTTGGTAAACAAATCCGTATACCCTCTGAAATTCCCGCCATTCTTTTCTCCTACCCTGTACCATCCGGCATCATGTGAAATAAGTACATGATCCAATACTCCCTTGGCCTTAAGTGCCAAAAGTGTTTTGACGAACCATGTTATATTTCCAGAACCGTCGTTTGATTGCCCGTTCACATGGTCGAGCGAAATCCATGCTCCTTGACCCGCCGCTCTTAGGTAGCCGTCAATAGTTCCGTTCTGGGCATGGGTCCAAACAAATGCTTCGGGAGACACACCCATTTCCTTCAGTATTTTTAGCTGTGCCATCGCCGGTCCATCCTTTCCGGTATGCGAGACAATGGTCATTCCGGTTTCTAAATGAGTCAGTGCCGCGGCCCTTATCAATTTCTCATGCGTTTCCGAAAGGACATCTTGATCTTCCACTGATATTTTTATGAACCCTGGTCTTATCCCCGAGCCATCGATGCCATGGTTATACTCATTGATCCAGTGCTCCGCCATTTGCCCTGGAGAATCGTTCATTAGCCTATTAGGAATAAATTTGTTGTTCCTTGCTCCATAATACCCAGTGTTGGTAAGGATGTTGATCCCGCTCAGCTCCGCTAATTTCTTCAACACATAAGGGTCGCGACCAAGGTAGGCCGGAGTACAATCCAAAAAAGATGTGACCCCATATACTTTAAGCTCCTCTAGAAAGGGTAGGGCGCGTTCGACAATCTTATCCCGATTCCAACGATGATAGCCCGTACTGTCGGCCCCGATCCAGTCAACCATTATATGCTCATGAATAAGTGCTAGACCCATTTCTTGAGGTTCTATTGCACCATTTACTGTAATTATCTGGGCAGTTGAAAAAAATGGAATGAAACCAAATAATGCTATCCATAAAAACTTGAAAGACTTTTTCATTTCTAGTTCTTTAATGGTAGGTTAACCAAAATTCTTCGGTGTATTGGGTATTTTTTAGAAATCGAATTCATCCTTTATTTGAATTGCTGTTATCCGTGCAATCTTGTAAAAAATCCTTTTTTCTTGATTACCAAAATCAACTTATTTCGCCTTAATAATATATTGATATGGCAGCAAATCTACGTTGACCTCAAAGGAGGTATAGTTCGCTTTTTTGAGTTCATTGATCACCACATCCATGGAGATCTTATGATCTAAAGGCGGGCCTACAGGGATATCAGATTTATAAAAATCGATGATGACCAGCTCTCCGTCAGGTTTGGTTCCCTTTTTTACCTTGGCAAAGTATTCCGAACGGTTTTCGATATGGTGGTAGGTATTCACAATGAATACCATATCTACCTCGCCTTCCTTCAAGCCAGGGGAATCATACGGTATTTTACGGGTTTCTATGTTTTCCAGGTTGTCCTTTTCAATACGGTTTTGGAGAAAGGCCTGAAACTCATCATCTACATCGGCTGCGATAATCTTTGCTCCTTTTTCTGCCAATTTAACGGAGAA